>CAWUXP010000138.1:0-25159 GCA_963926495.1 Candidatus Ilumatobacter herschelensis
CCTTTGCCCGCCACAATGACAACATTGGTGGCGGTCAACGACTGCAGCGGACTCTCATGTTCCGGAGGCACCTTTGCGCAGACTAGCGATCGCTTTGCTCACAATGGCGGCCGGGCTCTCGATGTTCGGCGGCGCGGCAAACGCGCAGACCGACAACGAAGGCAACGGCGTCGACACTGTGACGACTCCAGGGGGCGCCAACATCGCCCCGGTTGACGTGCTGCAAGTCAGCGGCTTCATCGACGACATCCTGATCGACGAGATCGGCAACGCCATCGAACGGGCCCAAAACAGCGGCGCTCAGGCACTGATCCTGCAGGTCAACAGCGATGGCACGATCGTCGATGACGATGTCGTTGCCAAGCTGCTCGACGACATCGCGAACGCCCCGATACCCATCGGCGTGTGGGTTGGACCCACCGGGTCCCGCTTTTACGGGCCTGCTGCACAGATCCTCGCCGTGGCCGACGTCACAGGCATGGCCCCCGGCGCTCGCGTCGGCTATGTCGGTGTGCCACTGAAAATTCCGTCGGCTGACATCGACTTCGGTGTAGCTGCAGAAACCCTCCGCCAGGGATCGGTCGGCCTCAGCGAAGCCCGTGCCCTCGACATCTTCAAGCAGCGCATCGACGACGAAGGCATCCCCACCGTCACGTCGATGTTGCAGGCCATGAACGGCTACGAAGAGTCCGGTACCACGTTGCTCACGACCGAGCAGATCGTCACCGACGATGGCAATCTCCGCTTCGACACCGTGGCAACGGTGCGATTCTCCAAGCTGTCACTCATCGACCAGCTGTTCCACACGGTTGCCAGCCCTCCTGTTGCCTACCTGCTGCTCCTGACCGGCCTCGCACTACTCGTGTTCGAGTTCTACACCGCCGGGGTAGGTGTGGGTGGCGTGGTCGGTGCAGTATGCACGTTCCTGGCCTTCAGCGGCCTCTCAGTGCTCCCGACCCGAACGTGGGCCATCGTGGTCATCGGTGTGGCGATGCTTACCTTCGCGGTCGACGTCCAAGTTGGGATACCCAGATTCTGGACGGGCGTCGGCTTACTGCTGACCCTCATCGGAACGTGGTTCCTGTTCGAATCGCTGCCCGGCGCCAGCATGCGCCCCTCGTGGATTGCGCTGCTGACCGGCATCGGCGGCATCACACTCACCTTCATCGTGGGGATGCCGAACATGGTCCGTACCCGATTCGCCACACCGACCATCGGTCGTGAGTGGATGATCGGCGAAATCGGCACCGTGATCACCGACGTCGACCCTGACGGCGTGGTCGAAATCGGTGCAGGCCGCTGGCGTGCCCGTACCAACCGGGCCACCCCGGTGCTGGCCGGGGAACAAGTCCGCGTCGCCGAGATCGACGGGATCACGCTCGAAGTGGAGCCGCTCGAAGGCGCTGCGAAGGACTACCGCGAGATGCGCGGTAAGGACGACGACGAAACGCTCGATGACGAGGGCGTGAACTCTGAGTCAACATCACCCACAGTGTCGGAATAGTTTGCCATCCGCAGAATTTGGCCCTTGACCAGCTCCACGCTGACCACCTACCGTGGCAGATGTGCAGTTGGTTACATTTCAGCCCGATTCATTTGAGTGGCGCAGTAAGGCCGCCTGTCAAGGCGACATGGGCAACGCGTTCTACGCTCCGCTCCGCTCCGAGAAGCGCTCAATCAAAGCCGCTCGCGAGAAACGAGCCAAGATGGTCTGCGCATCATGCGTGGTTCGCGAGAACTGCCTTGAACAAGCCCTTGCCCACGGCGAACGCTTCGGCATCTGGGGCGGCCTCACCGATCTCGAACGGAAGCACCTCCTCGCCAGCTAACTGGTCACACCGAAGGAAGCCGGGGGCCGCCGATACGGACGTCTTCGCGGCGTCGTGTGACTCCGCGTGCATCGAGTTCGGCAACGAGTGGCAGCACGAACTTGCGGCTGGCGCCAGTGGCGTCACGGAACTGGGCCACCGTGAACCCATCTGCGTGTTCGGCGAGTAGTTCCGCGGCGACATAACCCGCTGCCTCAATCGCATCGCAGTGGAACCCAATCCCGTCGCGCTGAACAACGTGGCCACGCCGAACCAGCTCGCGTAGGTCGTTGCGGTCGACGTCGGCGAGCGACGGCGGCATGAATCCGCCGTCAAGCAGTTTGGCCAGCACCGGGTGGTCCTCGTACGGATCGATCGCATCGGCAGGCTGGACGAGGCCAGCAGTGATGACGACCTCGTCGAGGGTCGCAAGTACCGCCCGCTCACGTTCGTCGAATGCAGCGAGGTCGAGGCCTGCAGGGCCAGCGTCTTCGACCCGGGCAATAACGGTCTCGGTCAGTTCGGCGAGCGACTCGGGCGACGTGACCCATTCACCGATGACCGGATCGATGACCTCACCGGTGAGTTGCTCGATTTCGTCGATGGTCAACCATCCGCGCTCGCTGACCAACCGATCGATACTGCGATCGGGTGCGGCACGAGACGCACGTAGCACGGGATCGATGTCGAGTACTTCTCCCCCGCCGATCGTCTCGTCACGACCGGACTCACGGAGGACAAACCGATCACCTGGCAGCAACGGAACTGCTGCTGGAAGGAACAACCTGACCGCGCCGGTGCTTCCAGGCGACAGCTCTTCGACGCCGAGCACACGCAACTTGACCGAATACTCACCGGAACCGATGTAGGCGACATATGCGCCACGACGCGACACATCGTGATCGAGTGCGTCGAGTACCCGCAGCGACGCGTCGAATCTGCTGGTCAGCCGCCAACGATCAGGTTCGATGACTGCGTCGCCGCGCTGCAGGTCGTTGTGGTCGACGCCGGCGAGGTTGACGGCAACGCGGTTGCCCGCGCCGATCTTGTCGACTGTCTTCCCGGCAGTTTGGATCGTGCGAACACGCGCCGAGTGGCCGCCCGGCTCGATGCTGACCAGCTGGTCGTTCCACAACGTGCCGCCCACTAATGTGCCAGTGCCGACGGTGCCGCTGCCCTTTGCGGCAAACACGCGGTCGAGCCACAGACGAGGTCGCTTGCGGTCTGCAGCCTCTGCACTGCGCTTAATGAGCTCATCAAGCGCCACGCGCATTTCGTCCATGCCGGCCCCGGTTATCGACGACACCGCAAGCATCGGGGCACCTTCAAGGAACGTGCCTGCGACGTGTTCAGCAACTTCGAGCTCGGCGAGTTCGAGCCACTCGTCGTCGACGAGGTCGACTTTGGTGAGGGCGATGACGCCGTTCTCGATACCGAGGAGTTCGAGGATCCGGAGGTGCTCTTCGGACTGCGGCTTCCATCCTTCGGTTGCGGCGACGACGAAGACGCACGCCGTGACACCGCCGACACCGGCGAGCATGTTGCGGAGGAACTTTACGTGCCCAGGCACGTCGATGAAGCTCAGTTCAGCTCCGGAGGGCAACACCGTGTGAGCGAAGCCGAGGTCGATGGTCAACCCGCGCCGTTTCTCCTCTTCTAAGCGATCAGGGTCAGTGCCGGTGAGTGACTGGACAAGCGACGATTTACCGTGGTCGACGTGCCCAGCCGTTGCGATGACCGTCATCGGCTGGCCGCCAGCAGCGCATCGATCACGAGCTGATCGTCGGCGGGGTCGATCGAGCGCAGATCGAGCGATGTCCGGTCGCCACGCGACCGTGCGATCACCGGCGTGGCAAACTGCCGGAGCGGTTCGAGCAGGTCGCCGTCGATCACCACGCCGACCGACGGCATCGTGACGCCAGGGGCCGAGCCGGCACCCGGCAATGCTTCGGTCGACTCGACCCGTGCGCTCGGATGGGCCGCCTGGATCGCCTCGACAATCGATTCAGCCCGCGCTTGTAACTCGGCAATCGGGGTGGCGACCATCTTCCAGAACGCGATGTCGGTCGCAGCACGCTTGTCGAGGTAGGTGAGCGCAGTGGTTTGCAGCGCAGCGAGCACCAGGCCACCCGGCCGAAGCGCCCGAGCAAGTGGGTGACGCAAGCACTGATCGACGAGGTCGGCGCGACCGGCGATGATCCCGGCCTGCGGGCCACCGAGCAGCTTGTCGCCGCTAAACGTGATCAAGTCGGCTCCGTCGGCAATGGCCTGCACCGCGGCCGGTTCACCGGCCAGCCATGCTGGCGGCGCCCCAGGCAGCCACGGACATGTGGAATCAACGAGACCGCTGCCAATGTCGGCAACCACGGGCACGTCGAGCGTCGCCAGGTCAGCGATCGACGCCTCCTCGACGAAACCCTCCACCCGGTAATTGCTCGGGTGGATCTTGAGCACCATCGCCGCGTCCACATCGGGGCGGGCGATTGCTTTTGCGTAATCGGCCACTCGGGTGCGGTTGGTGGTGCCGACGTCGACGAGCCGGGCGCCGGACTGTTCGATCACTTCGGGGACACGGAATGATCCACCGATCTCGACGCTCTCGCCGCGGCTGACTGGCACATCACGCCCTTCGGCGAGCGCCGCAACGACCAGCAATACTGCAGCCGCGTTGTTGTTCACGACCATTGCCTTCTCGGCGCCGCACATCCGTGCGAAAAGTTGGCCGACGGCGGCCTGACGCGATCCTCGCTGCCCGGTCGACAGGTCGAACTCGACGGTCTGCGCCGCTGCTGCCTGCTGGTGGGCGAGCGGTGCCCGGCCGAGGTTTGTGTGGAGGAGCACGCCAGTTGCGTTGACGACCGGTGTCAGCAAAGTGCGCCGAAACTGCTCCGCCCGTGCGGCTGCCGATTCGTGATCACCGGCGTCGATCGCCTCCCGGGCGATGTCGACGAGGATTGGGTGTGGGAGACCGGAGGCCTTTAGCGAGCGGGCGAGTTTGTCCACCGACGGTGGACGGGAAGGCGCAGTCATATGCCGCCTCCCAGGAAGAACGGTCGAGTTGCCACGCTCGGCAGCCTACGAGGCACCGCGAAACGTTCGCTGTCCGGAGCATGCGGTCGGCCTAACTTCTAACTATGGCCGTGCAGCAACTCGACCCCACCAACGCCGCGCACGTCGCGCAGTTCAGCGTGATCCGGCTGCGCGCGTTGCAGACCGACCCGGCAGCATTCGATTCCACGTACGAACGCGAACTGGCTTTCGGCGACGACGAGTGGCGGGCACGTCTGACAAGCTTCGCCAGACATCAGGGCGCTGTCTTCGCGGTCTTCGCTGACGTTGCGAATGCACCCGTTGGCATCGTCGGCGTCGTCCTGAACAAGCCCACAGACGCAACGATCTGCGGTATGTGGGTGGCGCCCGAGAGTCGGCGTCGGGGCATCGCAACACAACTCCTCGACAGCGCCGAGGCCTGGACAGTCGAATCTGGTGCGGCTACCGCAACGCTCTGGGTGCACCACTCGAACAATGGGGCTCAGGCTCTGTATCGGAGCCGCGGTTACGAACTCGTTGAGCCGGACAACCTCCCGTCCAATGTCGTTGACGCCTGTTGCGGAGAAGTCTGCATGCGGCTGCTCTACGCTGCTGTGTCGTGAGCTCGCTGCCGATTCCGATCGTTCAACTCGACCCCGACATGCCGCTGCCGAAGTATGCCCACGAGGGCGACGCAGGCCTCGACCTGTACGCCGCGGAGGACGCGACAATTGCCGCCGGTGGTGGCCGAGCGCTTGTCGCCACCGGCATCTCGATCGCGATTCCAGTGGGCTACGGTGGCTTCGTGCTCCCGCGGAGCGGCATGGCCCTCAAGCACGGCATCAGCGTCGTCAACGCCCCGGGCCTGATCGATGCCGCTTACCGCGGCGAGATCAAGGTGATTCTCCTGAACACCGACCCAACCACCGACTACTCACTGGCAAAAGGCGACCGCGTCGCTCAACTGGTGATCCAGAAGGTTGAGCACGTCGAGTGGCAAGTCACCGACGACTTGGACGGCCAAGACCGCGGCGGTGGCTTCGGCCACTCCGGCGCCTGACCCCCGGGATTCTCGGGAGATTTTTATGCCTGGTGTCGGCCTCTCTGGCCGGCTTCGACTCAACCCCAAGCGAAGACGGGTTGTTCGAACTCGTTGACTCGGCTCTCCGGACCAGTTCTGGCCTCAAGCCCGACCCAGCGGAATTGCAGGATCACGGCGCCGGTCGGCGCATGAATCAGGTCGCCACTCAGCGGAACCTGCACGACGGGCCGATCGCTCTCGGGGATCTTGACGAAGCGCGGCGAATCAGCACGACACAGTTCGTGTAAGCCGATGCGGTAGGCCGCGAGCACCTCATCGGGACTCGGTACGAGCACCAAATCGGCTCCGCCCCACACGACCACCGGTGTCATCACGTACCCCGATCGAGTCGCGTAGTCGTCGAGCAGCCCAAGCACCGCCGACTCGGGCAGTCGCACACCAACTTCCTCATCGGTCTCGCGCAATGCCGCTTCAATCACAGTTTCGCCAGCGTCGATCCGGCCGCCCGGGAGCGCCCACTGCGCCGAATGAGTGTTCAGTCGAACCGCTCGGCGACACAGGACGAACGCCGCGCCACCGGCCACACCCTCCATCCGGCCATCGAGTAGGTGTGCGATGTCATCAGCAGCAGGGATCTTCGCCATCCCAGCGTCAGTCGACGGATGTGCGTCGACACGGTCTGAACCATGCTCGGAGTCGACAATGAGAATGACCACAGCGGCGTGACGCCGACCATCGAGCGGCAGTTCAAGACGCTCGTGCGCCGCAAGATTCCGTTCGATCCGGGAGCGCAGGTCGTTGTCATACGTGATCACCAGCCCAGCATCGCCGATCAGTCGGCCACCGGTCGGATCGGATCGTTCACACATTGCACCTACCGTCTCGGTGGTGGCGATGCTTCCTCTGCACAACGACGACCTCGGCTACGCGACGAACTGTTTCGTCTGCGAACAATCGAACGACCGGGGGCTCCAGATCCCGTTCTTTCACGACACCGATCGCAACCTCGTCTCAGCGGAGTTCGCACTGCCTGAAGCGTTCAGTGGTGCGCCGACGATGCTCCATGGCGGAGTGATCCTTGCGGTGCTCGACGAGGCAATGGCGTGGGCGTGCATCACAATCGGTCGACGCTGGGCAGTCACCAGCGAAACATCGACCCGGTTCGATCGCGCGGTGTACGTCGACAAGCCATATCTGGCGGAGGCCGAAATCATCGAGCAGACCGAAACTGACATCGCGACCATCGGCCGCATCATCGACCTCAAAGGTCGCGTTCGCGCCGAAGCCCGAGCAACGTTCACTGTGCTCGGCGAAGCCCAACTGAAGCGCGCGACCGGCGAAACCGGCAACACGCTTCACGGGTCACTCAACCTCGACTGACGGGTCGGTCACACTGTGCGTGGCACAGTCTGGACCGGCTAGCCGCGGTAGGAGTGAGTGATAGGGAGGCGTCGGTCGCGGCCGAAGGCTTTGGCACTCACAATGACGCCGGGCGGGCATTGACGGCGTTTGTACTCAGCGATGTCGACCAGCCGGGTGATGCGTCGCACCATGGCTTCGTCGTGGCCGAGTTCGATGATCTCGCCGGCGGTGCGGTCTTGCTCGACGTACAGCTCGAGGATCGGATCAAGTACCTCGTACGGCGGCAGCGAATCGTCGTCACGCTGGTCAGGCCGGAGCTCAGCGGACGGCGGCTTGGTGATCACGTCCACCGGGATCACGTCGCGCCCAGCCGCTTCGTTGACATACCGGCACAGCTCGTACACACGCAGCTTGAGCACGTCTTTGATCATGGCGTAACCGCCGACCGAGTCGCCGTAGATCGTGAAATAGCCGACCGCCATCTCGCTCTTGTTGCCAGTGGTCAGCACCATCCAACCGAACTCGTTCGACAACGCCATGAGCAACTGGCCACGACACCGACTCTGAATGTTCTCGTAGGTCAGCCCAACATCACGACCCTCGAAGGCGTCGCTGAGCATCTCCTGGTATGCAGCGAAAGCCGGCTCGATCGAGATAGTCCGGTAGTCGATCCCAAGGTTCTCGGCAAGCTTCGCGGCATCAGACTTCGAGTGGTCGCTCGAATAGCGCGAGGGCATCGACACACCGTGGACGTGCTCGGGGCCAAGGGCGTCGGCCGCGATGCAGGCAACGATCGTCGAGTCGATTCCGCCTGACAGACCAATCACCACGTCGCTGAAGCCGTTCTTCTGGCAGTAGTCGCGTGTGCCCAGCACCAGGGCGTCGTACAGCTCTTTGTCGGTGCTCAGCGGCTCGGTGATCGGCGCGAGCAGCGGCTCGGTCGGCGCAGCGGCACGACGCGGCTCACTGGAAATCTCGACGGTCGGCAAGAACGCGTTCGTGACGCGCCCTCGTGGGTCAAGCAGACGCTTGCGGTACACCGGCGGCACCGGGACATCGACAATCATGATGTTTTCGACGAACTGCGGCGACCTGGCAAGCAGCGTCCCCTCGTGGTCGACAGCGAACGAGCCGCCGTCGAAAACCAACTCATCTTGACCACCGACCTGATTGACGTAGACAACGGCACAGTGCGAGTCGGCGGCACGTGTCGACACGAGCTGCTCACGCACCAAGTCTTTCTCGGCGCGGAACGGCGAACCGTTGATGTTGATGTTGACCTCGGCACCCGCCGCTGCTTGTTCGGCGAGCGGACCGAACGGACTCCAAATATCTTCGCAGATCGACACGCCAACCTTGACGCCACCGATCACAAACAACTCGAGGGGATCGGAGTCGTAACCGGCCGTGAAGTAGCGCTGTTCGTCGAACACGGTGGTGTTGGGCAGCAAACGCTTGTGATAAATCCCGACAACCTCGCCGCCGGCACACACCGCCGCCGCGTTGTAGAGGTCTCGGTCCTGATCGACGAACCCGACAACAGCCACGCATTCGCCCGTCGCTGCAGCAAAGGCGTCGAGCGCTACACGGTTATCGGCTACGAACCCCGGCTTCATCACGAGGTCTTCCGGCGGATACCCGGTGACCGACAGTTCGGGGAACGCAACGATGTCGCATCCGGCCCGCTCGGCTTGGCCGTACGCCTCAATCAACTTCGCGAGATTGCCGTCCAGATCACCGACCGTTGGGTTGAGTTGGGCGAGAGCGACACGCAGAACCGTCACGCTCGTAAGGATAGTCGCCCGCGATGGCGGCATCAGCCAAGAAATTCCAATGAACAATGGTCTTCGGTGACGATCAGGGCGGGTCTTCTGGCAATATTGGAAGGGTGCGTTGGAAGGCCTTAGCGATCGTCGGAGTGATGTTCACGGCCGCGTGTGCGCCCGGTGAGGGCCCCGAGTCGATTCCGCTGCCGACATCGGGCGATACAACGACCACGAGCACCACCACCACCTCCACGACCACCACGACGACGACCACACTGGTTCCCCCTCGACTCGAGGTCACCATTCGCCGGACAACCGACGGTGTTCCGCATATCATCGGCAACGATCTTGAGAGCGTGGCCTACGGCCAAGGCTTCGTCAGCGCCGAAGACCACGGCTGCACACTGGTCGACCAGATCCTCAAGGTATACGGCGTCCGATCGGAAAATTTGGGCCCCGGCGATGACGGGCGCAATACCGACAGTGACTTTGCCTGGCACGCCATCGACATCGCCAACATCGCTACGGCTGACTTCGATGACGCTTCGAGCGATGTCGTCACACAGTTCGGAGCATTCGCCGAAGGTTGGAACGCCTACCTCGCTGACCAAGGCGATGCTGGGCTGACCGGCTGGTGCAACGGCGCCGCCTGGGTTCGGCCGGTCCAGCCGGTCGAGGTCTACGTGTACGCACGGTCGATCGCCCTGCTCGCCAGCAGTGGCCGGTTCGCCGAATTCATCCCGTCAGCGCAGCCTCCCGTTGCCGACGAAGTCCGCGGATTCGCCCCGGCCAAGCCCGTCGACGCTGTTGACGATCCGGCCCCAGACTTCTCGGTGCTCGAGCCGATCGACCTCGGCAGTAACGGATGGGCTGTCGGCAAAGAACGCACGGCGTCAGGTACCGGCGGGCTACTCGTTGCCAACCCGCACTTCCCTTGGGAAGGAGAACTGCGATTCGCTGAAGCCCACCTCACCATTGCTGGCAAGGTCGACATCTACGGCGCACAACTCCTCGGTCTGCCGGGCATCGGAATCGGATTCACCGAAGGAGTCGCGTGGACTCACACTGTTTCAGCTGGCAAGCGGCTGACGGCCTATCTCCTGACACTCGACCCCGAGTCGCCCACGTCCTACCTCGTTGATGGCGAGTCCCGTCCGATGACATCGACCGACTTCACCATCTCGATCTTGCGTGCCGACGGCTCGGTCGACAAGGAGACGCGTACCTTGTGGCGCAGCGAGTACGGCCCAATCATCGACTTCCCCGGCCTCGGCTGGACTGGCTCGGCGGTCCTCACCTTCCGCGACGCGAACATCAATAACGACGAGTTCATTGAGCAATACCAAGACATGATCGGCGTACAGAGTCTCGACGAACTCCAAGCCGTCTACGAAGAACACCAAGGCGTCCCGTTGTTCAACACAGTCGCCACGGGCGCCGACGGGCGCGTCTGGTACGCCGACACCGCAGCCACGCCAAACCTCTCTACCGAAGGCGAGCAACTGTACCTCGCCAAGCTGTTCAATGATCCGATCACTCAAATTGCGTACGACAACGGCGTCGTCCTTCTCGACGGATCCGACGGCCGATTCGCGTGGGAAACCATTCCCGGCGCTCGCGACGACGGGCTCGTGCCGTTCAGCGAGATGCCAATGGTCGAACGGAGCGACTACGTCTTCAACGCCAACGACAGCTTTTGGGTGTCGAGCGATGAATTCACCACCACCGGCGACTTCTCGATCCTCCACGGCGAGCAGAACACTCCGCTGTCGATGCGCACCCGGCAGAACGCCGCCGTACTCTCGTCAGACAACCGGCTCCGCCTCGCTGGCGACGACGGCAACTTCTCGGGCCTCGAACTACGCGACGCGGTCTTCGACAATCAGGCCCACACCGCACTCCTGCTGCGCTCCAATGCTGTCGACAGATGCGTCGCCGATCCGCTGATCGAAGTCGTCGAAGTCCTCGCTGACGATGAGACCGTCGCACTGCCCGCAGGGATCGTCGACATCTCGGCCGCATGCGACGTGCTGTCGGACTGGGACGGCCGCTACAACCTCGCAAGCTCCGGCCCGCTCCTGTGGCGCGAGGTCATGAACCGCTTCACCAATGCCGATCGCACGGCAACCGGAGTGCTCTTCAGCGATGATTTCGATCCGACCCGCCCCACCCTCACCCCCGGAGTTCCGGCCATTCCCGCAGCAGTCGGCACCGGCGACCCGGTCCTCCAAGCCATCGCTCGGGCAGTCCAGACATTGACCAAGGCCGGGTTCGCGGTCGGCGCATCACTCGGTGCAGCACAGTTCACTGAGCGCTCCGGCATTCGCATCCCGCTGCACGGCGGCACCGACACCGACGGCGTCACCAACGTCGTGAAGTGGAGCAACAACAACTCGAGTTCCGAGCCATCGCTGGCACGCGGCGATGTCGTCGCACCCGGAAGCGCACTCCGCGGCGAGGGCGCCCCCGTCAACTTCGGATCGAGCTTCATGCTCGCCGTCGACTACTCCGGTGACAGCCTGCAGGCGTGGGCAATCACGAGTTATGGCCAGACCGGCGACCGTACGTCGCCGCTGTTCGAGCAACAGACGAATCGGTTCAGCGAAAAGAACTGGCGTGATGTCGCATTCACCGCCGAACAAATTGCTGCCGATCCCAACCTCACCGAGCGCACGATCGTCGTTCCCTAGTTCTCGTAGCGCTGCCCCGGACCCGTTTCGCTCACGGACGTACGGTCCAATTAACGCGCCGTTCACAGAGGCGCAATAACAATGCCGGTCATTGCTGCCACAATTCCCGTCGTTCACGGGTCGCGGCCTAACCTTGTCTCGCCCCACCAACGAGAGAATTCGAGGACCCATAGTGGCTATCAAGGCTGAGTACATCTGGATCGACGGCGCCGAGCCGACCCCCCAGCTTCGTTCGAAGACGAGGATTCTGGACGACGACAACGGCATCGAGCTTGACGACATGCCCCTGTGGGGCTTCGACGGCTCGTCCACCAACCAGGCCACCGGCGACAAGAGCGATTGCGTTCTGAAGCCGGCCCGCGTCTTCCCCGACCCGGTCCGCGGCGGCAGCAGCATTCTCGTTATGTGCGAAGTGATGCTCGTCGACGGCAAGGCCCACCCGACCAACACCCGTGCCGCAGCGGCACGGACCGCAAAGAAGTACAAGAAGCACGAGCCGCTGTTCGGCATCGAGCAGGAGTACACAATGCTCAAGACCGACGGCTCGCCGCTCGGCTTCCCTGACAATGGCTTCCCCGCACCGCAGGGCCCGTACTACTGCGGCGTCGGCGAGATCGCCATCACCGGCCGCGATATCGCTGAAGACCACATGGATGCCTGCCTCGCCGCCGGTGTCACGCTCTCCGGCATTAACGCCGAAGTGATGCCCGGCCAGTGGGAATTCCAGGTTGGCCCAGTCGGCCTGCTCGAAGTGTCGGATGAACTCTGGATCGGCCGCTACCTACTGCACCGCATCGCGGAGGAGTACGGCGTAATCATCAACATCGATGCCAAGCCGGTCAAGGGCGACTGGAACGGCGCTGGTGCCCACACGAACTTCTCCACCAAGGAAATGCGCGAAGACGGCGGCATGGAGCACATCGAAGCTGGCTGTAGAGCCCTCGGTAAGAAGGCTGCGCTCCACATTGCCAACTACGGCGCTGGCGTCGAGGATCGCCTCACCGGCGCCCACGAGACACAGCGCTACGACCAGTTCAGCTACGGCGTGTCTGATCGCGGCGCATCGATCCGCATCCCGTGGCAGTGCTCGATCGAAGGCAAGGGTTACCTCGAGGATCGCCGCCCGAACGGCAACATCGACCCCTACACCGTCGCACGCCTCATGACCGAGACCATCTGCTCAGCCATGAAGTGAACTTCGCTGAGACGGTCCCGTCTCAGTTTCGATGACTATTTTGAACACCTGAACAGCAACGTGGCTGACGGGGTGGGGGCTCCTGAGTCCCTACCCCGTCGCCATTTTTCACCCCATCTGAAAGACTGCATTGCATGAGTAGTGAACAGCAACGGGAATACGTCCTTCGCTCGGTTGAAGAACGCGGGGTGCGCTTGGTTCGACTTTGGTTCACCGACGTGCTCGGCACCTTGAAAAGCCTCGCGATCTCCCCCGCCGAACTCGACAATGCCCTCAGCGACGGCATGACCTTCGACGGCTCGTCGATCGACGGGTTCTCCCGCGTGCAAGAAGCCGACGTCCTCGCCATCCCCGACCCTGACACGTTCGAGGTCCTGCCATGGGGTGACCCCAAGGTCCCCGAAGCGCGCATCTTCTGCGACATCTACAACCTCGATGGCACGCCGTTTGCCGGCGACCCGCGTCAGGTCTTGCGCCGCCACATGAAGGCTGCGAATGAAGCCGGCCTCACCTTCTATGTCGCACCCGACATCGAGTTCTTTTATTTCGAGCCGCTCACACCCGGCGCCCTACCCGTGCCGATTGACGACGGCGGCTTCTTCGACCTCACCACCAACGACATCACTGGTGAACTGCGCAAGAAGACCATCCGCACGCTCGAAGCAATGGGCATCCCGGTCGAATACAGCTTCCACGAAGATGCACCTGGCCAGCAGGAGATCGACCTGCGCCATACCGACGCCCTCACGATGGCCGACAGCATGATGACCTTCCGTCACGCCGTGCGCGAGGTCGCTGCCAGAAGCAACGTGCACGCCACGTTCATGCCCAAGCCACTCGAAGGAATCCAGGGGTCGGGCATGCATGTGCATCTCTCGCTGTTCCAAGACGACGAGAACGCGTTCTACGACGGCGACGACCCCTACAATCTGTCGCCGACCGCTAAAGCCTTCATGGCCGGCCTCCTGCGCCACGCGCCCGAAATCACCGCGGTCACCAACCAGACCGTCAACAGCTACAAGCGACTCGTCCCCGGCTTCGAAGCTCCGGTCCATGTCAGCTGGGCGCGCAACAATCGGAGCGGCCTGATCCGTGTACCGATCGCGAAGAAGGGCAATCCGACCGCCACACGGCTCGAGTACCGCTCACCCGACCCGGCATGCAACCCCTATCTCGCCTTCAGCCTGATGTTGGCCGCTGGCATGAAGGGCGTCGAGGAGGGCTACGAGCTGCCCGACGAGGCTGATGCGAATCTCTTCGAGATCAGCGACGACGTGCTTGCTCAGCTGGGCATCGAGCAGCTCCCCGAGTCGCTGGCTGCCGCACTCCAAACAATGGAGAACTCGACACTGGTCAGAGAAGCCCTCGGCGAACACATCTTCGAGTGGTTCCTGCGAAACAAACGTCAAGAGTGGCGGGCCTACAAAACACATGTGAGTGCCTTCGAGCGAGATCGGTACCTGACGGCGCTGTGAGCGAAACGCTGCCAGCCAAATCAATGCTCATTGTCGTCCCCGATCCAACGACGCCAGAACTGGCCCGCACACTCGACCTCGGGGGTTACAGGTGGAAGGCGGTGAACACGTTGATCGCTGCCAGCGAGCAAGAACCCGATGGCGGATGGGCTGGCGCGATTGTCGACGCAACCGTTGATCCCGAAGCCGCATGGGCATTTCTCCGAACATTGCGCAAGCAGCCAGCGAGCTCGCTGCCGGTGCTCGTACTGATCGGCGGTGCACAGCTCTCCGAACTCGAACACCGCGACGACTTGTACGACGACTTCTGCCTCACACCGTTCCATCCGGCCGAGGTTGAGGCCCGTCTCCGACATCTACTGGCTGGTGAGGTTCAGCTCGTCAGCTCCGACCTCGTCGAGTACGGCCCGCTCAGCCTCAACCTAGAGACCTACCAGGCCTCGATGGCCGGCAGGTCGCTTGATATGACCTACATGGAATACGAGCTCCTCAAGTTCCTCGCGCAGAACCCTGGCAAGGTGTTCACCCGGGAGATCCTGCTCAGCCGAGTGTGGGGCTACGAGTACTACGGCGGAGCGCGCACTGTCGACGTCCACATTCGGCGCCTGCGGGCCAAGCTCGGCGAGGAGCACGCCGGACTGATTCAAACCGTGCGATCGGTCGGCTACCGCTTCGGCGAGTCTCGGTGGGAGAGCTAAGTCAGCTGCAGGAAATCGACAATCGTGGCTGCAATGACGCCGGCGAAGACCATGCTGCCCTGCTCGCGCGGGTGCACGCCGTCGTCACGGAGGTTGCCGTCGTCGGCCGCCACCGAGCTCCATCGAGCAATGGTGCTGTTGCCGCGATCAAGTACTCGGTCAGAGATTACATCGTTCATCGCGTCGGCGCCTTCAGGCTGATCCTGGAAGTAGGTGTCGACCCAGATCAGTGGAGATTCCTCAGGAACCGTCTGCAACATCTCGTTGATGGCCGCAGCGCGCTCTGCAGCATCTCCGTACTGGTTGATGTCGTTGGTCCCCAACGCAACCACCCAGAGCTCGTTCGAGTGATCGTCGTCCCGGTCAGACGAGTTGACGATAAAGCTCGCGATGTCGACCCCGCTCGGGTTGCTCCCGAAGGTCCGCGCAGTCCGCTTCCCTACCTTCGACTCGATAATGATCTCGTCGAAACCGAGCTGTTCGTAGACCGCTTGTAGCGCTGGCGTTGAGGCCACAGTGATGGAGTCGCCGATCATCACGACAGTGTTGATAGCAGTGCTCGACGTCGTTCGAACACCGGCACCAACGACGACCTCACCGTTCAGTTCTGACCCGATCCCGATCGTGGGTAACGGCGCATCGTTGCTGGCTGACGACGTCGACCCGGTGCAGCCGGCGACGGTCAACGCAGCCATGACAAGGTAGACGGAAAGCGAGCGGGGCGACATCACGTCCAGTCTGGCCACTGCGGACAGCTCCGGTCTGTCACTCGACAGAGATACGCGTCACGTGTCCACGTGCAATCCGAGGCAATGGGGTACTCAATTCAGCTGTTGGATCTTGCGGGACAGCGTGGCATGAGCGCCGAGCATCTCCTCAAGACGACCGCTGACAAGCATGCCGTCAGTGACGATCAGCTCGCCGTGGACCACCGTGTCGCGGGCACCGGTCGGGCCACAACGCAGCCAGGCCTCAATTGGGTCGGCCAGTGCGCCTGCGAACTGCGGCCCGTCCAACGACCACACGGCGACATCGCCAACCGCGCCCACCTCAAGTAGGCCAATCTCGCCTTCACGGCCGAGGCAACCGGCCCCGCCGAGCGTTGCAACCTCGAGCGCCATCCGAGCCGTGCCAGCATTGGCACCGTCGCGCAGTTTGGCGAGCAGCATTGCCTGACGGGCTTCGAGCCACAGCGATCCTGAATCGGCTGACGACGAGCCATCGACGCCGAGACCGACCTTGACGCCGGCGGCGCGCAGGTCGACAATCGGTGCGATCCCCGACGACAGGATCATGTTGCTCGACGGGCAATGGGCAGCACCGACGCCCGCTGCTCCGAGCCGCTGGATCTCGTCGTGGTTGGGCATCACGCAGTGCGCAACCCACGTGCGGTCGGTACACCAACCCGTGCGTTCGAGGTACTCCATTGGTCGACATCCGAAGGTGGCGAGGCTGAACTCATCATCTTCGGCATTCTCGGCGAAGTGGGTATGCAGGCGGACGTCGAGCCGTTCAGCGAGCTCGGCTGAGCGGACCATCAGATCTTCGGTGACCGAGAACGGCGAGCACGGCGCCAGCGCCACGCGGGTCATGGCACCGTGTGATCGGTCGTGGTGACGGAGCACCGCTGCTTCGCTGGCCGCGAGGATCTCATCGTCGTCAGCGACCACGTCATCCGGCGGAAGGCCACCATCTTTCTCGGACAGCGACATCGAACCGCGAGTCGGGTGGAAACGGATGCCCAGGTCCCGGGCGGCTTCGATCTCGGCAGTCAGTAGGTCACCTGCGCCCTGCGGGTGGAGGTAGAGGTGGTCTGAAGAGGTGGTGCAGCCGGACAGCGCTAGTTCAGCCAGGCCGACCCAGGCCGACACGTAGACCGACTCGGTGTCGATCGCCCGCCACAGCGGATACAGCGACTGCAGCCACCCAAACAGGGGCTTGTCAGTCATGGCCGGAAACGCCCGCGTCAGGTTCTGATACAGGTGGTGATGGGTATTGATCAGCCCAGGCGTGACCAGGCAGCCGGTGGCATCGATTGTCTTCGCTGCTTCGGGAGCTGGGCCGTCGCCGACCGCAGAGACCAGGCCATCGGTAATGGCAACCCAGCCGCCAGGGATCTCGCGGCGGGCGCCGTCCATCGTCGCAACGCACCGTGCGTTTGCGATGACCAGATCAGCAACAGCGTTGGTCATGGCGAGCTTTGCATTGACGTCGGGTCAGTCGGGAATATCGAGAAGTTCAGAGCCCTCGTGACGGCGTTTCCCGTCACGGTGCAGTACTTCTCCGAGCAGGGCCGAAGCAACGGCGCCGGTCATCAGGACGCCGACCGGGATCAGCAGAACGACGACGAGGATGATGGCAATGCCTCCGAGCATGCGTTCAGACTACTGGCGGCCGCTGACGGCACTGCAACTCTCGCCGACAGCGGCGCCGGGATCAGGCTGGCTTGTAGGCCCAGGCTTCGACTTCGACAACGAACCCGGCAGGCAACTCAGCCACTGCAACGCACGACCGCGACGGCCGATGGTTGCCGAACGCCGCAACGTAGGCCGCGTTGAACCGGGCGTAGTCCTCCATGTCGGTGAGGAAGCACGTCGTCTTGACGACGTCTTTCATCGTGGCGTCCATCGTGGCGAGCAACGACTCGATGTTCTTCATTGCCTGCTCGGTCTCCGGGACCAGACCACCGTCGACCTTGATGCCGTCGAGGAGACCGCCCTGTCCAGAGATGATGATGAAGTCACCGGCGCGAACGACGGGCGTGTAGGGGCCGAGGGGCTTGCTCATGGGCTGAATCTAACCCAGCCAACACGTGTACTCAGGTGCCCTTGGCAAGGTCCGCTGTCAACTGTTGGAATTCTGCCCACTGTCCAGCGGCGAGCAGCCCAGCCTGGGCTGGCCAAGAACCCGGCTTATGCATCTGAAACCGAGAACCCGCATCATGCAACATCGACTGCAACGTGTCGACCTCGGTGGCCGCGAGCTGAGCCCACGTGGTGACACCGATGGCGTTGCACAGCTCGGAGATCTTCGGCCCGATGCCTTCGACCACGGTCAGGTCGTTAATTCGGATCTTCTTGCCGAGCGCGGCGGTTGCTGCAGGGGCGTCGTCAGTAACGACCTCGTGGCTGGCGATCGAGGGGTTCGCTTTTGTTGCAAACCCAAGTGCACCCGCACTCGAACCACGGACGTCGGCCAATTCGATACGGAGACGATCGCGTTCGGCGACCGCCGGTTCGAGGTTGGCGAGACGATCACGGAGGCGATTGAGCTCGTCGTTGTCGAACGTGATCGCCGTGGCGCGAGCGACCCCGGCGCGGCATGTGAGGCTGCGCAACAACCAGCCAATGGTGCCGCCAGCGAGCGCCATGAGGAGACCCCACAAGAAGAATTTGGCAAGTGTGTATGGCACGACGGTTCCTGTCTGGGTGCTCGCTATTGGACGCTGACGACAAATTCGACGCGACGGCTGGCGGCCTTGTTTTCGACTCCAGCCTCATCAACAATCGGTTGTGAAGCGCCGAAGCCCGCGGTGGTGACTACGTCGGCGGCGATTCCGCGGTCGACAAGTGCTGTACCCACCGCTGCAGCACGGCCTTCGCTCAACTGCTGATTCGCTGCGGCAAGGCCGTCGGTGTCGGTGTGGCCCTGGATCTCGATCGCGATGCCTCCGACACGGTTCGAGAGCGCCGCGACTCGATCGATGATCGCTGCTGAATCAGCGGTAATCGTCGTACTGCCCGGATCGAAGAGGATCGGGTTGGCGGCCACGAGAGCGTTGAGATCGGCCTCGAGCGTTGCTGCGTCGGCTTCGGTGGCTGCGGCGCGCTCGGTGAGATCGAAGGTGACGTCGTCCGCCGACACGCTGTTGAGCGTCCTGCTCTGCTCGTCGGTCGCGTACACCCCGACCAGCGTCACGCCCGAGTCGGTAAGCGCGGCCTCGCCACTCATGAGATTCGGGACCATCAAGGACGCCAGGTTGGCAAAACCATCGACGTCGGCATCGGTCACTGCGCTCCCGCGGTCAACGACTAACTCATCGACAACGTTGGCCGGGTTGATCCAGACGCCAGCGGCTGCAATCAGTTGAGTCCGCTGCGCATCCGTCGTTACCGTGCCGCGCAGAAAGATCTGGCCAGCAGCGACCTCGGCGGCCAGGATCGGCTCGGCGGTATTGGCTCCGATCGTCACCCCCGCCGGAACGAGCACATGGTCGATGGCGTGAATCACCCCGTTGTCGGCAATGAGGTCGGCCTCGGTCACCGTTGCTGTCGACGTACCGCTGATGAGCGTCACGCCGTCGTCCACCTCGACGGTGATCGACGATTCATCGAGCATCTCGACGGTTCCACCACTGAGGTCAGCGCTCGCGACTGCCCCTGCGGTGACATGGTGGCTGAGCACGATGGTGAGCAGTTCAGTATCGCGTCCGAGCGCAGCGATCGCGTCCGGTCCGAGCGCCTGGAACGCTTCGTTGGTCGGGGCGAACAGGGTGAATGGTCCGTCGCCAGCGAGCGTCGCGACGAGCCCGATATCACTCAGTAGTCCCTGCAACGTGGAAAATTGCGATCCACTGGCAACGAGGCTCGCCACGGTGTCAGCGTCGACAGATGGTGACATGGACTCGGACTCTGCCGTCACCAGGGGTTCGGTGGACGGCACCGCTGAAGCGTCATCATCCACCGAGATCGCAACCTGCATGCAGGATTCGTCGAGATCGAGCGAGGCAACACCCCACAGGTCGCGACTCCGCTCGACAAGGTCGTTAGGGATGTCAACTGCACCTTCGGAGCACAGCAGCGTGCCGTCCTGGCCGCTGAAGATCGCGGTGACGGGCCCGACTTGAGCATCGTTGAACTCTTTGACGACGCGCTGCTCCAGATCATCTTGAACCCGGGCCACGAAGATCGCGGCGCCACCGGCAAAGATCCCGATCACGCCGACTGCACCCCACCCGAGTATCCGGCGGCGATATCGTCGGAGAGGGATTTGGCTTCCAAGCACGTACATGACCCGCAGAGATTCGCACGTTCGCGATGCTCAGTGCAACGACCGGCCTGGCCTCCTTTCAACCCTCTCTCCCCCTCACCCTCTCGCCCCGTCTCCTCCCCCTCCCCCACAACAGTTTGCGACCGGATCACATGACGAATTTTCCTCGGCTCATCGACCTCGGAACCGGTATCAGCCGACGACGGTTCATCGCCGGTGTCGCCGCATCGGGAGCACTCGCTGCCTGCTCGGGCTCTGACGGTAGCGCTTCGTCTGGCGGCGCTGCTGATGTAGCAGGCCCATCGGGCGAAGGTTTCACGCTTGTCCAGCGATTCCCGAACAACGTGCTGGTCCCCGGCGAGATCCGCATGCCGATCACGCTGTCGACCGGCGCTGCCGAATTCATTCAAGACGGCCCGGCCACGCTCGGCGCACGCGTGGTCGACATCGATGGCAATCCGATCGGCGGTGCGTTCACTGCGGTCAAGCGGACCGTTGCGCCAGCGCCCTACTACGACTTTCGGACCACGATCGACACTCCAGGGGTCTATGCCCTCGTCGTCGACGGCGGTCCCGATACAGGCGCATCGTTCCAAGTACTGGAGCCTGGCGAGGTCGCTGTGCCAACGCCAGGACAGCTGCTCCCAGGCTTCGACACACCGACGATCGGGGACGAACAGGGCCTCGCCTCGCTGTGCACCCTGTCGCCCGAACCGTGCCCGTTCCACACCGTGTCCTTGACCGACGCACTCACCATGGGCAAGCCGGTGGCGTACTACGTGGGCACGCCCGCGTTCTGCTCAACCGGCAGTTGTGCGCCCGCACTCGATGCACTGGTCGCGAGCCGCGAATTGTTCGACGACAAGATCATTTACGTGCACGCCGAAGTGTTCACCGACGACGCCGGGATCGACATCGCTCCAGCAGTCACCGCAGTCGGGATGACCTACGAGCCAGCACTCTTCCTGGCCGATGCGAACGGCGTGGTCGTCGAGCGCCTTGACGCCGTCTGGGACTCCACCGAACTCAACGGTCGCCTCACCCTCCTCACGAGCTGAGCGGCTGAGCGGCGCCACGTTTCCTTCTCGCTGCGTTCCGCCGGCTCCTCGGTGACGCAAGTCATGGTCGTCGCAGCGCGCCTTGCGAGAAGAAAACCTGATCTCCGCTCAGTTTGAGAAGAGGGAAGAAAAGAAAACGCAAAAACGCCCGCGGTCAAACCGCGGGCGTCTCAAGCAGATTCTTCATCAGTTCTTCGTTGTAGTGAGCGGTGATCAGATCTTTCGAGGCCAAGGCGCGAGGCGACAACCTTGACTTCCGTCAACGAGGAGCTCTCGCAACGCAGGCATCGGGAGATCTGGCGCCGCTCAGGAGAACGACTGGCCGCAGCCGCAGGAGCGGGTGGCGTTGGGATTCGTGACGGCGAAGCCGCTCTGCTCGAGCCCATCTTTGTAGTCGAGTGTTGCACCCTCGAGGAGCTGTGCCGAGGCCGGGTCGACAACGACACGGACCTTGCCATCGTCACCGAAGTTAGTGACGTTGTCGTCGGCAGCGATGTCGCCGTCGAAGAACATTTCGTACGAGAATCCACTGCAGCCGCCGGGGCGGACAGCAACGCGGAGTGCGAGATCTTCGGCGCCTTCTGCTTGAAGCAGCTGGCCGACCTTGGTGGTTGCGGTGTCGGTAAGTGTGATCATGTGACAGTCCTCCTCAGGAGCTCTCTCAGTGTGCAATTAGATTATCTGGTGGAAACCGTGACCCGGCAAGGTGTGCGGCTCGTGATATCGCGAAATTCGCCGATCTGAGTGTCACCCATGTCGGCCACGAACCCGATGACAAGACCGCGATGCAGGCTGCAGACGAGATCAGGGTGTTGCTGAGCGAGGTCAGCAAAGGGACAGTTGGCGAATGACACCACCGCTGCGAGGTCATCATCGGAGGCTGGATTTACTCGCGGGTCGTCGCTGACTACCGGGTCGAATCCGAGACGATCGAGATCAGCGACCAATGCTTCGAGTGTCGACGGCGCAGCCCGGTACCCCACTGCCCGACTGCGACCTTCGTCGTATCCAATCGCCTCAGCGTCACCTGGCGTCGCCTGTAGCCGCTTGGCCATCGACAGCACCATGCGGGCGAGTACCGGCATCGCGGGAGGTTCAAGCCCCAGCGACGGGGCATCGGGGGCCACCGAATAGCGATGCTGCGGACGGCCCAGTTCGCCACGCCCGCCGACTTCGACCAAAAGCAAGCCAACCTCACGCATCCGTTCGAGATGCGGCCGGACCGTGTTCGGATGCAGCGACAGCGTCTCGGAAATCTCGGCGGTGGTCTTCGGCACGGACGCTCGAGCCAGCTCAAGATAGATGGCGTAGCGCGTGTTGTCGCCCAAGGTCTTGAGCAGATCGAGTTGCGACGTGTCCACATGACGAGATTACACGGTCGCGACCGGTAAAATATCCACATGGTCACAGCACAGCCCACAACGGCTCCACCCCCTGGGCGCGATGAGGTGGAGGAAGTACTCCGCTCGGTCATCGACCCAGAACTGGGTGCCGACATCGTGTCGCTTGGAATGGTCCCGTCAATTGTCGTCCATTCCGACGGGATCGTGAATGTTGAGATCAAGCTGACGATCTCCGGTTGCCCGATGCGTGCCGAGATCCAAAAAGAAGTCAAAGATCGGGTCGAACTGCACCCTGGTGTCTCGAAGGTGAAGATCACCTGGGGCGAGATGAACTCCGAAGAACGCAGCGAGGTGATGACCAAGGCCCGCTGGAACGCTCGGGAAAATGCAGCGGCCACCGAAGTGCCGACGAACTGCAAGGTGCTTGCCATTGCGAGCGGAAAGGGTGGCGTCGGCAAGTCGTCCGTCACCGTCAACCTCGCTGCCGCAATCGCCGCGACGGGGCTCACGGTCGGGGTGCTCGACGCTGACATCTGGGGGTTCTCGGTTCCGCGGTTGCTCGGCATCAGCGACCGGCTCGAGGCGCACCCCGTTACGGGCGATGACGGCGAACCCGGCATGCCGAAAATCTTCCCCAACGAACGGAGAGTCGGCAACGGTCTGCTCAAAGTCGTCTCGACCGGCTTTATGGTCGAGGAGGAAACTGCGCTCATGTGGCGCGGCCTGATGCTCACCAAGGCGGTCGAACAGTTCCTTCGCGACGTGCGCTGGGGCGAGCTCGACTACCTCCTGATCGACATGCCCCCAGGCACCGGCGACGTACAAATGGGCCTCGCCCGAATGTTGCCGAGTACCGAGCTCCTCGTTGTCACCACACCTGCACTTGCTGCACAAAAGGTCGCTCAACGCGCTGCCGACATGGCCCGACGCAGCTTTCTGAAGGTTCTCGGCGTGATCGAAAACATGAGTGCCTTCACCTGCGACCACGGCGAGTCGTACCCGCTGTTCGGTTCGGGCGGTGGCGCTGCGCTGGCCGAGGCCATTGGCGCACCGCTCCTCGGTCAGATCCCGCTTGAGCCAACCGTTGCCGCCGGCAACGACGCTGGAAACCCCGTAGCGATCGAGGGGACTGGTGCTGCTGCGGACATGTTCCGGTCGATCGCCCAGCGAATCATCAACGACATCGCTCCCCCATCGGAGCCCAACGACATCGACATGGCCGGCTGCTCTGCCCACCTCTCCGATGGCGTCAACGAGGCTTTCGTGAAGGTCAGCGCCCGGTCCAGAGGCTGACACTGATTGTCACACCCTTTACACGCTCCGGGTCAGACCAAAGTGTGACCGACTCCTCGTCACGGTAGAACTCGATTCCGCACTCGGCAACCGCGGCGTTCGCGACGGCCTCAGAATCGCTGCAGACATTCGAGCATTCCTCGAATAGCTTCCTCAGTTTGGCTCAGGCGCACTCGGCCGCCGGCCACAGAGTTGCGAAAGGGGCCTGACCCCATACGCATCACCCCATACGCATCTATTGGAGAGTGTCGTAGTCGGCGTCGCCGGGCATGGCGATTGAAATCTTGCCGCCGTCGATCGAGCGGAGCTTCGGCAGGATGCAGGCAATGTCGGTGAGCGCCTCGCCGGCCGCGAGAGCTTCAGCAGCGGTCGCCGACTGCATCAGGCGACGCAGGTTGTACATCGTGGGAGGCATCATCATCAACTCGCCAGCCTCTTGCATGTCGAGTGCCTTCTGCGGGCTGACCCACAGGCTGTCGGTGGTCTCCTTGTCATCGTGGAGACCCTCCTGACCGGCAGGTGCTTCGGTGACGAAAAAGCGCGTGTCGAAGCGCCGCTTCTCGCCGACCGGGGTGATCCAGTGATCGACGTAGTGCGTCGTCGACAGGTCGAGCACGAGATCGTGCCGTTTGCACAGTTCGACCATTGACATTTCGCCGTCGTGCACCGCATGACGTTCGTCGTCACCGAGGTCGAGCGGCTCACCGTCGCGACGCTCAGCGAGCAGCACACCGGCTTCTTCAAAACATTCGCGAATCGACGCGACCCAGAACGCCAGGCCACCCTGGTCGATGCCGAGCTGCGCTGACGCGTCTGCATCATCAAGGCCATCGCAGAACGGTGCAATCTCATCGGCGTGGTCGGCGTCATCGACACGGCCGCCGGGGAACACATACATGCCAGCGCCGAAGGCTGCCTGACCGGTGCGACGCAACATGAAGACTTCGAGCCCAGGCTCGCCGTCACGCACCATCATCACGGTGGCCGCGGCCTTGATCGGAACAGTGGTTGGGTCGAACGTCTCAGTCATGCACTCTCGACACTACGGAGCAACGCGCCCCCGGTTTCAGTTGGGGTTTCAGTTGGGGTCAGACCCCAACTGAGACGCAAGTGGTCAGGAAACGGATTCTGACTCGGCGGGTGCTTCGATCTTCGGCTCATCTTCGTTGCGGAAAGTGACGTAGGCAACAGCTGCAGTCACCGTTGCCACAAGGACAATCCCAACGACTTTCCAGTTGTCGTTCAGGAACGCTGTTGCATCCGCCTGACGAACAAAGGCCCAGTCGGTGACCGGGTCGCCGCCGTTGTCGAGGTCGACCCAGTAGAAGTACCAGGCGAGGTACAAACCTGACAGGACCACGAATGCTGCAGCAACCCTGTCGATGTACTGCATGGAGTTACGGAGGAACT
>CAWUXP010000139.1:0-10749 GCA_963926495.1 Candidatus Ilumatobacter herschelensis
CATGCCGACGGCTCGATCAACGTGGAAGTCCCCGCATCTCATCTCGATGCCTTCAGGTCCTGGTTGATCGGCTTGCTCGATCACGCGGCCGTCGTGTCCCCACCCGAGATCCGTGATCAGATCATCGACTGGTTGACTGGCGTCGTTGAGGCTGCCTCATGACGGGCCCCCGAAATGCTGAAGACCGGCTGAGTCGCCTTTTGGTGATGCTCCCATGGCTGATGGAACAGGGCGAGGTCCCCCTTGTTGAGGTTGCTGCGCGTTTCGACCTGACCGCCGACCAGGTCCAAGACGACCTGGAGTTGGTGGCGATGTGTGGCCTCCCGCCGTTCGTCGATGAGATGATCGACGTTTTTGTCGATGACGGTCTGGTCTTCGTTGGTGTCCCTCGACTCTTCACCCGGCCGCTGCGGCTGACGGCGCCCGAGGGTTTCTCACTCCTTGCGTCGGCACGCGCTGCCATGGAGTTGCCGGGTGCTGATCGCTCGGGGTCGCTGGGCCGAGCGCTCGACAAGCTGGCCAGAGCGCTGACGGATGCGGGCGTTGACGGGGCTGGCTCCGACGACACTGCTGGCGTGGCGATTGACATGTCGCGACCGGAGGCGACTGATGAAGTGGTTGAGGCGGTTGCGGCGGCCGCTGAGTTGACCATGCTGTATTACTCGCCGGCCCGCGACGAACGTGCCGAGCGAATCATTGTGCCGCGCCACGTGTTCGTCGATGCGGGGAACTGGTATGTCGTGGCTGACGACGCGAAGTCGAATGAGCGGCGGACCTTCCGGATCGACCGGATCGACAGCGTTGCCCCTACTGGGCGAGTTGTGCCGACGACTGATCCTGTGGACGGGCCACCGGGCTTTTTCGCCGATGCTGAGTTGCCGCACGCCACGCTTCGGTTAGCGCCGGCTGCGCAGTGGATCCTCGACCGGTATCCGGTCGGTGAGGTCACCCAACTGAACCGGCCCAAGGGCTGGATCGAAGTCGATGTCCCGGTAGCCAACGAACGATGGTTGGCGAGACTGCTGATCCGTCTCGGCCCAGACGTGGCGGTGCTTTCGCCGAAGGACGCAGCGCTGCAGGCCGCAGATTTGGCCGCCCGGATGCTCGCCCGCTACTGAGGTCGTTTGGAGCCCACGAAGAATGGGTCGAGTTGTTCGGGTTCGACGATGTGGTGAGCAGCGAGCAGGTGAGGAAGGACGGCGGCGGTGGCCGCTGCGTCGGCCAAAGCGTCGTGGGGAGCGGTGAGGTCGACGCCGTAGCGCTCGGCCACATCAACGAGGCGGTGCGACATCTGACGGTCGGGGTCGAGCTGGCGCGACATGCGCAGCGTGCAGAGCTGGGGGCCGAGTTCGAAGCCGGCACGACGGTGTGCTGCACGGACGATGAAGCCTGCGTCGAACTGGGCATTGTGCGCAGTGAAGATCGCGCCGTCGAGCAACGGCGCCAGATGGCCGAGCGCTGTCGAGAGCCGGGGAGCGCCCCGGAGCATCGGGCGGGTGAGGCCGTGGATGTGCGTTGGCCCGACATGTTGGAGAGGCCACGCCAACCGAACGAGGGTCGACCACTCTTCGACGACCGTTCCGTCGGCCTCGATGACTACGGCGCCGAGCTGGAGGATGCGGTGGCGTCGGTCGGAGAGACCTGAGGTCTCGACATCGACGACAGCGAATCGGGGGAGCGGCACAGATGCCACCTTAGGCAACGGCTGTCACAACGACTGCGCTGCGGCGGGGCCAGCGCTGAGTGATGTTCAGCTGGCTGCGTGAGCGATGCGCGAACGTACGCCGATCGGAGCAGAGACGGTGTAGCCGGCCAGATGTCGCTCTTCTTCGGATTCGCTGGCCCAGAAACCGTATTCGTGATTTTCGCGCGCAAACTGCTGGCACGCGCTATGAACGTTGCAGTCGGTGCAGAGCCGGTTCGCCTTGGCTTCCCGACGGGCGCGTGCCTGAGGGCGTTCGGCCTTGGGTGGGAAAAAAAGTTTGGTGTTGCCACGACAGTTCGCCAAGGCGAACCAATCGCCGGAATGCTTGGTTATCGCTTCGAAGCTGTTGAGTCGCAACACGTTCAACCCTTTCATCGGCATTTTCTGTTTAATACTAATTATTCGATGCTGCGCGACAAACGGATGAAAGTTCCTCATTTTGACCCCTGAGGCGGAGCATGCCCCTCTGAGCGGGTGAACGGACCCGCCAGGGTGGCCAGTAGGTGTCAGAGCAACTCAGCGGCGAGGCTGGCCACGTCGCTGCGTTCGCACGCCGTCAGGGTGATGTGTCCGAAGCAGCGCTGGCCACTAAATGCCGATGCCAAGACGCTGAGCGCATTGTTGGACTCGCCGAGATAGGGCGCATCGATCTGACTGGTGTCACCGGTGAAGATCACCTTGGTGCCCTCGCCGACCCGGGTGAGGATCGTACGGAGCGTCGTGGGCTCGAGGTTCTGTGCCTCGTCGACGAGCACGATCTGTCTCTGGAGCGACCGGCCCCGGAGGAAGGTCACCGATTCAAGCGATAGTTGTCCGCGTTCGGTGAGTTCGTCGACGAGGCTTCCAGCGTCGTGGCTGCTGCCCATGTCGGTCAGCGCGACGACTGCATCGTGAATCGCCGCCATCCAGGGATCGAGTTTTTCGTCGAGGCCGCCGGGAAGGAAGCCGACGTCGGCGCGCCCGACGGGAACGAGGGGCCGGTACACGGCGAGGCGCTCGTAGCGGCGCTGCTCGACGACCTGTTCAAGACCCGCAGCTATTGCGAGCAGTGTCTTGCCGGTTCCGGCCCGGCCGTCGAGGGCGATGACCTTGATCTCTGGGTCGAGGAGCAACTCGAGCGCGAAACGCTGCTCTTTGTTGCGCGGCCGGAGCCCCCATGCCTCGGGCGCCGAACGAGGGAGGAGGACCATCTCGTCGCCGACCGCCCGGACGAGGGCCGACTGAGACCCTGCCTGAAGCACGGCGAATTCATTCTCAGCTATCTCCAAACCGGGCGCCACCGACTCGACAGCGATGCCGCCGCCGGCGTACAGCGCGTCGATCGTCTCAGGGGCCGCATCGATAGCGGACCACCCGATTGCAGGCCGGTCGTTATTCCGCCGAGCGAGAGTGTGCTCGGCAGCCGAGACGCCCAGGTGAGCTGCCTTGATGCGGAGTGCTGCGTCGTTGCTGACCATGGTGGTCGGACCGAAGTCGGACTGGCCGATCGCTGCGCCGATGATCCGGTTGTCAGGGACCTGGGGATCGAGGCCGTGCTCGATCAACAGGTGCTTGCGAATGTTGTTGATCTCGATTTGCAGAGTCGCCCCGGGTGCTCCCGTCGGAACCGGTTGGGCAAGCGACCCGCCATGCGTAACGCGAAGCTCTTCGAGTGTGCGCAGGGCGGTGCGTGCCGAGCGACCGACATCGTCGCTGCGGCTCTTGAGGCCATCGAGTTCTTCGACGACAGTGAGCGGGATGATGATGTCAGCCTCGGTGAATTCGAGGACGCATGTCGGGTCGGCAATCAGCACGGATGTGTCGATAACGAGCCGAACTTTTGCGGACGATTTGGCGGCCACCACCTCCGTTCCGAGCGGTCGAGGTGCCAGTGCGGCAGCGTCAGCGGAAGAAAATAGGTCGGTCATCGTCACTCCTCAGTGGATGCCTGGAACATCTGGATGTGATCATTTCTTATTCTCAACGACACCTGTGTAGTTCGACTTGCAGGCTGAGTGGTGGATGTCAGCGGACCCTTTGACCAGGTGTTCTTCGGCTCGAAACGTGAGGGACACAGACGGCGCAAGGGCCTTACGAATTTGGTCGTTGCATTTGCAATGTGTTTGGTACTTGCTGAAATGGATGCAGCCAAGTGACATGGTTGTAGTTCGGCAGCAAAAGCGCGGAACCGGACCCGACGTTTGACGTCGGGGTGAACAAGTCAACTCAACCATTCGAAAGAGGAACACAATGGCAACCAAGGCAGAAATGATCGACGCAGTCGCCCAGGCGGCAGGCGTTTCGAAGGCCGATGCCGAGCGCACGCTCGGTGCGTTCTTCGATCACGTCGTCTCGACAACGAAGAGCGGCGAAAAGGTCGCATGGCCCGGCTTCGGCTCCTTCAGCACCACGCAGCGTGCTGCCCGCGAGGGCCGCAACCCGCAGACAGGCGATCCTGTCCAGATCAAAGCTTCGACAGCCATGAAGTTCAGCGCCAGCTCAACGTTGAAGCAGGCCCTCAACGGCAAGAAGAAGTGAACTGATGGCGGTCAAGAAGGCTCCGGCCAAGAAGGCTCCGGCCAAGAAGAAGGCTGTGGCCAAGAAGGCTCCGGCCAAGAAGAAGGCTGTGGCCAAGAAGGCTCCGGCTCAGAAGAAGGCTGTGGCCAAGAAGGCTCCGGCTCAGAAGAAGGCTGTGGCCAAGAAGGCTCCCGCCAAGAAAAAGGCTGTGGCCAAGAAGGCTCCCGCCAAGAAAAAGTGATCAGCTGATCACTATTTGAGTTCGCGAACGGGAGGTCCTCAGGGGCCTCCCGTTTCGCGCCTCGGTCAGAGTGACGTGATCAGTTTGAACACTTCGGCAGCGCCGACGCCAAATGGGGTCCCCAGGCCTTCGACTCGTGCCCGGATGCGGGCGTCGAAGACGTCCAGCTCGTTGCCGTCGACCGCTTTCATCGTCGACTCAAACTGGCTCTCGTGGGCGTGGAGCGCATCGAGCTTGGCATCGATGTGAGCGCTGATGTCTTCGCCGTGATCTGGCTCGTCGGCTTCCCACAGCAGCAGAGCGTCAGGCCGGTGGTGTGCGATGCCGTGCTCGCGGTAGAAGTGCGGGTCACGGGCGGCAACGATCCCCTCGCAAGCCAAGAGACCTGCATGGCGATGGTCAGGGTGCAACCGGTACCGCTTCCACGGATCGTGTCCGAGTACGACCTGCGGCTGGAGCTCGCGGATCACCTTGGCGACGTCGCCTCGCTCGCGCAGGCTGCTATCGAGTTCGCCGTCGATGTACCCGAGGAAGCGAACCTCACCGGTGACCGCAGCAACATCTCGGGCAAGCCGCGCAGCGGCATCACGTTGTTCGATCTGGCGGCGGGCCGCAAGTGCAACGGTGTCGGCACTCGCATCCCATGTGCCCTTTGAGCCGTCTGTGCAGACGAGGTGGTGAATCACGCAGCCGTCAGCAGCCCACTTCGCCAGCGTCCCGCCACAGCCGAACTCGACGTCGTCGGGATGCGCCCCGATTGCCAGCGCCGACTTCGGTGTGGGGTAATTGAGTGACGGCTCGTCGCTTAGACGGATCGATGGTTGGCCTGGTTCGTTCGCAGCCATGTGGGTAGCACCTCGCGGATGAGTGGGTGGGTGAGATCGTTGGGAGTGTCGATGTCGAGCGCCAGGTCGGGGTCAGCGCGAACCTCGACGGAAATGCCGACCAACTGCGCTGCAGCGAGGTGGCGTTCAAACGATCTGGCTCCGTACGCGGCCCTGACCGTGTCGGTCAGTGGGAACGACATGACGTTCGTTCCGTCACGGCGGTCGTCGGGAACGAGCGTGATGGTGTTGCTACGGGCGACGGTTATGAGCGACGCTGGCCGTGGAAGGTCAGCGTGCGCGATGACGACCTGGTCGTATCCGGCGTCGGCCACCGCAGCGACACCGTCGTCGATCGCCCCGTTGAGGCCCAGCCCCGGACCCCAGATGACTGCGTGCCCGAGCTCGCGTGCCCATTCCGCAACGTCGTCGTTGTCGCAAGCGACATAGACATCGATGTCACCGAACGAACCGACGACGCCGGTGGCGGTCCACCGGGCGAGCCGTGCCCGCTGCTGCTCGTCGACTGCACCAGCCAACCGTCGCTTGGCGGCAGCGAATCGTTTGACGGGAACCAAGGCTGCCACTCGCACTGTGTGTAACCCTACGTCCATGGCTCAAGTCCGCCTTGCGCTGGGCGAACCATGCACTGCGCCAATAGCCTCACCAGCATGTCACTCGAGACCAGCGCGTCGAACGGCAACACGACCGAATCGGGTGCTAACGGCACGGATGAGGCAACGGTCGTCGGAGTCACCGGCCAGCGGTGGAGGGCGAGCGTGTCGCGGTGGGGGTCGGTGACCCCGTGGGCCCAACCTGGCGGCGCCGTCGAACGCATCGACTGGCACATTGCAGCCGACGACCGGTGGCACACGCCAGCGACCGAGGCTGCCGTTCGCCAGGTCCGGCTCGCCGGAGCGCCTGTCACCGAAACTCGAGTCCGGATTCCCGATGGCGATGCGGTGCAGCGGGTCTGGTCGGTGGCCGACCGCGGCGGGTTGACCATCATCGAGATCGAGAATGACTCCCCGTTGCCGTTCGCTGTCGCCTTCTCGGGCTTGCCTGTGCTGACCGAGCGCCCACCTGCCGACATGGCGTTGCAGGGAATCGAGCTCCCCGCCGGCGCGATCACACTGCCGATTGCACATCGCACATCGATTCGTGTGGCGATCGCGCATGGCCCGATCCCCGAGGCCGTCGACCGCCACGCCGCCAACCTGCGAGCGTTACCCGGTGCCGATGTGGTGAGCCGTGGCTGGGTCACGTTGGCCGAGCGGGCAAGCCGACTCGGCCTGCCCGACGACGGGCTCGCCGATGCGGTGGTGGCGGCGCGTTGCGACTTGATGCTCACCGGACCCATTGACGTGGCACAAGATCCAATCGGGTTTATTCTCGATGTCAACGAACTGGTCCGCTGCGGCGAGGAGGCCGAGCCGTGGATGTACGAGATTGCCGTGCCGCTCGAATCGATTGCCCGGACCGGCGATGCGTTCGTGCCTGCTGCGATTGCCGCAGCGCATCACATTGCTGTTGTCGCCGGCGATCGGCGAGCAACGCGTGATATCGCTCGACTCGCTAAGCGCGTCGGCGACGCTGCTCGGCCCAAGACCGGCCCATTCTCAGAAATTGTCCGGGGTGCATCGGTTGGTCGTTTCGTTCACGAAGTCGAGCGACGGCTGGCCGATGGGCCCAATTTGCTTCCGACTGGCATCCCCAATCGTTGGCTCGGAGCCAACTTTGAACTCCACGGCGTTCCTACATCGGCGTCGTCAACGGTGTCATTCGCTGTGCGTTGGCACGGGGAGCGGCCTGCCGTCCTGTGGGAGCAGACCGGCGAAGCGCAACGGTTGAGTGCTTCTGCTGTCGACGCCGACTGGTCGTCGAGTGACCAGACCGGCGAGTCGCTGTGGGCAGCGCCGGCGAAGCCCGCCGCCCCACGCAGCCTCTCGCTCACGGCGGAGAGCGGTCCGCCTTCGCAAACTTCGACCAGCTTCACCTGAGCCCGCGTACTCGTCAGGGACGAGACAGCAGGACGGCCTCGACCCTGGCATGATGCAGTCGGCATGGCGACGAAGTACCGCAGCTCAAAGATGAGGGCACCGACTCGAGCGATCGAGAAGGAAATGTGGGCTCGCGGGCATGAGACTGTCGTCGGCATCGACGAGGTGGGTCGCGGAGCTTGGGCCGGGCCATTAATGGTCGGCGCAGCGATTCTGCCCCGAGACACTCGAGTCAACGGTGTTCGTGATTCCAAGCTGCTGTCCGAACGTGAGCGTGAAGCCCTGTTCGACAAGATTGCCAACTGGTGCGTGTCATGGGCTGTTGGTGGGGCGAGCCAAGAGGAGTGCGATCACCTCGGGATGTCTGCAGCGCAAAAACTGGCCACGCGGCGCGCTATCGACGGGTTAAGCATCGTGCCCGACGTCGCAGTGACCGACGGTAAGTGGGACTTCGTCTCTCCGTCAGTGGCGAACGTCGAACTGGCTGTCAAAGCCGACCTTCACTGCCTCAGCGTTGCCGCAGCGAGTATTCTCGCCAAGGTCGTTCGTGATCGGCAGATGCGAGCGATGTCAGAGTCGTACCCGCACTGGTCGTTCGACACGAACAAGGGCTACCCCTGCCCCGTTCACAAGGCGGCGATTAAAGGCTATGGGCCGTCGGCGATTCATCGTCGCAGCTGGGTGTTCATGGACAACTGCAACCCCTGGACGGCGATCAAGCGCACGCCACCCGCCGGGCAGGCATCACTCTTTTGATCAGGCAGGTTCGCAAAGGCAGTCTGCGAGAGCGCTGAGGAACTCCAGCACATGCTCTGGAGTGGCCAGTCGGAACTGGGCAATGGTCGGGGCAGGGCCGACCTTGATCGATATGTCTACTTCGCTCAGTGCAGCGAATGCCTCTTCGTCGGTGAGGTCGTCGCCGACGAACATCACGCAGCGTGCTCCAGATCCATATCGAAGTCGTTTGACCGCGTTGCCCTTACTCGCGTGCCTGGTGAAAAGTTCGAGCACGTTGCTGCCGGGCTTGGCCGAGGCGCCATCGACACCTTGTATTGCGATGGCCAGTGCGGCAAGCGCAGCTGTTCCGAGTGTTTTGTCGGCCTCGCGGATGTGGACTGCAACGCTGGCTTGCTTGTGTTCCACCCACGCTCCGTCTCCACCAGTGTTCGCTGCGGCGTCGGCCAGTTCGATCAATTGGTCGAGACGGGCTCGCTCAGCGCTGTTGAGCGGTTCGAACGGGCGGCCGTCTTGTTCCATGCCGTGACTGCCAACAAGGCGCACGGCGGCGGGGAGCCCGAAGGTCCGCATGCTCGATACAGCGCGGCCCGACACGGCAGCGACCGTCACGTGATCAGCTGTGAGCAGGCGAGTCAAGACGTCAGCGATGCCATCGAGCAGCCGTGCGTTATCAGCGTGGTCAACGAGCGGGGCGAGCACACCGTCGATGTCAAGGCCAATCAATAACGGCAGTTCGCAGCCGGCGACTTCGATGCCCAGCTGTTTCGGGTTGTGGTACTCGGGCGTGAGGGTCACTGGTTCTTGGCTGCCTGTGCGAGCGCCGCATAGAACCTGTCGGCCCAACCCTGGACGTCCATTCGCTTGACTTGCTCGCGGAGCCCAGCCATGCGCGCCCGCCGCTCGTGGCGGTGCATCTCGACGGCGGTCACGATCGACTCCTGGAGGGCCCGATCGTCGTGCGGGTTGACGAGCACCGCATCGGTGAGTTCGTCGGCGGCACCAGCGAATTCCGACAGGACGAGCACGCCGTCACCGTCGATGTGTGCGGCGGCGTACTCCTTTGCGACGAGGTTCATACCATCGCGGAACGGGGTGACGAGCATGACATCGCCGGCGCGGTAGAGAGCAATGAGGTCGTCGTACGACAGCGTTTGGTACAGGTAGTGGATGACGGGCAGCCCGATCCTGCTGAAGCGTCCGTTGATCTCGCCAACGAGCCGTTCGATCTCGCGTCGTTCATCCTGATAGTGCTCGACGGCTTCGCGAGTCGGTGTTGCGACCTGCACCATGACGCAACGCTCAGCGTCGAGTTCGCCCGACTCGAGCAACGCACCGAAGGCCCTGAATCTGAGGCCGATCCCCTTCGTATAGTCGAGCCGGTCGACACCGAGCAGAATCACTTCGGGATCGCCCAGGCGGGTGCGAATCTGACTGGTCAACTTGCGCGTGGCTCGACCGGCAGCGACCGCCTCGACCTCGGCGAAGTCAATCGAGATCGGGAACACGCCGAGCTGGGTCCGGTGCCCGGCATTGTGGATGACGTTCTCGCCGATGTCAGATTGGCGCAACTGGCTTGCGCATGCAGCAAAGTTGGTCGCGCCCTTCGGTCGCTGGAAACCGATCAGATCGCAGCCGAGGAGGCCATCGATTATTTCGTTGCGCCAGGGCAATCGCGAGAACAGCTCGTAGGGAGGGAACGGGATGTGCAGGAAGAAACCAATGGTGATGTCAGGACGCTGCTTGCGGAGCATCGCCGGGATCAGCTGGAGCTGGTAGTCGTGGATCCAAACGATGGCGTTTGGGGGAGCGATGTTCGCCAGCGTGATGGCGAAGCGCTCGTTGACCCGCTGGTAGGCCTCCCACTGAGCAATGTCGAAGGTCGACTCGCGAAGTGCGTCGTGATAGAGAGGCCACAGGCCGTCGTTTGAGAAGCCTTCGTAGTACAGCTCGACTTCTTCGGCACTGATGTCGATCGGATGGCAGTCGACGCCGTCGACGGTGAAGGGCTCAGTCGGGTCGTCGGGCGTGCCGGTCCAGCCGACCCACGTGCCGCCCGATGATCGGAGCATGGGCAGGAGCGCCCGAACCAGGCCGCCGGGGCTTGGGGCCCAGCCGGTCTGCGTCGTGTCGTCGCGCATCACGGGGAGCCTGTTGGCGGCAATCACGATCGGCCGGATCGGTGCAGCTGCGGGCGCGATGGTCGACGGATCGTCGGCTGCAGGTTTCATGCAAACGGTTTACCTGATTCTCTGTCGGCTTGCGTGAAATGTTTGACGATGTCCGACTTGACCAGAAAGCAGGCGTTGCTTCGAAGAAAGCTTGAGCGCTCCGCAGACCAACAAAATTCACGCTGACGATTGGATCGCTGGGCATTCGCTGGACACCGGCCAGACTAGGTGACGTGAGCGACGTCGACTATCTCCTTCGAATTCTCAATGCGAAGGTCTACGACGTCGCGATTGAGACGCCGCTGGAACCTGCGCCTGGGCTGTCGCGCCGGCTGAACAACACGGTTTTCTTCAAACGAGAAGACCTTCAGGAGGTCTTCTCGTTCAAGATCCGCGGCGCATACAACAAGATGGCGCACCTCGACCCCGAGGACCGCGCTCGTGGTGTCATCGCGTGCTCGTCGGGCAACCATGCCCAGGGTGTTGCCCTTGCAGCCAACCGCCTTGGCTGCGACGCCGTGATTGTGATGCCCTCGACGGCACCGTCACTCAAGGTCGATGCGGTGCGCCAGCGCGG
>CAWUXP010000140.1:0-3542 GCA_963926495.1 Candidatus Ilumatobacter herschelensis
AGCGTCGGCCAGTTCGACATTGCTCGGCACCGGCAATGCCTGACGACTGTGCGTCACGACCTTCTCGGCGTAGCACCCGCCCGATTCGATGCCCATTACTCGATCGCCAACTGACCAGTTGGTGACGTCGGTTCCGATTGCGGACACCGTGCCGGCATATTCGAGGCCAGGAATCTCGATCGCGCGGTTGCGCGGATCGTTGTACATCCCCATGCGTTGCAGCGTGTCGGCGCGGTTCAGGGCCGTATGAGCAATGTCGACGACAATTTCGTCGGGCCCGGGCGTGGGATCGTCGACCTCCTCAATCTGTAAGACCTCGGGGCCGCCATGTTCACGAAGGACGATTGCGCGCATGACGGGGAACTTATCCCTCAACGCGCCGTTGCCCAGGTTCGGAACCTCATCGAAACCTGGGCACCGTGACTACCGGCCGAAGCCCACAGATCAAATGACGCAGACCGACAGCACGTATGCCGAGCGCCCACATGTGGATACGCCACGCAACCTAGAGAAGCGGCGTCGGTTCGTCCGAGGAATTAACTCACGGTTGAATCGCCATTCGCCGGCGATGCTGCCGAGTCGATGAACACCATCTCGCGGTAGTACGCCATCTCGCGGATCGATTCACGGATGTCGTCAAGCGCACGGTGCGACCCTTGGCCACGTGGACGCTTGTGATCGATCGCCGGATACCACCGCTTGACGAGCTCTTTGACGCTCGACACGTCGATCGAGCGGTAGTGCAGGTAGTTCTCGATCTCGGGGAGATACGCATCGAGGAATCGACGGTCGGTGCCAATCGAGTTGCCACACAGCGGCACCGTGCGCTCTTCGGGCACGTGCTCCTGAATGAACGCCAACGTCGCAGCACCCGCTTCTTCAAGAGTGATTGTCGATGCCTTAATTTGATCAAGCAACCCTGACTTCGTGTGCATGTCGACAACGAACGGATCCATGGCAGCGAGTTGCTCGTCGGTTGCATGAATGACCAGGTCGGGCCCTTCAGCAATGATCTCCAGATTGTCATCGGTGATCAACGTTGCGATTTCGACGATCACTTCCGAAGTGTGATCCAAGCCGGTCATTTCGAGATCCATCCACACGAGCATTCGGCGAAGCGTAACGGCACTGGCCCTCCGGGTCGCTGAACGCTCATCCCTCCGACATGATGGTCCTATGTCAGAGTTCGCTGCGATCCTCAGTGCACCAGGTGTACAAGAGGTCTGTGAGCTTCGGCCACACGCCATCGGACGGCTTGGATTCATGGCGTATCACGGTGGGAATCTCGAGCTGCAGACCGATGTGATCGCAGCCGCTGCAGCGGAGCGGTCTGGTGCGTCGTATTACGGCGTGGTACAGCCCGTCCCGATGCGCGAGCACCTCTCGTCTATCAAGGTCCGGCCCGCAGAGTCTGAACGGTTGGCGGCATTCATCGAACACGTCGATGTTGTCATCACGATCCACGGGTTTGGTCGACGCGGCATGTTCAGCGCGCTGCTGCTCGGCGGGAACAACCGCCCCCTCGCCCACCATGTCGGCGCCGCGCTGCAGAGAGCCCTCCCGGCGTACGACATCGTCACTGACCTCGAGACAATCCCGAAACAACTCCGTGGCCTGCACGTTGACAACCCGGTGAACTTGCCACGCCAGGCGGGCGTACAGATCGAACTGCCGCCACGCGTTCGCGGTTCCAGCCCCATGTGGTGGGATTGGGAGGGTCCGGGGCTGACACCCCACACCATTTCACTGATCGATGGTCTGGTGGAAGCAGCAACGACCTGGCCGAACGGGCAGCGCTAACTGGCGACCGGAAGCGGCAGAGAGATCCGCACGTCGCCGCCCGGACCGTCGCCGAGTACAACCGTCCCGTTGTGTGCAGCGACGATGCCCCGTGCAATCGACAGGCCAAGACCAGCGGTGCCAGTGCGCGTGTCACGCGCCGGATCGGCTCGGGTAAATGGCTCGAAGGCCCGGTCCCGGAATTCATCGGGGAAGCCAAGGCCTTCGTCGTGGACACGCAACGTCACGCTGCGCTCGTTGCGAACTACCTGCACCAATACAACCGAACCATTGGGGGCATGGCGAATTGCGTTGTCCAGGAGATTGCGGATCACGCGAGCGAGCTGTGAGCCATCGGCGTCGACCGTCACCCGTTCCGTGGCTTCGAGCAGCAATTTGATGCCCCGACTCTCGGCCAGCGGGCGAACAATCTCCATCGACTCATCGGCGAGTTCGGTGAGGTCGATGCGGGCACGGCTGAGCTGCAAGGTGCCACTTACGAGACGCGTGTGGAGTTGGAGGTCGTCCACCAGGAAGGTCAATGCCCGCACCTGACGTTCCATGCCAGCAAGGTAGAGGTCCGGGTCGTCAGCGACCCCATCACGAATCGCCTCGACGGCGGCGCGTAATGCAGCAAGCGGCGTACGCAGGTCGTGAGAAATCGATGACAGCATCAATGAGCGCTCGGTCTCGATGGCATTCAGACGGTCGACCATCACATCAAACATCTCGGCCGCCTCGCCGAGTTCATCGTTGCGAACCACGCCGGTCCGGGCGGACAGGTCGCCGGCAGCCACCCGCATCGCTGCATCGCAGATTCGTTTCGCATCGCGTGCAACGGGACGCGCCATCAGCATGGCGACCATCGCCGCACTCAGGACCGCCGGCACCAGCACCCACATGAGGAGCCGCCGGTCGTGGTCGTTGATGAACATCTCGTTGGCGGCGACAGCGATCATCAAAATCGCCACACCGAGGACTGCAAGGTTGGCGCCGAGGAAACGGCGACCGAGACGGTTCATCCGGCGCGCCTGGTGGCCGACACCTTGGAGGTCGACACCCGAGCGGGCAGCTTCCCCATCGTGGGTGTGCGTGCTGGTCATATTTGTTCCAGCGATCTCTACGGCTCGAACCGGTAGCCGACACCCCAGACCGTAGTGATCCACCGCGGGTGCTCAGGATCGGACTCAATCTTGTTGCGAATACGACGGACGTGCACCGTCACAGTGGCAGGATCCTGCCACTCAGGCGAGGACTGCCAGACCGACTCAAGTAGCTGAGCGCGTGAGAACACTTGACGCGGCGACGAAGCCAGAAAGAGCAGTACATCGAACTCCTTCGGGGTCATGTCGACAATCTCATCGCCCATGCGAACCTCACGGCTCAACGGTTCGATGCGGAGCCCATCGAACGTCAGCGTGGCGGGTGCGTCTTCGACACGACCGGCAGTGCGGCGGAGTACACCGTTTACTCGTGCAGCGAGTTCGCGAGGGGAGAACGGCTTGACCACGTAGTCGTCGGCGCCGAGTTCGAGGCCGGCCACGCGGTCTGACTCTTCAGCTCGGGCCGTAAGCATAATTACCGGAATCGAGCTGGTTGATCGCACACGGCGCAGAATGTCAAGGCCATTGACACCGGGGAGCATCATGTCGAGCACGATGAGGTCGGGCGGGTCGGCATCGAGCAATTCGAGTGCGGTGTGGCCGTCACCAGCCTCGGCTACCTCGTGGCCATCGCGGCGCAAGTAGCTGACGACCACCTCT
>CAWUXP010000141.1:0-9627 GCA_963926495.1 Candidatus Ilumatobacter herschelensis
CTGAAGCGCCTCATGATGGTGGTCCTCGTTGTGGGCGTCGTCGGCACGGCAGGCGCATTCCTCATCGGCCCCTGGGCGCTCGAGGTGGTCTTCGATGCCGACCTCACCGGCCGCACCTTGGCACTCCTCGCGTTCTCGAGCGCTTGTTACATGATCGCCTTGGCAACAGCGCAAGCCGTGATTGCCCTCAAGGGCCACGCACTGGTTTCGATCGGCTGGGGCATCGGCGTCATCGCCTTCATCATCGGTACATGGCAAGGCAGCGACGACGTATTCCGTCGCGTGGAGATCGGCCTCCTGGCTTCCTCCATCGCTGCAATGGTGACCTTCGGCCTGACCTTGCGGTACAAGCTGATGATCGGCGTGGTTCCGGATCAAGACTCGATCATGGATGCCATCACCGACATGCCCTTCGAGAGCTAACGCTGGAGCGCCTCTCGGCGCGGCCCGTTCTTCACCGACGCTTCCGGCCAGCGGACGCCTGTTGTTGGATCCGGCGAACGGACGCCTGGTGGTTGGATTTTGGCGAGGTAGTCGTTGCTGGTCCCGAGCCGTTCACGCAGGTCGTCGTAGTAGGTCCGGGGCAGGTTGAAGTAGATCTGTGCGGTGTCCATCCGGCCGCCGTCGGGATGCGAATACACGGCTGCCGGTTTTGGTGGCGACCCGGTCGGCGGGTTCGGTGCAGCACCCGAAGCTGCGATCACCCGACCGCGTTGGTTGCGGAATTCGAGGCCGTCGGGTTGCTCGGCGTTGCCGGTGATATCGAGCCTGCCCCGATGATGCATCCGATGATGTTTGCCACACACCAGCAACAAGTTGTCGGTGTCGGTGCGGCCGCCGTGTTCCCAATGAACAAGGTGATGCACTTCGAGACCGAGCGTCGCATCGCAGCCAGGAACCCTGCAGGCACCGTGGTCGCGCTGTTCAATGATGGTGCGGGTGCGTACGGGGACGACGTACTGGGCACGCCCGACCGATACGGGCAGGCCGTTGTCGACGAACACGGGTGTGATCGTGGCGTCGCAGGTGAGGTAGCGGCGGATCGCGTCGGGCACGTTCCAGCCGGCTGCGTCGGCCATGTTGCGCTCGCCGCGGTCGGTGTTGATGAACAAGTTGACCCGAAACCGTGACCGGCGAGCCGGGTCAGCAACCGAGTCGAGCGACGCTTGGGCCATCTCACACAGCGCGTCGGCGAGCCCGGCACCGAACTCGCCGCGCTGGAACAGCCGGTCGCGGGCTTCGTCGAGTGCAGCGTGCACGATCATCCCCGCATCGGCGTCGAGGCGACCGGTGAGACGGAACGAGCCGTCGTCGTCCTGCCACAGCGACAGAAACTGTTCAACCGACGACCGCTCCGACGCCGACCCGGAGTCAGACGATTTCGCTGAGTCAGCCACGTCCTCGGCATCGATCTCGCTGTGCGACCCGTCGCCCGAACCATCATCGACCGAACCGCCGGATGCGGAGTCGTCGCCGGACGCAGCGTCGCCGGTCGCGGGAGGCTCATCCGGGAGTTCGCGGCCGTCATCGTCGAGTGCCGGGAACGGATACTTCTGTAGGACATGACGCAACTGCGTGACCGTCATCACGATCGCGTAATCACGCGACTGCACATCAGTCCACGCTGGTGCGTTCCGGGCAATCGTCGCCATCTGATCGAGTGACAATTCGCCACGCCGGAATGCCTCACTCGAAGCAGGCAACTCGGCGACTCGTTCGGCAATCGCCACAACCGACCGAGCCATTGCGGGCGACATCCCGGCCCGCCACGCAACCCACGCCGACATCGACGTCATCCCTTCGCCAGCCCACAACCGCTCATCGGCTAACAGGACGACTACCCGATCAACCAACGCCGCATGCTGGGAGTTGAGGACGCCAACAATGTCGTTGACCTCACACTCCAACCCACACTCCAACTCGAAGGTCGATAACATACTTTAGTATACACGTGTTCGTACTACATAATATCAACGATCATATGTTCGTAGCGAAGTCTATGTATGGGCCCACTGGTCACGATCAATCACCCGCTGCCGATTGTCGTTGTCCGAAATCGGTCGGTTCACCCATGATCGATCCGGTGGCGGTCTGCGCAAAATGTGCAGACGAGTCGGCTGCGGTTAGGGCCAGCCAGCGAGCATGGCGATACCAAACGCCACGAACAGCAGCGCTGATACCCATTTCATCGCTGTTGCCGAGATCCGATCGCCGACCATCGACCCAGCCAAAACGCCGATCATGCCACTCGACACCTCGCCAGCCGTCGACCCGATCCAGGTGCCGATCAGATTCGATCGCGCGGCCAGCGTGGCAGTTGCGATCTGGGTCTTGTCGCCCATTTCGGCAACAAAGATCGCGAGACCAATCGTGGCGATCACCGATGAACGAACCATCGATCGTCGCGCATCGTCGTCGCCGTCATCGCTTGGGCGAAGGGCAGCCAGGCCGAACACGATGAAAATGAGGCCGCCCCCAATTTCGATGGGCCGCTGCGGCAGGCTTGCTCCGAGCAGACCGCCCACGGTGACAGCGACGAGGCTGGCCGCCCCGTATCCCAACGCCAGGCCCGCAATCACCTGCCGGAGCGAATAACGCGAACCAAAGTTGACAGCGAGCAACTGGGTCTTGTCGCCCAACTCTGCGATAAACACGATGCCGAACGCCGCCACCGCGGCACCGAGGAGGTCGTACATCGCGCGTGCCTACTGGCGCCGCTCAGTTCGGCCGACCGCAATCACAACGCCTCGTTCATGGAGAACAGTTCCAGCGTCAGAGACCGGCTTTGGCCTTTTCGAGCATCATGTCGTTGTCGACCATCATCTTGACCAGTTCGTCGAAGCCAACTTCGGGCTCCCAGCCGAGTACCGCCTTGGCCTTAGCCGAGTCACCGATCAACAGATCGACTTCGGCGGGCCGGAAAAACTTCGGGTCTTGGCGGACGTACTGCTCCCAATTGTCAAGCCCAGCATGCGCAAACGACTTCTCGACAAATTCTTGGACCGTGTGCGCCTCACCCGTCGAGATGACGAAATCATCAGGCTCGTCTTGCTGCAACATCATCCACATTGCCTTGACGTAATCGCCCGCGTAACCCCAGTCACGCTTCGCATCAAGAGTGCCCATCACCAGTTCATGCTGCAAGCCCAGCTTGATACGAGCCGCCGTATTCGAGATCTTGCGAGTCACGAACTCGAGACCACGACGCGGGCCCTCATGATTAAACAAAATGCCCGACGAAGCATGCATGCCATACGACTCGCGGTAGTTGACAACAATGTCGTGGCCGAAAACCTTCGCGCAGCCATACGGCGAACGCGGATGGAACGGGGTGAGTTCGGTCTGCGGGGTCTCGCGAACCTTGCCGAACATCTCCGACGATGACGCCTGATAAAAGCGGATCGGGTTGTTCTGGGCACCACCGACCATGCGAATGGCTTCAAGCATGCGCAACACACCCAGCCCGGTCGTGTTCGCCGTCAACTCGGCTTGCGTGAACGACAACGCCACGAAGCTGATCGCACCCAGGTTGTACACCTCGTCAGGCTGAGCAATCTGCAGTGCAGCAACCAGCGACGGCAAATCAGCAAGATCGCCCGGCACCAACTCGATGAACGGCATCTCTTCTTGCAGCTTGGCTGCCCGAGGGTTGTTCTGCCCCTTAATCATTCCGTAGACGTCATAGCCCTTGGAGTGCAGAAACTCAGCCAAATGATGACCGTCTTGACCAGTGATACCCGTAATAAAAGCGCGTGGCATAAGACGGCCGACTCTATCTGAGCATCTGTCAGCGGTACGCTGCGGCCGCGATGGGCGCCAATGACCTGGGACAACTGGTGGGAGTACCGGTGTGCGAGTAGCAGTCGACGCTGGCCCTCTACACGGCCAACGCACCGGTATTGGTAACGCCGTTGCTTGGACGCTCGACGCGTTGGCGCACCAAGCAGACGTCGAACTACTCCCCTACGTTTTGAGCACACGGGCCAAGGTCACAGCTCCCGAACGACGTCTGCCGATTCCGGCAGCATTGGCGCACCGCCTCTGGATGCGCCGCTCGCTTTCTCTCGACCGCCTACTCGGACACCCCGACATCGTGCACGGCACCAACTACGTCGTTCCCCCGACCAGATGCCCTCAGCTCGTCTCGGTCTACGACTGTTGGTTTCTTGAGCATCCAGACGATGTCAGCGTCGACGTCACCCGCGCAGCACAACTCCTCCGGCGGGCAGTCGACCGAGGTGCCCACGTCGTCACCTGTTCAGCAGCAACCTCGACACGGGCCCGCTCGCTCCTTGGCACCGATCGGGTACACACCGTGCTCCTCGGTCCGCCCCCACAAGGCGTGACCAGCGACGGTGAAAGCAGCAACCAGCGCCGCCACGACTGGCCAGCCCAACTGTCGAACCTTGACCGCGAGAAGCCATTCATTCTCTCGCTCGGCACAGTCGAGCGACGGAAAAACGTGCCGCATACTGTTCTGGCGTTCGCCCGTGTCGCCGACGAACACCCCACGGTCAGTCTGGTGATCGCCGGAGCCCCAGGCAACGATCAACCGGCGGTCGACCAGGCCATCCGGCAGTTGCCTGGTGCGGTGCAGCGGCGCGTCGTTCGGCTCGGCCCGGTCGACAACGAGCTGAAATCTCGCCTCCTCTTCAGCGCATCAGTACTGGCGTACCCCTCCCTTGACGAGGGGTTCGGCTTCCCGATCCTTGAAGCGCAACAGGCGGGCCTCCCCGTGGTCGCCAGCACCGCCGGGTCGATCCCCGAGGTCGCCGGTGTAGCAGCCCTCTACGCCGCACCCGCCGATGTCGAGGCGCTTGCTGCCAATCTGCACCTCGCGATCAGTAGCGAGACGGTCCGCACGAAGCTGATTCATCAAGGGCATCGCAACCTCGAACGATTCTCATGGGCAGGTACCGCCGACCAACTGACCCAGCTGTACATCGACATCGTCAAAGGAGCCGCATCATGACCACTGATCAACAACAACCGTCGCCGGACGGCACCGTCACAGATCCCACCGTTACCGTCGTGTCCGGTGGAGTCGGAGCGGCACGATTTCTGAGTGGGCTCCGCGACGCCATCGAGCCCAAGCAGATCACCGCCGTCGTCAACACCGGTGACGACACCGTGCTGCACGGTCTCTCGATTTCGCCCGACCTGGACACGATCACCTACACCCTGGCCGGAGCAACCGACCCCGTACGCGGCTGGGGCCTCGTCGACGAAACCTGGACCGCGATGGGAGCGCTCGGCCGGTACGAAGGAGTCAGGCCCGCTGGGTCGACCGCAGCGACACGCTGGTTCAACCTCGGCGACCAAGACTTGGCCACGCACTTCTACCGCACAGCTCGCCTCGCAGAGGGGGCAACACTGACCGAAGTGACCGAGGAGATTCGGGCAGCCTGGGACCTGCCGATTCGGCTGTTGCCGATGTCCGACAACCGACGCACCACAATCGTCACGACCGCCGACCACGGCGACGTGTCGTTCCAGGACTACTTCGTCAGGCTCCGCCACGATGTCGTCACCGCTGCCGTCCGCTTCGAAGGCGCTGCAGCACTGACGCAATCAGCTCGGTCAGCTCTGGTTAACGCCGACATTGTCGTTATCGCACCGTCAAATCCACTCGTCTCGATTGCGCCCATCCGCTCGCTCGACGGGGTCGACGATCTTCTTGCCGCCCGACGCGATTCCGTCGTGGCTGTCTCACCGATCGTCGGTGGCGAAGCGCTGAAGGGGCCAGCGGCGCGGATGCTGACCGAACTTGGTCATGAGGCATCGGTGGTCGGGGTGGCACGTCTCTATGCCTCGATCGCGACCGCGCTCGTCATCGATCCTGTCGATGCGCACCTGGCAGCTGCCATCGTGGCCGAAGGGATGAAGTGCGTCATCACCCCATCGATCATGTCGTCGCCGGAGATCGCCCGAAACCTTGCTATCGCCACGCTGCAGGCAGTTCGTGACTGACCGCTCCGTCGGTCAGCTTCTCGAGCGGAGCTGAATCAAACCTGCGTCGATGTCGGTCCACGGTGACCATCCCAAGTGGATTCGAGCACGCACCGGTGACACCGCGAAGCACAGCAATTCATCGCGCCGCGCCCGCACCAGATGCGGCGTTCCCAATACATCGCCGCTCATCTTCGACCAGAGGTCTCGAATCGACGTCTGCACACCAGTTCCGACGTTAATCAACAAGCCAGTGCTCCGCTCGCTAGCGCGCACCAACGCGTCAACCACATCATCGATGTAGACGAAGTCACGTGTCTGTCGACCATCACCGGTGACGTTTGCTGCACTGCCTTCGTCAATGGCCCGCTGAAAAGCAGCCACGACCCCACTCTCAGGTTTCTGACGAGTGCCGTATACCGAGCCGAGCGCGAGCGCACTGAACTCAACCATCTCCTGCTCTCGGTAGGTCGACAGTAGATCGAACACCGCCCTCGCCACGACCCCTCGCACGCCACGTGGAACTGGCTCCGTCTCCTTGACGGGCAGCGATCTGACCGAGGGCAATCCGTACAGAGCTGTGGCGGGAAGTGCGACAACCACTTTGCCGACACCGAACTGGCGCGCCGCGTCGAGCGCAGTCAGCGCAGACGCGAATCCGTTGGCGATGTCACTCAGCGACCGTTGCGGGCGCGGAAAGACGGCCAGGTGATACATGACGTCGGGCCGTCGCATCCCAACCAATGAGGTACCTTCGGCCGTCGTCGAATCGAGGTGATGAATCTTAAGTTTGCCGCCAGCGGCTCGGGCCTCGGCCAGGTTGGCGAGGCCACCCGACGACAGGTCGTCGATGACATCGACACTGTGTCCTTCTGCCAACAGCCGGTCGACCAGATGCGAACCAATGAAGCCCGCTCCCCCGATCACGACAATATTCATGGAGTGACGATACGCCAGAGGTGTCAGACCGCAGCGGGATCAGGCAGAGCACCGTCGATTAGACCGCTCCCCGCAGGAACGACGCCCTCGGCGCCGACCATCGAACCAATGACCTGAGCAGTAGCTCCGACGACGCCCATTACCAGCGAGGCTCTGATGCGCGCACCCGCACCAACAAGTGCTCCGGCAAGCAACACACTGTCGATGACTTCGGCATCATCGCCGACTTCAACGTCGTCACCAATAATGCTGTTCGCGATCGTTGCCGAACTCGACACCACTGCGGTCGGGGCAATCGCCGCGCAGCGGTCGAAGACGCGTCGATCGCTAAGCAGGTCGAGGTTGGCCGCCCGATAGAGCTCAGGGCGACCCGCATCAATCCAGTAATCCTCAGTCGAAAACCCATACAGACCCCCCCGTTCGACGAGCTTTGGAAAGGTCGATCGTTCGATCGACACACGCTCGCCTGCTGGGATCAGGTCGAGCACAGACGGCTCAAAGATGTAGGTGCCAGCGTTAACAAGGTTGCTCGGCTCGGTGCCGGGCTCGGGCTTTTCGACGAAGTTGATGATTCGGCCGACGCCACCTTCGACGGAATCTTCCAGCGCCACTACTCCGAACGCGGACGGCTCGTCGACGCCAATCAGGTGCATGGTGGCTTCGGCCTTGCGACTGCGGTGTGCAGCGATGAGGTCGGCAACCGACAGGTCGGTCAGTACGTCGCCATTGGCGACAACGAACGTGTCGTCGATGCCAGCGGACTCTGCTGCAAAGCGGATAGCGCCAGCGGTGTCGAGTGGTTCTGGCTCGACGGCATAGGTGAGGTTGACATCGCCGCACTTTCCGTCAGGAAATGCTGCCATGAAGGGCTCGGGCTTGAAACCCAACGCCAGCACCACGTCGGTCACTCCACCGCGCGCCAGGCGGTCAACCAGCCGAGCGATCATCGGGCGATGCCCAACTGGCAGCATTGGTTTTGGAGAATGGTTGGTCAGCGGCCGGAGTCGCGTACCAAACCCACCGACGAGAACGACGGCGCGCATCAGCCGTCTGATTCGGCGGGTGCGTCGCTAACCGGCGTCGGCTCGTCTTCGATTGCAGGTCCGTCGACATCGCCGTTTTCGACGGTCTGGTTGTCGCCGGCAGTGATCGTCGGCACCTCTTCACCAGGCACCGTGGAACCACCGAAGAGTTGACCATCGGGAAGCTGCTGGCCGCTATCGACTGCGCCGAGCGTCGGGAGGTCTTTTGCCCACGGGGGCATTCCAACATCGGTGTTGTCGGGGACGAAGGCCACCGAGAAGACTTTGGCGTCGCGGTCGACACGAACACTGCCGTACGCCGCCACGAAGGTAGTGCCTTCATCGATGTCTGAGAAGTTGTCCCACACGACCATTTGGAGACTGCCGTCGACCTCTTTGCCATCGACGGTGCAGGTGGTTTCGCCCGATTCGAAGACGCCGTCTTCATACTTATCGCCGAAGACCGCAGCCATCTGAGCACGCTGCTCTTCGGGGAAGACGAGCTTCTTGTTCTCGAGTTCAACGTCGTAGACGTCTAAGAGCACTTGGAAGACAGCACGGCGGCCAACAGCGGCACGCGAGTTGGCGTGCCAGTGAATGACACCGTCGTCGTGACTGTGCACGCCAGTGCGGGCGAAGTCGGTGTTGATGAAGCTGCCGTTAGCATCACGTTCTTCTGCGTTGCCCTGCAACGAAAACCATTCGCCACAGATGTTAAATCCGTAGGCAACGTGCCAGTGATCGCCCACTGACGGGTCGGAGGCGTCTGCGGCGGGCCGACTTTCGCGTGCATACACGACGAGGGCAAGGCCCAGCACGACGACGAGTGCCACGATCATGGGGAACATTGTTCCGCCCTGAAAGCGAATCTTCTGCCCCTTGCCTTTTTGGGCAAGCCGAGCAGCTTTTTTGGTGGAGGACGAGGAAGATGCCACGAGGATCAAAGGTTAGCGGTCGTTCGACCGGATCAGGGTGCGCGCCCGGCCAGCTGTTCGATCAGGTGGTGATACGCCACCCCGACGGCCTGCGGCGACGCTTCGCGTTCAACCCAAGCTCGGCCTGCCAACCCCATTGAAAGACCCCTGTCAGTGCGTACCAACATCGTGTTGAGCGCCTCGACGAACGCCGTGGCATCGTCTGGTAGCACTGCCACGCCGCCGCCGGATGACTCGAGAATTTTGGGAACAGCCGTGCCGGCGTCAATGGCAGCAACAACCGGGCGCCCAGCCGCCATGATCGAATACGTCTTCGACGGAACCGACACCCGGCCCAACCCAGCCTTGAGCGGAACGACATGGATGTCTCCGGTGGCCAGCAGTTCAGAGAGTCGCTCGGGCTCGATGTACCCCGCAAAACGGACATTCGACAGTGGCTCGGCCTCGACTTCCAAGCTGCGCCGCGCCGCACCATCACCGTTGATCAGGAAGGTCACGTGTGGCAATTCTCGTGCGGCTGCGATCAGGAGGTCAAGCGATTGCGAGAAGCCGACATTGCCGGCGTACAACACCACGGGCTCATCACCAATGCCAAGTTCTGCGCGATACGGCGTCAACCGATCGCCAGGGCGAATGACGTCAGTGTCAACGAAGTTCGGGATCACGTGGACCGTCGAAGCTCGCGATACCGGGATTTTCGCGGTGACATTGTCGCCGAGATCGTCGGACAGCACCGTGACGGCCGCCGCTGACCGGTAGCTGATTCGCTCCAGCAGTCGGGC
>CAWUXP010000142.1:0-12784 GCA_963926495.1 Candidatus Ilumatobacter herschelensis
CGCACACGGTGTGGACAGTTGAAGCCGCCAGTCACGGGCTCCGCAATCGGGCCAACCAGTGTTGTCTGAATAGCCAGTGGGGCGTGGGGTTGAGTGCGCCCGTGGTGCAGCCCCTACTCGGTGTTCGAGTGCTTGCTGAGGAAGTCCCAGATTGCTGCGTTGGCGTCGAGACCAACACCGTCTTCGGCGGGCCAGATGTGCCCGCCCGAATGAATCATGACGACGAGAGCACCGGCCTCACAGCTGTACTCTCGCACGACGACATCTTTGTCCGTGGTTGTTTCGTCAGGCTCGGGGTCGCATTGATTGGTCGAAACCCAGCCAGCGACCTCGTCGGCCAGTGGCCCAGGTGGATCCGGGTCCGGAACATCTTCAGTGAGACCTTTCTCAATGGAGTAGATCCCGTCCGCCGTACCCACCATCGAGAGCACCGCAGACGGCGCGGATTCGCTGCAAGTAGGTGTCGTGTGATGGTTGAGAACCGATACCGATGCGACTGCCGCGAACATACCCGGTCGGCGACAGGGCAGTGAGGTAGAGAAATCACCACCCTGGGAAAACCCGATTGCGTAGATCCGCGTGGTGTCTACCGAAAGCTGCTCGCTAACGTCATTGATGATGGCGTCCATGAAGTCGACATCGGGCTCGTCGCTCAGGAACGTCCACTGTCCCGCTCTGGCAGTCGGGTAGGCAACGACAATGCCTTCGGTTTCAGCCACAGTGTTGAAACCACTCAGGCTGATTTGCTCCGGTGCCCTGTCACCGCTTCCATGAAGGTTCAATACCAAGGGAGCCGGTTCCGATGTGTCCACACTCGATGGCACGAACAGGAAGAATGTACGCTCCTCGCCCGCGACCGTCACTCGCCGTTCGACGGGTTTGTGAGGTTCGTCGGCGGGTTCGTCGGATGTGTTCGTCTCAGTTTCGGTTGTTGAGGTCGTCGCTTCGACGGTGGTTGACGAAGCAGGGGACGTTGGGCTGCTTGACTCGGCACCCTCAGACTCTCCTGAACCGGAGCAACCGGCCAACAGAACACAAAGAGCCAACGCAATCGCCGGTCTTCTCATACTAAACCCCTCCACCCTTAGCTGCAGCGCCCCGTCTCGGACTGCCAGCAGCTTTGTGGGTGACACACGCGGCCCATCGAGCATGCATTGTTGAGGGGCCGGAATGAGGTTTGGAGCGCTATCGACCATCGTTGACCGCCGCCAGTTGAGCCTCATCACGTAATGATTGCGACTGCACTCGAAGGCCCTGACCGATGAGCACGGTGCAAGCTCCAGTTACGGCACCGACGAAGATGCCCCCCACATACACCCCCGACAAGAAGTGGGCGTTCCACGTGCGCGGCACATTGCTCAGACCGGCGGCGACAAAGTACAACGCCCAGAGCACCGCAGGAAAGAGACCACCAAGTACAGCCCCGGAGATTGCATCGACCCGGATGACTCCGCGCAGCTTCTTTAGCAGCACAGCTGCAACGAAGGCCGCCACCGGCGGAAGCACAATGACAACCGGATGTTCTCCCCCCGACATCACGGCCCAGAGAGCTAGTGCTGGAAAGGCGGCAAGCCCAGCTTGGGCGAGAGGGCTGATCGAATAGCGGTTGTGTAGCCAAACCGCTGGTATGACGAAGAACGCTGACGGAACGATAAAGCCATGAAACAGCTCCAACGAACTCAGATAGAAGTTCTCGACGCCTGGTTCAGGCCCAAGGTTCAGTCCATTAAGAACCGTTGCATGCAGTGTGAACAACAGCACAACAGAAAGTGCCAGACTCGCCGATGCAACGACGAGGACGCGATCAGAAGTCCGCAAATTTTGGGCATGGCGATCGAGCGCCAACATCGGTGTCAACGACACCAACGCCATTCCGGAGAAAATGCCAAGATGGCTTGGACTGACCAGAATCTCGAGGTCCTGTTCGATACCAAACACAATGTGCCAAACGGAATCGATTGCGCCACTCACAGCAATGACCGCGATTCCAACGACTGCGGGGAATAGGCCGTTGGGGATGGCATCGCGCAGTGACGTAGCGTCAGAGTCCCACTCGGAATGAACCTTGTAGGTGACCACCCCTATGGTTGCGAAGATACCGAGGTACATGATGAGATGCCAGGAGGTGAAGAAGGTCTCAGTTGCAGGGGCGGTTGCGTGGTAGTAGCCGTCAAGCTGAAGCCCACCGACCATCCAGACGGTGGCGAGCGAGAACAACCACAAGAAGCGCGACGACAAACGTTGCGGGCTTACGGTGAGATCCCTGATGTTTGGTTGTCGCGGTGTTGTCTCTGTTCTCATATCTCCATCGTGACGATGAAGTCCTCGGCGGTCATCGGACCAACGGTTAGTTAACCCTCATCCCACGGGGGGATTCGACCCCTTAGACAAGACCATTGCGATGGGCGAACACGATTGCTGCAGCCCTGTCACGGGCCCCGAGCTTGGAGAAGATCGAACCCACGTGGGTCTTTACGGTTGCCATGCTTACGAAGAGTTGCTCGGCGATCTCGGCGTTGCTGGCCCCTTCGGCCATCAGGCGAAGCACGTCGCTCTCTCGGTTGGTAAGCACATCGACCAATCCGGTCGCGTCGCGCTGGGCAGGAGCCTGGCGGCGATACACGTCGAGCACCCGAGGGGTCACGGCAGGGTCGAGCCACGCTCCTCCACCGGCAACAGCCTGCACCGCGCGAATCAGATCTTCGGCCGACGCTTCCTTGAGAGCGAAACCCGCCGCGCCTGCCTCGAGCGCACCGACCAACGCCTCGTCGTCATCAAACGTGGTGAGAATCAGAACCGGCGGGCCATTGTCGATCTCAGAAATTGCAGCCGTCGCTTCGATACCATCCATTCCCCGCATCCGGATGTCCATACACACCACATCGACGGGGTGAAGCGCGAGTTGTTCGAGCGCTTCCGCTCCGTCGCCTGCTTCGGCAACGATCTCGAACCCGTCGTCGGGGGTCAGGATATGAGATAAACCCGCCCGGACTAGCGGCTGGTCGTCGACCAAAAGAACACGGATCACGTTGCTGGCCTTGCTGCTGTCGATCCTGCCGGCTCGCTGATCGATTGGTTTAGATGTTCAATGAGCGGAATCGAGGCTTCGACCCGCCAACGGCTGCCCTCCGGGCCGACAACCAATGTGCCGCCAACGGCTTGCACCCGCTCGCGCATACCCAACAGCCCAAATCCTCCGCCCTCGCCGAGACACATCGCGGGCCCGCCAGCGCCGTTGTCGATCAGAAGAAGACACTCCGCTTCGGTAGTGCGAATCTCTACATCCACCCTTGCGCCTGGAGCGTGCTTCGCCGCGTTGTTCAGCGACTCCTGAAGAACCCGATACACGGTGAGTCCCACGGCACCACGCATCACGGACAGATCGCCATCAACGCTCAACTCAACGCTCTGCCCCGCCGACTGGCTCTGGGCGATCAGGTCGTCGATATCGGCTCCTTCGGGCGACGGTCGGGTGTCGCCGCCTTCTTCGCGGAGCAGGTTTACGCTGCGACGGATTTCGACCAGCGACTCACGACCAACCCGCTCGGCCAACTCGAGCGCCTCCTCCGCTACCTCGGGGTTGCGATGCATCGCCCGCCGAGCGCCGGTGACGTGCAATAGGACCACGGTGAGCGAATGGCCGACCAGATCATGAATGTCTCGGGCGATGCGCCGACGTTCGAGCGCCACCGCCTGTTCGGCGATCTGTTGTCGGGAGAGGTCGAGCTTCTCGAGGAGTTCGGCGTTGGTTCTGCCGATCGTCCCGAATCCCCATCCGAAGAGGGTCCCCATCATCCAATATGGCCAGCCGTTGTCGGCCTGCACGGTCAATTGGGTGAGGAGTGGCTGAATGGACAAGAGGCCAATCAGAACGTTGGCCAACGTTCGTGACTGCTCGTGCGTCGCGACCATCACGGCGATAATTGGGAGGTAGAGGAGCGACCCTTCCGCCATGTGGAAGTAGGCCAGGATCACGGGCCCAGCAGCGCCACCGATTGCCAAAGCAACGGAGGGCAGTCGGCGCCATCCGTTGATTGCGAAGGTGAGAAGCGAAGGGATCTGGAGCGGGATCCCCAGGCCGTTGTGGCCATCACTCGTGATGATCGCGACAGCGCTGATGAGCACTGCGATGGGCACTGCCCAACGAGCCCACAGCCGTTCGCGTTCAACACTGTTTGGCAGCCGACCGAGTTCGGTATCTCCCACAAAGCCCAACATTTCCATCAACGGTACCGCAGGCGCGTGGTGCCACCATCGGCCTCAAGGTTTGATCGGGCCTCCCCCCATAGGTGGAGAGAGGCCCGAACTCCAACGAACTCGGGACGGAACGAACCGAGGGCTGCGCCAGCGCCGAGAGCAAGAGCGCCGAGAGCTACAGCGATCAAGCCAGTAAGCCACATAAGACCGGCGGCCGGCGGATGTGCCCGAAGCGAGCCCGCCGATCGAGTCACCGGTTCCCGGCACGAAGTTGGCCATGGCGTTGGCGTTGCCGATCACCTTGATCTCTCCGACGGAGACATCGGCATCAAAGCTGGCGGGAATGATGTTGCCATCAAGATCAACGGTGACCAGCGTGCCATCGGGAAGCTCGCAGCTCAGGCCACCCTCGATCTCCACCCAGTCGCTGCCACAGACGCTTGGCACCGCGCTATTCGGCGACGACGTGTCGTCGGTGACCACGCTGTTGGGCGACGAGGTGTCACCCGTGATCACGCTGTAGTGCAGCTCTAGCCGGGATTGTTTTGTCGCTGATCTGGCTGGTGCTGCTCGTGGTCGCGTACCTCGCGAGTGAGGGCGAGTGAGGGCGAGTGAGGGCGAGTGAGGGCGAGTGAGGGCGAGCCGGTCTGCGATGGACCGCTAATCCTTGCTGTCAACGACTCCTCTCCGCCTCAGTGCGATGCTCCCAGCGCAGCGCTCCCAACAGTCGGTCTCATTCTTTACGCCATCGGATTCTTCCCCTCGATGCTCCTGACGGCCGTCTTGCAAGCTCGAGACTCTCGAAAGGCGATCGGCACCTCACCCTCGTCGCCGCGATCGTTCTCTCGGAACTCGCCGTGTAGTCCGAGCACACACATATCGCTCATCGGCGGAGCACTCCGAAAGCGCTCGTATCGGCACGTATTCGCTCGGCGACCCGCTCCTGAATGTGCAGGCGACGGGAGCCTTGGTCCGGGTGATCGCGCGGGCCAGCTATGGGCTGCCGACAGGAACATCTGACCGCATCCACGTGTCCGTGATCGCATCCACGTGTCCGAGGGTTCTCGGCGGGGACGATGACAACTACGTCGTAAAGGTCAACCGGAGCGCGGTCTCTTCGTCTGCCCCGTTGGCCAGGTCGAAGTCGATCGCGACTGGCACGCCCACCTCGTTGAACATCACGTCGAGTGTGTGGATGCCGAATGAGAGGTCACTGAACTGTTCGATTTCGTCTGCATCGCGCTCTATGGGGTCGTGCAGCTGCTCGACTGATACCTCCGTCACCGCTCCATCGGTGACGGAGGTGGCCCATACACAGCCAGCCGACCAATAGTTCACTTCCTCGGCAACTTCGAGCCGGTACGTATCGATCTCCGCTTCAGCCCACCGAGCCCTCGCATCAGAAAGTGTCGACCGGATCGACTCATCTTCAATGGGCCCACCGTCTGGTCCAAGCGAGTTGCCAGACGCCTCAGGAGAACCCGCGGATGGATCGCCCCCGGAGCCGCACGCATAGCGCACCAGACCCGCCCCATATCTCCGGCTCGCGGGCATCCCCTACCGTCGGATTACTGACACGTCGCAGACCGAGCAAACGTTGCCTCGACACAGCACGCGACAGTCCAGCATCTTGGTCAATGAGGAGTTTTTGCAACGCCGCAATCGGGCGACCGGGCCAGCGCAGGTCAGTTGAGGAATTCGGGCTCGCGTGCAACGAGTTCGTCCCAGAACGGCTGGAATTGGAACCAGCCGGCTGCGTCGCTGCCCTGCGCCTTGAGGCCGTCTTCGCAGAAGGCTTGCGGGATCTCGATCGGGGTGCCAGCTGCTTCAGCGGTGAGCTGACTCTGGCAGGCGCGCTCGAGGGCAATAAACCACCAGACGGCGGCGTCGACCGAACCGCCGGTGGTAATCAGCCCATGGTTCTGGTGGATCATGGCCTTCTTGTCGCCGAGAGCGTCAGCCATCTTCTTGCCGATCTCCGCGCTGAGTACAACGGCGCCGCTGCCGTCGTTACACAGGGCGACATCGTTGTAAAACATCGTCGAGTCTTGCGTGATCATCTTCAGCGGCTTGCCGAGCGTCGAGAACGTCTTGCCGTACATCGAGTGCGAGTGCGCAGCGGCAATTACGTCGGGACGGGCCTGGTGAATCTGGCCGTGGATGGCAAATGCTGCCTGGTTGAGTGGGCCGTCACCTTCGACCACTTCACCCTCATGGCTGACACAGATCAGGTCACTGACGGTCATCAGTTTGAAGTTGGTGCCGAACGGGTTGACCCAGAAACGGTCGAGATGCTCGGGGTCGCGAACGGTGACGTGTCCAGCCACGCCCTCAGCGAGATGCAGGCGACCCATCGTGCGCAAACCGCAGGCGAGGCGCTGCTTGCGATGGAGGCGTTCGGCAGCGAAGTCTTCCTTCGGCGCTGTCGCCTCCTTCTCGATTTCGGCGAGCTGGTCTTCCATCGTGTTGGCCATGTTTCAACAGTAGCTCCGGTGTCAAGTGAGCCGGGGGTCGGCGGTTCCCGATCGGTCAGGGCAATTCAAGGGCGCAAGGTCAGGCAGGATCAGTCTGGACAACGCGCTCGACACGTTCGATCTCGTCACGTTCCTGCACAGCGACACCAACCAACACCAACGCAATGCCGATGACATCGATCGCCGAAGGGCGCTGATCGAGGGCGATCCACCCGACGAGCGATGCGGTGACCGGAAGCAGCGCAAGAAGGAGCGAGAAGCGCCGGATCGGAATGCGCCGCAAGGTGAACTGGTCGATGCCGTAGCCCACGGCATTGGAGAAGATGCCGACGAGGAGGCAGAGACCGAGGAGTAGCGGGGAAACCCAGACGGGTCCGCTCCACGGTGCGCCGATCGGTGCGGTCGCGATTGTGCCGATCACCAGGCCGAGACCGAGACCGACCACGCCGCGATCGACGTGGGCGACCCGGGCACCAAACACGATGTAGAGCGCCCACAGCGCAGAAGCGATCAGGATGAACACGAGGCCTGGCAAGTTGTTGTCGACCTCTACACCGCCGAGCACCACGACGCCAACGATCGCGAACGCCAGTGCGACGCCGTTCCGTACGGACCTTGTCGTGCAGGCTGCAACGAGGATTGGTCCAATGAACTCGATCGTGACGCCTTTGCCCAGGTCAATGCGGTCGATGGCCAAGTAAAAGAAGATGTTCATCAGCGCTGTCGTGACGCCAAATAGCGCGACGCCGACCAACTGTTGCCGCGTCCACCCGCGCCACCAACCTCGTGAAATCGCGAGGAGTGCGATGCCGGCGCCCATCACGCGGAACCACGCCACGGTCTGTGGCTCGACTTCATCGAAGAGCAAAACGGCGATCGCCGCGCCGATGTATTGAGCCACCGCTGACAGGACGAATAGTGCCTCGGGTTGCGCCGTGCTCAGCCAGCGCGAGATCGGCCCTTGTGCCTGCGGCTCGTCCATCGTGGCGAGCATAAGGCTGCTGTGCAACGCTCATGGTGTGAACCGCTCGATCAATCCAACCTCGATTGCTGCTCCGGCTGCGAACTACCACCACGCTGTGGTCACAGAAAATCCGACGCGCTGGCTCCACACCTCGGGTGTCGTGCCGACTGCACCTGACGGTTCGACACCGGCTGACGTCGGGGATCAGGCAGCAGTCGTGTGGCAGAACATCGCAGCGATGCTCGACGACGCTCAGATGTCGCGGAACGACGTGGTGTTAGTCACTACCTACGTCGTTGCTGGCCAGCCGCTGGGGCCGGTGATGGCCGCACGGGACGCCTTCCTCGGAGCGCACCGGGCAGCATCGACCTTGGTCACGGTGCCTGAGCTCGCCCGACCGGAGTGGCAGATGGAAGTCGCCATCGTCGCAGCCCGCTGAGGAAGCAACTTGGACTGCACTGGGTCGGCGGGCCTGGGTCGCAATACGATCACCGACATGGCTGACGTTTCCGATCTCCCTCAGACCGACTCCGGCATCCCGATCAGGAAGCTGTACGACGAACACGACCTCGCTGACTGGGATGCTGCAGCGATGCTCGGAGCGCCGGGGGCGCCGCCGTACACGCGTGGCGTGTACTCGTCGATGTACACCGGTCGCCTCTGGACGATGCGCCAGTACTCGGGTTTCGGCAATGCCGAAGCAACGAATGAACGCTTTAAGTTCCTGCTGAACGCCGGCCAGACCGGCCTCAGCTGTGCGTTTGACCTGCCTACCCAGATGGGTTACGACTCTGACCACGGTCGCGCTGAAGGTGAAGTCGGCAAGGTCGGCGTCGCCATTGACTCGATGCAAGACATGCGGCTCCTGCTCGCGGATCTTCCGCTCGACAAGGTGTCAACGTCGATGACAATCAACTCGACCGCGGCGATTTTGCTGCTGATGTACGAGTTGGTTGCTGAAGAGAACGGTGTGTCCGCCGACCAGATCAGCGGCACGATCCAGAACGACTTGCTGAAGGAGTACATCGCCCGCGGCACGTACATCTACCCGCCGCGGCCGTCGATGCGGATTATCACCGACATCTTTGCCTACTGCTCTGAGCATGTGCCGAGCTGGAACACGATCTCGATTTCTGGCTACCACATCCGCGAAGCCGGCTCTACAGCCGTGCAGGAGATCGCCTTCACGCTCGCTAACGCGATCGCCTACGTGCAAGCAGCAGTCGACGCCGGCCTTGACGTCGACGACTTTGCACCGCGGCTGAGCTTCTTCTGGAACGGGCATAACAACTTCTTCGAAGAGATCGCGAAGTTCCGCGCGAGCCGACGGATGTGGCACACGATCATGACTGAGCGGTTTAACGCTCAGGATCCAAAGTCGAAAATGCTGCGGTTCCACACGCAGACCGGCGGCTCGACGCTCACAGCACAGCAGCCGATGAACAACATCATGCGCGTCACGCTGCAGGCGATGGCTGCTGTGATGGGCGGTACGCAGTCGCTCCACACCAACGGCTTCGACGAAGCGCTGAGCTTGCCGACCGAAGACGCCGCACGCATGGCGCTGCGCACGCAGCAGGTCATCGGCTACGAATCGGGTGTGGTTGACACGCCGGACCCGATGGCCGGGTCGTACCTCGTGGAGTCCCTGACCGACGAGGTCGAGAAGCTCGCCTGGGAGTACATCGCCACCATTGATGAAAAGGGCGGCGCGGTCTCGGCGATTGAGCAGGGTTTCCAGATGGAGGAGATCGAGAACTCGGCCTACGAGTACACGAAGTCGATCGACGACTCAAGCCGCACCATCGTGGGCGTCAACAAGTTCACGATGGACGACGAGCCTGAGCCGGTGGTGTTCCCGATTGACCCGGCACTCGAGCCGAGCCAGATCCAGCGCTTGACGGCGTACAAGGCCAACCGTGACAACTCGGCTGTCGAGTCGGCGCTGGCCAAGGTGAAGGCCGCAGCGCAAGGCACCGACAACGTGCTCTACAGCATCAAGGATGCGCTCCGTGCCGACTGCACCCTCGGTGAAATCAGCGACAGCCTCCGCGAGGTCTTTGGTACCTACACGCCCTGATACCTCGAACTAAAGCTTCAGCTGGGAACCAAAGTTTCAGTTGGGGTCTGACCCCAACTGAAACTCAGAGTTCGGCGGTGATCGCGGCGAGCAGTTCGTCGAAAGTTTTGAGCGCTGGGAACTGTGGGAACTCAGCAATGACGTTGTCTGGTGCGTGGAACAGGAAACCGGCGTCGGCTTCGTTAAGCATCGTCGTGTCGTTGTAGCTGTCGCCCGCAGCAATCACCTTGTAGTTGAGGCCGTGGAGGGCCTGGACCGACTTGCGCTTCTGGTCGGGCTGGCGCAGCTCGTAGTTGGTGATGCGATCGTCTTCGACGACGAGGCGATGGCAGAACACGGTGGGCCAACCGAGCTGACGCATGAACGGCCGAGCGAACTGCTCGAACGTGTCGCTCAAGATGATCAGCTGTGTCTGTGTGCGCAGTTCGTCGAGGAAAGCCTTCGCTCCGTCGAGTGGCTCGAGGCCCGAGATGACATCTTCGATCAGCGACATCGTCAGGCCGTTCTGTTCGAGGATGTTCAAGCGATACCGCATCAACACGTCGTAGTCGGGCTCGTCGCGGGTGGTCCGTGTGAGCGCTTCGAGGCCGGTTCGTTCGGCGACGGCGATCCACACCTCAGGGATGAGGACGCCTTCGAGGTCGAGGGTGACAATGGTCTGTTGCACGGCCACGATTCAATCAGCTCGACACGCGAGTGATGGACAGCACCGGCCGATCAGGTGCGGTGCAGTTGCCGTCGGGCCACCCGAGGTAGAGCACGCCGATGACACGATCCTCCTGGTCGAAGCCACACAGTTCAAGCACCCTCGGCGGGCAAGGGAGCGCCGGAGTCGACCAGAAGCTGGCGAGGCCGAGCGCTGTTGCGCCGAGGAGCAGATTCTGAATTGCGGCTGCAACGGCGTCGCGGTTCTCCTGGTGCAGCGTCTCGTTGGCGTGTGGTTCACAGCCGACGACGAGGACGGACGGAGCACGCAGGTACTTCGTGCGTGTCTTCTCGCGCTTCGTGGCGTCGCCAAAGTCGGCGGCAGCCATATCGGCGGCCATTGTCTCGCCCAGCCGGGCCCTCCCCGTTTCGGTGAACTCGGCGAACTTCCACGGCCACGTCTTCTTGTGATTCGGAGCCCACGTCGCGAGCGTGCAGAGTTCACTGACGATCGCTGCTTCGACCGGTCGTTCGCGATTCATCAGCAGCGACGTGCGGCGCGCCCGCGCTAAGTCGGCGAACTGCTCGAACTTTGTGGTCTCGCTCATGACAGCCATCATGCACCGACAAAGGGTGGATTCCCTGCACCGCATCCGCGTCGCATCTGTGTCACACCCGCGTCACACCCGCGTACACCAAGCAGACCTTGGTGTGACAGAACGGCTGTCAGTCGGCTGGCTTCTTTGCGCGACTGGGCTGGACTCGGGGCTCCTCATTGGCCATCTGCGGACAGTAGCTGTGCGCGTTTATGGGTTCTTGTTTATTGGTTGGAATGCAGTTCGCTGTTCAGCTCGCCCCAGCTCTTGCTGCGAGCACGGGCGATTACCTGGCCGGTTTGACCGTCGCGGATGAACAGCACGCCGCTGATACCGCTGATTTCACGAGCCTTCACCACACCGTCAGGGGTGAAAACCGGCGTGGCTGCGGTGATGTAGAGCCCAGCTTCGACAGCACAGTCGTCGCCGAGGCTGATGCCGATGCCGGAGTTTGCGCCGAGGAGGCAGCGTTCGCCAACCGAGATGACCTCGGTACCGCCGCCGGACAGCGTGCCTTGAATCGATGCACCACCGCCGACGTCGGAACCGTCACCGACGATCACGCCAGCGGAGATACGGCCTTCGACCATCGACGTGCCGAGCGTGCCGGCGTTGAAGTTGCAGAAGCCCTCGTGCATCACGGTGGTGCCTTCAGCGAGGTGTGCACCGAGGCGAACACGGTCGGCGTCGGCAATACGCACGCCGGTCGGCACGACGTAGTCGGTCATGCGCGGGAACTTGTCGAGGCCGTGGACGCTCAAGACGCCACCGGCCTGCTTGACCTTCAGGCGGACGTTGTCGACTTCGCTGACGGCGACGGGGCCGAGGTTGGTCCACGCAACGTTGTTGAGTGCACCGAATGTGCCGTCCATCGTGATCGACCGCGGTACAGCGAGACGATGCGAAAGCAGATGCAGGCGGAGGTATGCGTCTTCGGGGGAGCCTGGCGCCTCGTCGACGTCAATAGAAATGCGAACCGGTCGGATGGTGACGTTGCGGACTTCGTCCCGCACGTCGCGCATGCCCAGTCGCTCTTCGATCTGGCTCCAGTGGACGCTGTCGCCACCGCTTCCGTCCGCTCGTAAGTCGGATCCGAATTCGCCCCAGCCGAGCCAGCGGTACCAGGTGTCGAGAGTGGAGCCGTCAGCTGCGATCGTTGCGAGGCCTGCGCCCCATGCCATACGTGTCATCGTTCGGTCTTTCTTGTCGTCAGTGGGCTTCTGGGCGGAGCGTGGGAAAGAGAATGACTTCCTTGATCGAGTCGACGCCGGCGAGCAGCATCGCAAGTCGGTCGATGCCGATTCCGAGGCCACCGGTCGGCGGCATGCCGTACTCGAGCGCACGGATGTAGTCCTCGTCAACACTGCCGGCCTCGGCATCGCCGGCTTCCTTGGCAACTTGCTCGTCTTCGAAGCGGGCCCGCTGTTCGACGGGATCGTTGAGTTCCGAGTAGCCATTGCCGAGTTCGCGACCGTCGACGAAGATTTCGAATCGTTCGGTGAGGAACGGGTCGTTGCGGTCAACCCGGGCCAGCGGTGAGATTTCGGTCGGATGGCCCGTCACGAACGTTGGACGGACGATCGAGGACTCCGAAGTTTTCTCGAACAGTTCCTCGATGATCTTGCCAGCGCCCCAGCGTTCCTCGACAAAGACGTCGTGGTCTGCAGCGACCTGGCGAACGTCAGCGATCGGCATCGACGGATGCAGCTCGACCCCGGTGCCCTCGGACGCGTAGTCGATCATGCGCTTGCGTGGCCACGGCTCGGCGAGGTCGACCTGCTCACCGCGAATCTCGATCACGGTGGTTCCCAGCGCATCACGAGCAGCA
>CAWUXP010000143.1:0-4916 GCA_963926495.1 Candidatus Ilumatobacter herschelensis
ACTCGGCAACAGCGGCGCCCGCCCACTCGTCGCACAGGCCATGATCAACCTCCTCAACGCCGGCATCACGCCGATTGTCCCCGAGTACGGCTCGCTCGGAGCAAGCGGCGATCTCGCCCCGCTCGCCCACGGCGCCCTGGCACTGCTTGGCGAAGGTGACGTCATCTACAACGCGCAGGTGACACCCGCAGCCGACGCACTTGCCGCCGCCGGCCTCGAACCCATCGAACTCGCCGAGAAAGAGGGCCTCGCCGTCACCAACGGCACCGACGCCATCTTGGGCATGCTCTGCCTTGCAATCACCGACATCGAACGCCTGCTCAGCCAGGCCGACATGATCACCGCGATGACCGTCGAGGGGCTCCTCGCGACCGACACACCGTTCGCTGCCGACCTCCAGGCGCTCCGTCCGCAACCCGGCCAGGCAGTCAGCGCGACGAACCTTCGAGCAATGCTCGCCGGCTCGCCGATTGTCGCCAGCCACGACAACGACGACGACACCCGCGTGCAGGACGCCTACTCCATCCGTTGCACGCCATCGGTCCACGGCGCCGTCCGCGACACCCTCGACCACTGCAGCTTCGTTGCCCGCAACGAGCTCGCTTCAGCCATCGACAACCCGATGGTGCTCGCCGACGGCCGCGTCGAATCGTGTGGCAACTTCCACGGCGCACCACTCGGCTTCGCTGCCGACTTCCTCGCCATTGCCGTCTCCGAGATCGGCGCAATCGCCGAGCGACGCATGGACCGCATGCTCGACAAGACCCGCAGCCACGGCCTTCCCCCATTCCTCGCCCACGAAGCCGGCGTCGACAGCGGCCTCATGATTGGCCATTACACGGCAGCCGCCATGGCTTCGGAGAACAAGCGCCTCGCCGCTCCGGCTTCGGTCGACTCACTCCCCACATCAGGCATGCAGGAAGATCACGTCTCCATGGCCTGGCTCGCGGTCCGCAAACTTCGCAAGGTGGTCGACAACGTTCGCCGCATCCTTGCCGTCGAATACGTCTGCGCTGCCCGGGCCATCGAATTCCGTACGCCACTCACACCGGCGCCGGCAACCGGCGCACTGCTGGCACTGCTGCGCACCGCCGTTGACGGCGCCGGCCCCGACCGATACCTCGCACCAGAACTCGCCGCGGCCGAAGCCATCCTCGATTCGGCTGCGATGAGCAACGCACTCAGCGCGATAGGAATCAGGCTCGAATGAACCGCAACACACCGCGTCCATGATTGGCTGAATCGGTGAACATCGGCCGGTCCAACACCATTCTTTACTGCTCCGAGTGGGCCAGCACCGTTGCCTTTTACCGCGATGTCATCGCACTCGAAACGACGCACGAGGTTGCTTGGTTCGTCGAGTTCGCCCTGCACGACGCAGCACATCTCAGCGTCGCCGACGCCGCCCGCACATCGATCGACCCAGCCGGCGGCGCTGGCATCACGCTGAGCTGGCAGGTTGACGATCTCCCTGCCGAGTGCGCCCGCCTCGCAGCGCACAATGTCGCGACCTCGGACCCGATGCAGCAGTGGGGCGGGCGCTCCGTGTTCCTGCACGACCCTGAGGGCAACCGACTCGAACTCTGGGAAAACGAGGGCTGACCTGATGAACGACTCCGACATTGAGAGCACGCTGCGAACGCGGTTCGGCATCGACGTTGAGCGCTGCCATCGCCTGCCCGGTGAAGCCGATCTGAACACGCACGTCATCGCACGCGGTGGTGAGCAATTCGTGTTCAAGGTGCACTCCCCTGATTCTTCGACCGCTGCGCTCGACATGCAAGACGCGGCTCTCGCCATCGTCGCTGCAGCTCGACCCGCGACCAACACTCCGCGGCTCGTCGGTCGCGAACTCCTCGAAACTGATGGTGAGCACTACGTCGCACGCCTGCTCACCTGGGTCGACGGGCGGCCAGCACATGCATCTGCATCATCGCCTGACCATCGTCGGTCGATCGGCAACATCGTTGCCACCACCGATACCGCACTCGCCGGCTTCGAACACGCAGCCACCGAGCGGCGGTACCGCTGGAACATGCTGCAGTGCGCCGACATCGGCACGCCATTGCATCCCTGGGCCGCCGAGACCCTGCTGTCGTTCGCCACTGCGACACTCCCCCAACTACTCGCGCTGCCGCAGCAGGCCATCCACAACGACGCAAACGACGCCAACATCATCGTCGCTCCGGACGAATCCCTTTCGTTGATCGACTACGGCGATGTTGTCCGGGGCCCACGGATCGTCGGGCTCGGCGTCGCTGCTGCATATGCCATGCTCGGCCAGATCGACCCGTTGGCCGCCGCTGCTGACGTCGTGCGCGGCTACCACCAGGCTGCTCCACTGGAGGCCGAAGAGCTCGCCGTGCTCGATGCAGTCATCCGTACCCGGCTCGCCATGAGTATCGCTGTCGCCGAACTCCAGGTCCGCGAGCAGCCCGACAACGCCGACTACCTGCTGGTTAGCCAGACAGCGATCACCGACGCCATCGCGCTGCTCGATGCACTCCCCCATGCAGTCGCGCACGCGACGTATCGCAATGCCTGCGGATACGTCCCGATTGCCAGCCAGCGCACTATCGAGGAATTTTTTGGCTCGCCAGATTTCGACCCTGCAGCGATCGTCACCGCTGACCTGGCTGATGCCCAGATCCTCGATTGGAGCGGCGACTCGGACCGCAACGCCGAGATCCCCAATGATCGTCCGAGCCTCGGCAGATACGCCGAAATCCGCTCGATCTACGACACCGATTCATTCGCCACCACCGCGGGTGAGCGACGCACCCTGCATCTCGGCATCGACATCTTCGTCCCTGACGGGCAGCCCGCGTGTTCCCCACTTGCAGGACTGGTTCACGCATGCGACATCCGGAATCTGCCCGGCGACTACGGCGGCGTGGTCATCTTGGAATACCAGACGCCCGACGACACCCCGTTCTGGCTGCTCGTTGGCCACCTCGACCACGCAAGTGTTGAGCAACTTACGCCGGGCCAACACATCGAACGCGGTGCTGTCTTCGCCCGCGTCGGTGCCCGCTCAGAGAACGGCGGCTGGGCGCCGCACCTCCACGTCCAACTGTTCACCGATCTCCTCGGGCTGACGACCGAACTGGATGGCGTGGCCCGCCCGAGCGAACGCGACGTGTGGATGTCGATCTCGCCGAACCCCGCTGCGCTCGTCGTCGGCGTCGACCGGCGCTCGATCGAAGCAGACCACATCACCAACAGATGAAATGACATAACACTGGCAGTACAGTCGCTGGGCGGAACGCCACGTTCCATTTGGTCTCAGACCAACATCGATCCCTGGAGTAAAAATGACCGACACAAGTACCGTGACCGACGAAGCGGCTGAGCTGCAGTCAAAGAAAAAGCAGCGATTCGAAATCGTCGCGGCCGTGCTGCTCGGTCTCGCCACTGTGTCAATCGCCTGGGGCTCCTACCAAGCCAACCTCTGGGGCGGCCTGCAAGACAAGGCGCTCACCGAGTCGGCCCGACTGTCGACGGACGCATCAAGCGAATACGGCGAAGCCGGTGCAATCATCTCGCTCGACCAGACGCTCTTCGTTGAAGTCGTCCTCCAGCTCAACCAGCCGGGCGCCGACGAAGATGCTGCCTACGACACCGTCGACTTCATCACCACGAATATGTCCGAGCAGGGCGAAGCTGCAGTCAACGAGTGGTTCGACAACGACCTTGATTTCCCATTTACCGATGAGTACTACCAATCCTTCTATGCCGTCGGCGACGAGACCATCGAAGCGTCCGACGCCAAGTTTGAAGAAGGGTCGAAGAACAACACCACCGGCGACAAGTACGTGCTCGTCTCGACAATCCTTGCGTCGGTCCTGTTCTTCGCAGGTATTTCGACGGTTCTGCAAACTGATCGAGTGAAGCGCGTTCTGCTCGGCGGCGGCGCGTTGCTCTGGCTCGGCGCAGCGATCTACATCGCGACGCTGCCAATCGCCAGCCTCTGAGGCACGCCGCCTCGCTCTTACATCACTGCTACTGCGTGAGCTGCCGGTAGCCGTTGAGGCCACCGTCAATGTAGGCAACGTTGCGGTATCCCATGGCCTTGAGCGAGGCAGCCGAAAGCGCCCCGCGGTTGACTGCGTTGCAATAGCACAGGACCACGGCGTCGAGATCGGGGATCTGCTCTTCGACGAGCATCTCGAGCTTGCCGCGGCTGATATTGACCGACCCGTCGATGTGGCCAGCCGCGTGTTCGTCGGGATCACGGATGTCTAATGCGATGGCACCGTTACTGATGAGCGCATCGACGTCCGCCGGCTCGACGCCTCGGGCTTGCGTAACTGCAGTATCTGCAAGCTGTTGGAACTTCTCGGTGTAGGCCAATGTCAATCGTTTCGTGAGAAGGGTCGGTGAATGTTCAGGCTGATGCCGATTGGACTTCGTTCCAGGCGCCGTAGCCGCCGATAATGTCGGAGACATCGTCGAATCCCGCTTGACGGAGCACGCTCGCTGCAACCGATGATCGGTAGCCGCCGGCGCAGTAGACGACGGTCGGAGCCGTCGGGTCAAGTTCGCCGAGTCGGCCTGGAAGCTGACCCACGGGAATGGTGGATGCTCCGTGGATCGTGCCGTGCTCGACCTCGCCTGGGTTGCGAATGTCGACGAGTTGCAGGCCGTCGATGTCGTCGCGCCGGGCATCGAACTCGTATGCGGTCATCCGCGAAGCCCGAATGACTCGATCAGGGTTGTCTGCCATCACCATTGTGGGGAATTGCAGGTAGCCAACCACTCGATCGAACCCGATCCGGGCGAGTCGGTTTTTGGCTTCCAGTTCGAAACCATCGTTGACAACGAGGACGATGTCGACGTCATCGGGAATGACCGAGCCAGCGAACTCGGCGTAGCGGCCGTTCAGGCCGACGTTGATCGATCCGGCAACGTGGCCG
>CAWUXP010000144.1:0-8860 GCA_963926495.1 Candidatus Ilumatobacter herschelensis
ACCCATGCCGCTGACGGCGTAGAGCATGCCCCACCCGTTGCAGTGGAATTGCGGCAGCGTGTGCAGGTAGACGTCACGATCGTTGACGCCCATGTGCCAGCCGAACGTCGAGGCGTTGAGCCACACGTTGCGGTGTGTGAGTTGCACGCCCTTCGGCCGGGCGGTAGTGCCGGATGTGTAGTTGAGCGTGGCCGTGGCATCTTCGTCGCCATCCCAAGCTGCTGGCTCGGTGTCGAACTTCATCAGCACGGCATCGCTTTCGGCGCCGATGATGAGCTTCGTCTCGCACTCGACGCTTGCGAGATCGTCAGCGAGTTCGGGGTCGATCAGCAGCACGCGGGCGCCGCTGTGCTCCATGATGTACTTGATTTCTTCGGCGACGAGTCGAAAGTTGATCGGCACGAGAACTCGCCCGGAACCCGAGACGCCGAAGAGCGCGGTGAGGAGCCGTGCGGAGTTATGGCTGACCATGGCGACTCGCTCGCCCACGCCGATGCCCATTGCATCGAGCCCAGCAGCCATCGCCCTGGCACGTTTGGCCATCTCGCCATAGGTCATCTCGCCCCACGACTCGGCTGGTTGATCGGGGTCGTCAACGACCGCGACCCGGTCGGGATAGACGAGCTCTGCTCGGTTCAAGAAGTCATTGACAGTGAGTGCGACCTTCATACACAGCACACACTATGGCAGCCGTCAGCGGCGGTCCGAACTGCGGTGTTCTCGTCCTGTCAGGTGAGCACTTCTCGGTAGCATTCGACGGTCGCATTGGCCGTGGTTTCCCAGGAACATGCAGCAGCCCGCTTGGTGCCGAGCCGGACGAGTTCAGGAGCATTGTCGAGTGCCGTGTGGAGCCCCGCCGCGATCGACTCAACTTCGGCTGGGTTGACGAGCACTGCGGCGCCACCGGCTACTTCTTCGGTTGCTGTGCCACGACTCGTGACCACCGGAGTGCCGTGCGCCATTGCTTCGAGGACGGGCAGGCCGAACCCCTCGTGCAGGCTCGGATACGCGAACACGGAGGCGGTCACGTACAGCGCACTCAAGACGTCCGCCGGCACGTGGCCGAGGAACCTGACGTCGGCATTGGGAGGAACAGCGGCGTTGCCCCAGCCCGGCGCTCCGGCGACAACTAGTGGCATGTCGATCATTGCTGTCGCGGCAGCAAGAGCGGCGAGATTCTTGCGCGGCTCGACGGTGCCCACAAACAACACGAACTCGTCGGGCAGCGAGTACCGCCGGAGGGTCTGCTCAGTGGCCGCGCCATCGGTGACGACCGTGTTGACGCCCCAGGGCACCACACGAATCGTGTTGGCAGCGAAGCCCTTGTCGATTAACTCACCCTTGGTCACGTCGGTCGGACACATGATCAAGTCAGCGGACCGGCACCGCTCCAACCCGCGGGTCATGACCTTGACGCCGTGGCTGGTGAAACGTTCGGGCGAGTGCACGAATGCGATGTCGTGAATCGTCACGATGTGCGCTGAACGAGTCGCGGCGGGGATCGCAGTCGTCGAATGACAGAGGTCAATCGGGCCAGTTGCTCGCTCGACCGAGGGCCACTCGAAGCGGTTCCACGTTTCGTAGAGCCACGGTCTGGCGAGCGGCAGGAACTTGACCGGAGTCGGTGGTTCGAACCCTGATCCGGGAGCAGCACGGTGCCTGCCGGCAACGCCGATCAGGTTGATATCGGCACGTGAGATCAGCCGCTTGGCGACTTCGAGCGTCGCTACAGCGGTGCCGCCGGGCACGTTATGCCAACACTGTTCCAATGTGAAGGCAACGCGCAGCGGATCAGACACCTGCCCATCATGCCAACCTGGGCACTCACCTGGGCGCGATTAACGGCCAGGGCCGGTTTCGATGCCTGCTGGTGGCGAGTCGCCCCATGACGTAGCCGCCGCGCCCCTACCACTCCGACTGGTCGGGAACGATCAATGATCGGCTTGAGTGGTGTGGGCCAGGCACTCGGAGTGCGCAGTGGTGAGCACAGCCTTGACGACGCGCTGCGCATCTGTCGGATGGTGACGACCGAACTGACGTCAACTGACATTCGAGTTCGCGCTGTCGAAGACCTGACCGGCGCGCACCTCTGAGGGTTGCGATACCGGCCGACATCGGGCTGACTCGCTACGGTCGACGGCATGGCTCTTCCACACCGCCCCGGTATGACTGTTCCGCTTCCCGGCCCGCTGCACTCGCATGCAGCGAAGCTCACCGAACTCGCCGACATGGGCTACACCGACATCTGGTCTGCCGAAGCTGATGGGGCCGACGCGTTTACGCCCCTCGCTCTGGCAGCGGCGTGGGAGCCGCGGCTGCGGCTGGGCACGGCGATCGTGCCGGCCTACACCCGCTCCCCTGCATGTTTCGCGCAAAGCGTCGCCTCGATGGCTGATGCAGCACCCGGCCGGTTTGCGATCGGTGTCGGATCGTCGAGCAACGTGATTGTCGAGCGCTGGAACGGTATTCCCTTCGAAGAGCCGTACAAAAAGGTGCGCGATGTGGTGCGTTTCCTGAACGACGCATTAAGCGGCGAGAAGGTGAAGCAGGCCTACGACACGTTTGAAATCGACGGTTTCCGCCTCGCGATTCGCCCGGAACAGAAGCCGCAGATCCTTGTGGCGGCCCTCCGTGAGGGAATGCTGCGACTCGCAGGTCGCGAAGCTGACGGTGCAATCATCAACTGGCTCTCGGCTGGCGACGTCGCCAAAGTTGCACCGATCGTCACCGACGCCGCTGGCGGCGATGAGCGGGAGATCGTGGCGCGCATCTTCTGCTGCCCGAGTGAAAACACCGACGTGGTTCGAGCCGCCGCTCGGTACGCCATCGCGGCGTATCTCAACGTGCCGGTGTACGCGGCGTTCCACGAGTGGATGGGGCGTGGTGAACAACTGCAGGGTATGTGGGATGCCTGGAAGGCCGGAGATCGCAAGGCGGCGCTCGCTGAGATCCCCGATGAAGTCGTCGACGACCTCATCGTGCACGGATCACCGGAGGCGTGTCGTGCACAGATTCAGGCGTACTTCGACAACGGCGTGACCACCAGCACCCTGGCGATCTTGCCGTTCGACCCAGAACTCGACCATTGGCAGGCCGTCAAGGACCTCGCACCGAACGCCCGCTGAAACCCCCGGCTGAAACGCTCAGCTGCAACCGGGTCGATCAGGCGGCGCGGTTGGTGCGAGCCGGCATGGCGATGACGTTGATGCTGTTTCGAGCTGCCTGGCGCTCGGCGAGCACCTGGCGGATTTCGGCGATGTGGCGCCGACCGATTTCGCGGGTGTCTTGGCTGAGTTGGAACCGGACGCTGACCGTGGGGACGGAGCTGACGTCGGGGAGGAGAGCGAGCTGCTGGGCGCCGGATGCGTTCTTCATGGTTCCCATTCTGAACATGACCTGTCACAGAGTAAGAAAGTGCCCCTGACAGGGTGTTACGTGGCGCTGGTGGTCAATGATGTGCTCGACTTCTCAAGAATCGAGGGCGCGTAGCTGCCTGTCGAGTCGGTCCCGTTCCAACCTCCGGCGTGATCGACCAGCCGCTTGCGGTCCGCGGCGTGGCCCCTGAGTAGCCATAGCGCACGGAGCTACCCCAGTGCGAGCACGCCAATACCGCTGACCACACCGGCGATTCCGACGATCTGCCACCAGTGCAGCGTGTCGTCGTCGAATGCTGCAGACAGGGCAGACGACACCACAGGGAACATCGACGTTGTTACGGCGACCGAGCCAAGTGAGCCGCGCTGGGTTCCGAGGACGAACGCGATCATCCCGGCACCGCCGAGGACCCCTGACAGCACGGTGATTCCGAGCAGGGGGCGCACCGGGACCTTGGGAAGTGACCGCCCTGCAGCGATGGTAAACATGACGGCGATTGCCGTGACGCGCTGCACGAACGGCGCCCAGACCCCCGAATTGTTACCTGACTCGCCGACGAGCGTGGTCGAGATGCCCCAAAGCACCGCCGACACCAGAGCAATCCGGATCCCTCGACCGTGCTGGTTCGCCAGGCCGGGGGAGTACATGACGACGAGCAACGAGAGGAGGGCGATGATGATCCCGACCACGATCGAGGGCGACAATGTCGCGCCAAAAGCTAGATCCCAACCGAACGGAACCAGGGCCGTGCCGAGCACCACCAGCGGGCCGGCAATCGCTGCCGACGACGTGGCCATCGCCTCGTACAGCGTGGCGAGCGCAAATCCGACGAACAGCCCCGACGCGATACCGAGCACGAGGTCACGGGTGGAGAACTCGCTCGGGATGATGGCGAGGCCGACCGACGTGACGGCCACGCCTCCGATGAGTGCGCCACCCACGATCGTGACAGCGTGCGCGCGGCGCGTGCCGTACCGCCCCAAAAAGTCCGAGCAGCCAATCAATACTGCTGCGAGCACGCCAAGCAGGATTGCCATGGGTTAGTGGTTCACCGAGTGCACATCCCGCCGAGGGGCAACTCAGTAGTACGCCTCGAAGGCGCCGAGGTTGGAGTAAATCGTCTTCCACTGCGTGAAGTGATCGAGCGTGACGAGCCCGTTCTCCCTGCCGTAGCCCGACTGCTTGACTCCGCCGAACGGGATCGACGGCGGAAGGTCGTTGTAGCTGTTGATCCACACGTTGCCGGCTTCGATTGCATTGGCGACGCGATGCGCACGAGCGAAGTCACGGGTAAACACAGCGCCGCACAGGCCGTAGTTGGTGTTGTTCGCACGGCTAAGTGCTTCTTCTTCGTCGTCGAAGGGGAGGACCGACATCAATGGCCCGAACACCTCTTCCTTGACGAACACCATGTCGTCGTCGCAGTCAGCGAAGATCGCCGGCGTGACGTAGTTGCCGTCGGCGAGTGTTGCGTCGCTGGGTGCCGAGCCGCCGCAGACGTGGCGCGCCCCGCTGGTCAGCGCCGCGTTCATGTAGCCCATGACCTTGCCGTAGTGCTCACGGCTGATCAGCGGGCCGACCATGACCTCGGGGTCGAACGGGTCGCCGATCTTCAACGCTTCCGTACGCGGTCCGAGCTTTGCGACGAATTCCTCGTACAGGCCGCGCTGCACAAACACCCGTGTGCCGTTCGAGCAGACCTCGCCGGCCGAGTAAAAGTTGGCAACGAGGGTGGCGCTCACGGCGCTGTCGAGGTCGGCGTCGTCGAACACGATGATTGGGCTCTTGCCGCCGAGTTCGAGCGTGACGCCCTTGAGTGTCGTGGCAGCATCGGCCATGACCTTCTTGCCGGTGCCGACTTCGCCCGTGAGCGAGATCTTCGCGATGCCTTCGTGACGCGACAGCATCTGGCCGACTCGATAATCGCCCTGGACGACATTGAACACGCCGTCGGGAAGGCCAGCCTCGGTGTACACCTCGGCGAGCTTCAGGGCCGTCAGTGGGGTGAGTTCGGCCGGCTTAAAAATGAACGAGTTACCACAGGCGAGCGCGGGTGCCGACTTCCACATGGCGATCTGAATGGGGTAGTTCCATGCGCCGATGCCGGCACAGACCCCAAGTGGCTGGCGCTGGACCGAGGCGAATCCGTTCGGGGGGAAGTCGAAGTGCTGGCCATGCAGCGTCGAGACCAACCCGGCGTAGAACTCGAGCTGGTCAGCCCCGCTGACGATGTCGACCGTGGTCGTCTCGGACAGCGGCTTGCCCGAGTCGAGGGTCTCGAGATGGGCGATCTCGTCGTTGCGCTCACGCAGGATCTGAACTGCCCTGAGCATGATGCGGGTGCGCTCCATTGCGGGCATCATCGACCACACCTTGAAGCCGGCCTGCGCGGCGACCACCGCAGCATCGACGTCGGCCTGGCTCGCCTGTTGGACCTCGCAGATCACGCGGTTGGTGGCCGGGTTGATCGTCTGAAAGGTCTCACCCGAGGTGGCGTCGACGTACCCGCCGTTGACGTACAGCTGTTGGGTGGGCAGTGTGGTGGAAGCGTTGACGAAATCACTCATTGTCATCGGACGCTACTTGCTCTCGTTTGGCCAAGGTGGCGGTCGAGAGAATCTCGGGACATTCTGATGCGGAAAGCGCTGCATGGCGTCCCGAGTTTGGCCTGGGAGCGGGTCGCGGCGTTCCTCCGGCCAGAGCACGGTGGCGCGCTGCTGGATCTTGGCGGTAGTACTGCCGAAGTTCGCGATACAGGGCTGGTTCGTGTTCGCAGAGATCCAATGGACGGTTGAAAAACACCTCGGTGGCAACCGCAAAGAACTCAGCGGTACTAGTACCGGCGTAGTCGCGCAGCACTGGTGAGCCCTCTGCTCGAACTGTGTCGTAGGCCGCGGTGCATACCTCGACCCAACGCTGCTGCGCATCGGCGTCGTTGAGTGGAGGTGTGCCATCAACGGTGCCGTCAAGCATGTCGAGTCGGTGTGCGAACTCGTGGTAGACGACGTTTTGGCCGCGATCTGGAAACTTGGCACCGCGGCGCGTAGCTGCCCACGAAAGGATTACCGGGCCTTGGTAATGCGCCTGACCTGCGATGTAACGGGGAGACGTGGTGAAGGTGCCTGCGCCGGTGGCATGTGTCCCGCGGAGCCGGACAGTCGACGGGTGCACGATCACCGAGCTAACGTCGTGCCACTCGTTGATGTCGAGGCCGAGGAGCAGCATGGATGCTTGGGCGGCGATCATCACCTTGATCTCCTCGGTGAGTTCGAATCGGTTCGCGGCTTCCCATCGCATCGTCCGGACAAACCGGGCGACCAGTAGTTCCATCCGAGTGAGCTCGTCAGGTTGCAGCGTCGACCAGTGTTGGAAGTTGTTGCTGAGGATGCTGTGCCAGCTTGGGTCGAAGGTGAGCTCCGGCCTCGACCGTCGTGCTCTGAGCCAATCGAACACGTCAGGTCAATACGTCGGCCGGCATCGGGCCGTTGCGGACCGCGTCCGGGATGCAATCTACGCCGCCGAAGTATTCGGCAAGCCGTCGGTCGGCGTCGGCACCAAAGAGAATGATCGCTACTTCGCGGAGGCCGGCAGAGTTGCGGATGTCCTCGTCGCGAACGACCAGTTCGATCTTCGAGCGGCGACGCATGAAGTCTTCGAGTTTGGTGATCATCTCAGAGTCGGCCGCTGAGTACAGCTCAGCGCGGAGGTAGTCGGCGGAGCCCATAATGTCTTCGGCCATCTTTGGGTCTTGGCGAATCTCTTCAAGCATGGCGAAGGCGCGACGCCCGTACCGGCGCCAGAGTCGGTCGCTCAATGGCTCGGTGTCGGGCTTCTCTCGAAGGTCGTCTAAGTGCATCAGTCGGGCCTGGCGGAAGAACTCTTTGCGCGTCGCCTTAGCCGGTTCTCCGTACCAGTTGTGAAGATCTTTTTCGAGCGGGATGCCTAGCGCCTCGATCTCGGCAGCGACCTCTTCGCCGACGTTCAAACAGTCGGTGAGCTTGCCACCGAAGATCGTGACCACGCGCTGCTCGGCGTCGACCTCGACGGCATGTTTGCGGCTCAACTTGGTCCAGTCGACGTCTTTCTGATCGCCTTTCCCTGCGGCGACAACCAAAGGTCGAACACCACTGCGTTCGGCGATAATGTCGTCTTTCGTCAGCGGCTTGACGAGGTCGAGCCGAGCGTTAATCTGGCCGAGGAGAAAGTCGATGTCCTCCTGGTCGACTTCGGTAAACGGAGTGTCGACACGAGTGTCGGTGGTGCCGATCACCGAACGTCGGCCCATCGGGATGACGTAGAACAAACGCTCGGTGTCGTCGTAGAACGCAAGCACCTTGTGATGGCGGTTTGTCGTGAGCCGTGGCACCACGAGGTGGATGCCCTTGGAATAGACGATGCGGTGTTCGGTGTTGAGGCCCCACTGCTGGTTGGTTGCGTCGACGAACGGGCCGGCAGCGTTGACAATGGTGGCGGCGGTCGTGGTGAACTCTTCGCCGGTGTCGGTGCAGCGCAGCGTGGCCACCCACTTGTTGCCGATTCGGTCGGCAGACACCATCTCCACGTAGTTCGCCGCCGTTGCGCCGGCTTCGATTGCCGAACGAACGAAATTGAAGACGAACCGGGCGTCGTTGTCGACCAGGATGCCGTCGCGGTATTCGATGCCGCCTGCCACCGTTGCGGTGTTGATTGCAGGCTCTTCGTTTTCTATGTCGTCACGACTCAGCATGCGCGGGTAGCGCGTGCCAAAGAGCCCAATGATCCAGTAACCCAGTGCCCCGAAGGCAGCGAACCACGGCTTGTAGGGGCCTTTCTCGTCGAGCGCCGCGTAAAAGCCAATCTGGCGAATGTTGTCCCGGTAGGCCTTCATCAGGCGGTTGCGCGACAGACACAACTTGAAGACCAGCCAGAGTTCGTAGTTCTCCAGGTACTTGAAGCCACCCCAGACGAGATTGGACGACGCCTGGCTGGTGAAGCTGGCGAAGTCGCCGCGATCGATCAACGCGACGTCGGCACCACGGCCAGCGAGCGACGCGGCCGTGACTGCGCCGTTGATGCCTCCGCCAATGATCAGTGTGTCGAAGGTCCCCTTGCGCATTCGGTCGAGGTGGGTCGAGCGCAAAGACATGGAATAAGGATACGGGCCATGCAGAGGTGGGCGTCAGCGCGGCTCGCAATCGTTCGACCCGGCTGAGAAGACCGGACGTGGTCGGCGAGGTTTAGGCTGCCTGGACGATCAGGACCGACAAAACCACGCTCGCCACACCGACGGCGACCGGGGCTGCGTAGGTTGCCCACTTTGGCATCGGCTGATGGCCGGGAGCCAGCATGACCGTGGCGCAGAGTGCACCGGCCGCTGCGCCACCGAGGTGGCCGCCGATGGAGATGCCCGGGATGATGAAGGTGATAAACAGATTCAGCAACAGGGTGCTGCCGATGCTGGTGCGGAACGGGTTGACGCCTCTGCGCCACATGCCCATTGCCGCAG
>CAWUXP010000145.1:0-4501 GCA_963926495.1 Candidatus Ilumatobacter herschelensis
ACCCTCGGCCTCGAGTACTCCGACGTCGAGTTGCGCAACGGCCTCCGCACTGGAGTCTTGCCGGGCATCGTCGACATGTTGCTCAATGGACTTCCCGGCGTCGCAGCAGGCCTGTTACTCGGATGGTCACCGCTCGCAGCAGTGCTCCTCGGTGGCGCCACATGGGTCTCGTCGTCGGGCGTCGTATCGAAAGTGTTGAGCGACCTCCACCGACTCGGCTTCCGAGAGACCCCGGCCATCCTCAACCTGCTCGTGATTGAAGACCTTGCGATGGCTGTGTATCTGCCAGTGGTTGCAGCACTCATCGTCGGGGGCACGGTGGTCGCGACGCTGACGAGTGTCGCGATTGCCCTGGTCGTGGTCACGATCATCCTGCTGTCGGCTCTGTTCTACGGACGCAAGTTGAGCGACCTCCTGATCGGCGGGTCCGATGAGTCGCTCCTGCTCGCCGTCTTCGGCGTGACCTTGCTGGTTGCCGGCATCGCCCAGCAGCTCGAAGTTTCCGGGGCCATTGGCGCATTCCTCGTCGGATTGGCCCTGTCGGGTCAGGCCGAGAAACGCGCAATCCAGCTCATCACACCTCTGCGCGATCTGTTCGCCGCGATCTTCTTTCTCTTCTTCTCGTTCCAGGTCGACCCGGCGAAGCTGCTCGACGCACTCCTCCCAGCATTCGGACTTGCAGTCGTCACCGCGTTCACTAAAATGCTGACCGGCTGGTTCGCCGCAAAACGCGTCGGCGCAGCTCAAAAGGGTCGTTTGCGTGCCGGAGCGACGTTGATTGCCCGTGGCGAGTTCTCCATCGTGATCGCTGCGTTAGGCGCCGGCCTGATCGAGGGCCCCGAGCTCGGCGCACTCGTTGCTGGCTACGTCCTGGTCACCGCAATCATGGGCCCGCTGGCTGCCAAGTACGCCAACAACATCAAGCTCCCCACACGCAAAAAGGACCAACCAATCCCGGCTTGAGCTGTCACACCGATTACACACCGCGTTGTCACACCGCGATGTCATACCGCGATGTCAGACCGCGATGTCACACCTCAGTGTGACACGACCAGCGTTACAGGGTGATTTGGTCGGTTCGGTCGAGGCTGGTGAGGTCGTTCGACTGGATAATCGTGGGCGACAGCGTCCAAAGATTGCCGTCGATGATCATTGCGCGCTGGACAGCAGCCTCGTAGCCGTTCCAGTTCGGCCAGCACAGCTCGAAGCGTTCGAAACCGCTGGTGTCAACCTCGAGCTGGTCAGCGGGGATACCCCACCAGTTCTCGAGCTCGTCGACCGGAACCGGATCGCAGAACAGGCCAGTTGCGCCGCCCTGGTCTTGCGAAGTACAAAGCTGAACCTGGCCACCTTCTTGACCGATCCAGAAGAGCTGATTGTCCTCGGCGAACTGCGAGCCATCGATGACTTCGCAATCGGTCTGCCCATTCGGTATGCCGTCGTCGTCCGCGTGGCTGATCCGGCCCTGTTCGGTGATCCCGTCTGCGGTCACGTTCAACACGATGGCGCCGGCGAACTGGTCGCCGTACGACTGCAGCGGAAGGACCGCTGTGTTGGTCGGGCCCCACCAGAGGAAGGCACGGTGGTCGAATTGCGCATCGCTGAAGCCGTCTGGCAACGTCCACACATCAATCTCCAGCGGGTTCGCCGGGTCGCTCACGTCGAACAGCGACACCTTGGTACCGGTTGTTCGACCGTCGTCGGTTGCGTCTTGGCCAATCCCGATGACCAGGTCGTCGCTGATCGGATGCAGGTAATTCGAGAAGCCTGGAATCTTCAGTTCCCCTTGGACAACCATGTTCCGAGGGTCGCTCAGATCAATCACGTAGAACGGGTCGACCTGGCGGAACGTCACGACATAGGCAGTGTCGTCGACATAGCGCACCGAGAAAATGCGTTCGCCGAGCCCCAGGCCGCCGACGCTGCCAATCTGTTCGAGTTGGTCACCGTTAACCTCCATCGAAACGATCTGGCTCTCAGACGATTCGGCCCACGGTGCGCCCTTCGTGGTCGCCACGTAGAAGACACCGTCGCGGTCATTCATCGAGAACTGGTTGAGCAGGTGTCCTTCGACGGACCCCGACGCCTCGTAGCGGGCCGCACCAGGATCAGCGATCGAGAAGCGGTGGATTGCGGTCTCGTAATTCTCGTCAAACTGGTCGATGGTCCGGTCGTTGGTCTGCTCGTTGATGATCGGCGACCAAATGTTGGTCGAGACGTACATGCGATCTTGCGATGCGTAGACGGTGTCGCCTGTGGCCATCACGCTGCTCGTGCCGGTGGGCGCAGCGAGGTCGGCGCCGAGGTCAAGCGTGACGATCGACAGCACGTCGAAACCACCGAAGTCGGCCGGCGCGAACACGCCGGAGCAATCAACAAGCTGCCCCTCCTCGGTACTGCCGTCGTTGCGGTCGATGCGGAACTCTGGCAGCCAGTCTTGCTCGGTCGAGTCGCGGACGACTTCACGATTCGTCTCTTCGGCCTTCTGCTCGGTGCCAGGGTTCGACGGGTAGAGAAAGCCGAGGTCCTGCGGCGGCGAGGTGACGACGATTCGGGCGGTGTCGCCGATCGAGCGGGCACTGATATAGCGGCCGTCGATGCTCATCGTGTTGACCACCGTAAGTGCGTCGGGGTTCGACAGATCGACTTGGATGATCAGGGTCTGCGGGCCCTGGTATGAGCCCGGCCCAATCGGGCGACCGATCGAGACGTCTGACTCGACCTGGATCGGTTCGTCCTCGGGTGCCGCTTCTGTTTCGACGAAGTCGGCTTCGGCATCCACCTCGGCGAGTTGACGCGGTGCAGCCGTAGTCACGGCGATGTCGTCGGTAAATGCTGGCTCGGGATAGCCGCCATAAAACTCGCCCTGCGCGAACACGAACGCCCGGTCGCCAGCGAGGAAGATTTCGTGGCCGTAGGTATACGACCCGTTCTGGCCGTTGAGGGCAACAGAACCACGCTTGGTTCCCGTCAGGCCACTATCAGCGATGTCGATGTAGTGAAGCACCTCGCCGGCGATCGCGATGATGCGGTCACCATCGGTCTTGACGATGTCGGGCTCATCAACGCCATCGACCTGCACGTTCGTCGTGGAGTACGCGCCGTCACCACCGCCGCCTTCGGTCGTGACGCGGTCAATCTTCGTCGAGCTTGCATCGCTGCTCTGCGAAGTGCCGGCCTCAGCCCGAGCATCTGTTTCAGAAGGTCCGTCACTTTCGACCGCAACGTCACCAGCCAGTTCGAAGAAACCGCCGCCATCGAACCCGTAGGGCCCGACTCGATCCGCACCCTCGGTGTGGACGTAGTCGAGGAAGGCCGAGCAGTCACCAAACTGCTGCAGCGCAGCTCGGGCGAAGCCGATCGGGCCCTGATTGCCACTGTCGGGGTCGGTCAGCAGCGGCTCGGTATCTGGATCAGTTGCTGGTGGGATTCCAGCCGCGGATGTGACCGGGACATCGGAACTTTGTGTCGACTCATCGGCGGGCGCTGTGCTGGTGCACGCCGCTGCGACGAGAGCAAGGGCAATGAGTGAGAGTCCAATCGTGCGCTTCATGATGTATTCGACGTTGTCAGATCCGCTCAAGTTCCGTAGGGATCCAACTTTTTCGACCTCGACAATTTACAGACGAATCAGAGTTTGAAGACGCGCCGCGCGTTGTCGTGCAGAAATGGTCCCCAAACTTTGTCCCGGAACGGGACGTCCGGAAGCGCCGCAAAGATCTGGTCGAGGCTCAGGCCCATCGGGTAATAGCCGGCGTACATGATCTTGTCGGTGCCACGTGTGTTGGCGTAGTCGACGATCGCCTGCGGGTAGTACTTCGGGCTGAACGCTGACGTGCAGTAGTGCAGCCCCGGGTATTTCAGCATCAGCTTCACTGCGAGCGCCTCGTCGGGTTCGGCGCCGTGGCGCATCACGATCTTGAGGTCGGGGAAATCGAAGCAGACCTGGTCGAAGTGCCGGACGTGCTGACAGTCGCCCGGGACACGCGGCCCGGGAACACCAGCCGTGAGACAGATCGGAATGTCGAGATCGACGCAGGTCTGATAGATCGGGTAGTAGCGACGATCGCTGATCGGTACCTGCGGATTGCACCCGGCGGGGAACGACGTCACTGCCTTCAGGTCGTGGTCCGCATGAGCCGTGCGAATCGCATTGACCGCACCGCCGATGTCGTTTGGGTCGACTTCGAGGCTGAAATGGATGCGCTCCGGGTGGCGTAGCTTCGCCTCAATCGACTGCTCGCTGACGTTGAACAGCCCGCTCGCAACACCGGCTGCGTCCATTGCCGCAATGCAGGTCTCGATCACGTCTTCGTCATCATCGGCATCGTCACCGACGTCGTTGAACATGTAGCCGGCGGGCATCGCAAGGTCGCCCTGACCCGCAATGGTCTCGTCGTCTTTCGCCTGTGCTCGCAGGAAGGCATAGATCTCAGCCTTCTTGAACGGGAACGCGATCATCAGATCGATCGCCTGCGGATCAGCGGGAAAGCTCATGTCA
>CAWUXP010000146.1:0-3008 GCA_963926495.1 Candidatus Ilumatobacter herschelensis
ATACAAGAAGGACACCTGGATCGATCGCACGATCATCAATGTCGGTATCGCATTCTCGGCAATTCCCGACTTCGTGGCCGGCGTGTTCTTGCTGGCTTTTCTCGCCGTCCCGGTCGACTTCTTCAAGGTGCAGGCTGCTGCCCCGCCCGGGTCGAGCCCGCTGGTTCAGATCCAGCACCTCTTGCTGCCGGTTATTGCCGTCCTGATGGTGTACTTCGGCTACATCGCCCGCGTGACTCGTGCTGGCACCATCACCGCGCTTGATTCCGATTACGCCCGTACAGCGTTCATGCGTGGGCTCTCGATACCCCAGGTGTTCCGCAAGCACATTGCTCGCAACGCACTGCAGCCAACCGTTGCTGTTCTCGGTACCCAACTCGGCTACCTCTTCGGCGGAATGGTTGCTCTTGAGCGGGTGTTTGGCTACCAAGGTGTCGGCAACCTTATCCTGCGAGCTGTCGACCGCGCCGACTATCCCGTCCTGCGGGCCGGCGTCCTCGCCGTCGCCGTCATCTACATGCTCGCCACGCTGTCGGCTGACCTTCTCATCGCCTACATGAACCCCCGTACACGCCAATCGTTGGGAGACAACTGATGAGCGGAACCCAGGAAGCTGGCGCGCCTGCGCCAACCCCGAAAGAGTCGACGCCAGACGCAACTTCAAACAAGGCTGACGTGCCCGGTGAAGGTAAGAAGCAGATCCGTAAAGAACAGCTCCGGGTGCTCTACACCAGCCCCGGATTCGTTGTTGGTGTGTTGATCGTTGGATTCTGGATTATTGCCAGCGTGTTGCCGGGAATTCTGACATCGTTCGACCCGAAAGAATTCGTCGAAGCCGGGCCTCGTGTCAAGCCAGGCAGCGAGGCGTGGCTTGGCACCGACAAGAATGGATGGGATGTCTACACCCGAGTGATCTACGGTGCCCGCAAGATTCTCACGATCGCTCCGATTTCCACTGCTGTCGCCATCGTGGTCGGCACGTTCCTCGGCCTCATCATGGGCTACTACAAGGGTTGGGTCGACGAAATTTTAAGCCGTGTGATCGAAGCGATTCTGTCGATTCCGATCATCCTCATGGCCATCGTCATCATCTTCACCTTCGGCCGTTCGACCACCGTGATCATCGGAACGATTGCGGTGCTCTTTGTGCCGGCGATTACTCGAACAATCCGTTCGGCGGCGATTGCCGAGTCTGACCTCGACTACGTCATGTCGGCAAAGATGCGCGGCGAGTCGGGTCTCTTCATCGTCACCCGCGAAATATTGCCCAATGTGACTGGGCTCGTGGTGGTTGAAGGAACCGTTCGCCTCGGCTACGCCATCTTCACGTATACGACACTGGCATTCCTCGGCTTTGTAGGTGGGAACATCACCGACGCTGACTGGGGTATCGATGTGTCGCAGAACTACGAACAAATCGCCCGCGAGATCTGGTGGCCATCGATTTTCCCGGCAGCGGCAATCGCCAGCCTCGTCATTGGCGTCAACCTGATCGCCGACTCGATCGACAAGGCAGTGAACTCATGACCGTGACCGAATCCCAAACTCCCGAACCAGCAGATCTGGACGCTGCGCCAGCGCTGGCTATCGATGGCCTCGAGATGTCGTACGTCGTGCGCGGCACGCCGCGCAAGATTTTGCGCGGTGTTTCTTTCGAAGTGCGCCAGGGCGAGGCATACGGCCTCGTCGGCGAATCGGGCTGCGGTAAGTCCACCACGGCGTATGCAGCGCTGCGTTACCTCCCGAGCAACGGCGTGATCGACGCTGGTCGTGTGCTGTCTGGCGGCGAGGAACTCACCGCAATGTCAGCCAAAGAGCTGCGCAAGTTCCGAGCTGAGCGTGCCTCGATGGTCTTCCAGGACCCGGTCCAGGCAGTTAATCCGGTGTTGAAGATTGGAACCCAGGTTGCCGAAGCGTTTCAAGTGATGGGCCAGTCCAAGGCCGAGGCGCGCGTCTCTGCGCTGGCCGCCTTGGAGCGAGTTCATATCGCTGCTCCGGAGAGCGTGATGGAGCGATACCCGCATCAGCTGTCGGGCGGCATGCTGCAGCGAGTCGTCATCGCCATGGGCCTGGCCTGCGATCCGACACTGTTGGTGCTCGACGAGCCGACGACCGGGCTTGATGCCACGGTCGAGGCCGAGGTGCTCGACTTGGTGCGCGAACTCCGCACCGAACTGAACTCAGCAATTCTGCTGATTGCCCACAACCTCGGCGTCATCCGCACCATGTGCGATCGCGTTGGCGTCATGTACGCGGGTCAAATTGTCGAAGAGGGCACCGTTGCCGAAGTGTTCGACAACCCGAGCCATCCGTACACCAAAGGTCTGCTCAATTCGATCCCGCGACGCGGTCTGCGCAAAACCGACAGCGAACTGTTTTCCATCCCGGGCGCGGCCCCGCCGATCGGTGCAGCGCTGCTGACCTGCACGTTCGTCGACCGATGCCCGATCGCGACCGATCTGTGTCGCACCGACGTACCGCCGATCGTCCCACGCTCCGACGGGCACTGGACTCGCTGTCATCATGTCGACCGGCTGGACGAGGTCCCGGAGCCTGGCAAGGTCACGGTCAAATACGACATCGGCACCGAACAGGTCATCGGGGTCGAAGGTGTCTCCAAGACATTCCGTCAACGTGGTCACGACGTTCCGGCCCTCGTTGGTGTCAACCTTGGCTTCGCAGAGGGCGAGACCCTCGGGCTCGTCGGCGAATCAGGTTCCGGCAAGTCAACACTTGCGAAGACCATGCTCGGCGTCCACGCACCCGATGAAGGCGGCCCCATCCCCTTGCGCGGCCGGACGATGGCCGATAAGGCAACTTCTCGAATCGACGAGTCGGTACGAGCAATCTCGATGGTCTTCCAGAACCCTGATTCGGCGCTCAACCGTGCCTGGACCGTGCGGCGCATCTTGCACCGCAGCGTCGTCAAACTGACTGGTGTCAAGGGCGCTGAGGCGGACAGGCGAGTCGAGGAAATCGCTGAGGGCATGCAGCTCTCCACTCGTCAC
>CAWUXP010000147.1:0-23183 GCA_963926495.1 Candidatus Ilumatobacter herschelensis
CGTTTCATGACCATGCTGTTGAGCGACCAGCCGGCCCGAGAACTGATCAGTTCGACCGGGCTCGACCGAACGCTGTTCGTCGAAGCCGGCGCGGGAACGGGCAAGACGACGCAGCTTGTCAGCCGGATTGTCAACACGGTCTTGAACAACGACGTCAGGCTTTCCGAGATCGCAGCGATTACGTTCACCGAAGCTGCCGCGAGCGAGCTTCAGGCCCGAATCCGGGTCGAGTTCGAGAAGCTGGCGCAGACCCAAAATCCGACACATCGAGAGCGAGCCGAACAGGCAATTGCCGATACTGATCTTGCGGCGGTCTCGACGGTCCACGGGTTCGCCAGCCGCATCCTTGGCGAGTTCTCGGTGGCTGCTGGTCTTCCACCGCGGATCAGCGTGCTCGACGAGGTGGCCTCGCAGCTCGCGAACGAGCAACGGTGGGATCGCTTCGTCGATCTGCTCAACAACGAGCCAGCGCTGGAAGAGCTGATGTATCGGGCAGCACTGCTCGACATCCCGCTCAGCCCCGCCTTCCACGGACAGGCGTCTTTCAAGGACGTGGCGCACAACTTTGCGCAAAACTGGGACCGGCTCGACGAGCTGCTCGACCAGCCACTGGGTGCCGTGCTTGCCCGAATCAATTTCGATCCGTTCCACGAAGCTGTCCGTGCCGTGTCGACGCTGCTCGACGATTGCCTCGACCCGGCCGACAAGCTCGCCGAGCACATAAGAATTGTGTTGCCGGAGATGCAGTTCGTGACGGCAGTAGCTGACCCGCATCGCAAGCTGCGCCGTTTCCAAGTGTTGGCGGCACGGGCACGCCCGAAGAAGGGCACGATCTGGGGCCGTCGCAACTGCGGAATTAAGAAGAACTGGGCGATTGACGTCGATGCCGTGAAGGACATCCTCGGATCGGTCGACACTGCAATCGTTGCTGTGCTCGACGACGTGAGCCAGGGAGTTCTCGATCAGTTGATGCGGCTCACCGCACGCGAGGTGCGACAGGCCGCCAGCGAACGGAAGTCCAATGGCGGGCTCGAGTTTCACGATCTGCTGGTCATTGCTCGGCAGGTGCTGCGCGACAGTGCCGAGGTGCGCAAGGCGCTCCACGAGCGGTACCGGCACGTCCTGCTCGACGAGTTCCAAGACACGGATCCGATTCAAGTCGAACTGGCGTCGTTGATCGCCGCCACGCCGGCCGAGCGGCAACCGCAGCGATGGAGCGACCACGACGTTGCAGGGGGTCGACTCTTTTTTGTCGGCGACCCGAAGCAGTCGATCTATCGATTCCGCCGGGCCGATATCAAGCTCTTCCTTGAGGCTCGCGACACCTTCGGTGCAGCGGGCTCGGGGGCGGTTCGGCTCGATACAAACTTCCGCACGGTTCCGCCGATCATCGACTGGGTCAATGGCCTGTTCGCCGAGGCGATGCCTGACGAAATCGCCGAAGCCCAACCGAAGTACGAACCGCTCCACGCCGGTCGCAGCCTTGAATCAGGGTCCGATCATCGACCGGTGGTGCTCGGTGGTGAGCATCCAGATCCGAAGGTCAACGCGGGCGAGCTGCGTCTTGCTGAAGCAGCTGACGTCGCCGGAATCGTTGCTGCGATCCGAGCCGAACCCGAGCGGTGGCCGGTGTTCGACCAGCGGAACACGCAGTGGCGCCCGGCCCGCCTCAGCGATATCACGATCTTGATTCCGACTCGAACGTCGTTGCCGTTTCTGCGCGAAGCCTTGTCGGGGCACGAAATTCCATCCCGGCTGGCCACAGGAACGTTGGTATACGACACACAAGAGGTCCGTGACACGCTGGCCGTTCTGCGCGCTGTCGACGATCCGAACGACACGCTCAGCCTGATCACCGCACTGCGGTCCCCGCTGTACGGATGCTCCGATGCTGACCTGTACGTCTACCACCAGGCTCACCAGCGATGGAGTCTGCGCAATGCTGTCCCCGAGGGGTTCGACGAAAAGCACCCAGTCGTCGCGGCGCTCGCCCATCTCCGCACGATGTGGGAACAGCGCTGGTGGACCAGCCCGGCATCAATGCTCGAACGGGTGCTGCGAGAACGTCGGGGCTTTCTCCTGGGTTACGGAACCGAACGGCCCGCCGAAGTGTGGCGGCGGCTGCGGTTTCTGGTCGATCAGGCTCGGGCGTTCGAGGAGTCGAATGGCACTGGGCTGCGGGGGTTCCTCGACTGGGCCGCGCTGCAGTCGTCTGAAGGCTCACGAGTGCACGAACCGATGCTGCCGGAGACCGATGACGAGGCTGTGCAGATCATCACGGTGCACGGGTCGAAGGGGCTCGAGTTCCCGATCACGATCCTCTCCGGTATGACGACTGCGGCCAAGGGAAAGCAGAATGGCGTCAGTGTGCTGTGGGGAGAAAGCGGGCCTCCGGCCGTCAAGCTACGGGCGGGTGTCGCTACCGCCGAACACACCACTCGCGCCGACCTCGAAGAAGAAATGGACACCCACGAAAAGTTGCGGCTGCTGTATGTCGCGACGACCCGGGCACGTGACCACCTCATCGTGTCCGGTCATCACAAGGCCAGCGGCAAGGTCGAGGCGACCTACGCAACTCGTCTGGCGACGTTTGCTGCGGCGAACCCTGCGCTCTGCCGACCGTTCTCGACTGCCCCGCTTGTGCTCGGCACAGTCAGCAACGATGGCACTGTCACTACTCACGGTCAGATGCTGGCCGGCGCTCCTGGTCAGGTTGGCGAGCCGATGGCCGAGCGCAATCGATGGATCGCTGCACGCCATGACTTACTCGCTCCGTTCCTGGTCCCGACGGCCATGTCGGCCACGGCGATCGCCCGCACGGTCGACGCAGCAATGGCCGATAGTGACGCCGACACAACGTTGGCCGCCGACGAGTCGTCGGGGCCGACGATTGTTCGCAAGAAGGGCCGGGCTGGATCGGCAATCGGGAGCGCTGTCCACGCAACGCTTGAGTTCGTCGACTTCGACGAGCCGGGCGACCTCGATGCTCTCGTCCGACGCCAGTGCGAGTTGCACGCCATCGTCGACCACGTCGACACCGTTGGAGCCTTGGTCCGTTCGGCACTCAGCTCTGACGCGGTGGCACTCGCACGGGCGAACACGGCATTCCGAGAGCTGTATGTCGGTGCGCCGTTGGGTGGCGTGATGATCGAGGGTTATGTCGACCTTCTGGTCCAAACGCCTGATGGTCTTGTCATCGTCGACTACAAAACCGACAGTGCCTCGTCGGCGGCCGAGATCGACGCCAAGCTCGCAGCGTACGAACTTCAGGGCGCGGCCTACGCCGTTGCTCTCGAAGAATCCACTGGCCTCGACGTGGTCGAATGCCGCTTCGTCTTCTGCAAGGTGAGCGGCGCCATCGAGCGTTCAGTGGTCGATCTGGCTGGTGCGAAGCAGCGGGTCCGCGACACGGTGGCTGCTGGGCTTCGGCCAGCCTCTGGCTCGCCGTCGGGCGAAGCAGTCTCGACCGGCATGATCATGCAGCCGAGTTTGTTCAGCGACTGACGAGCGGCCGCTCGCGACGGAACGAATAGATGAAATTCGCCAGCCCTGCGCACGGGTGTGAAGACCCCTGGTCTGTGCTGCGTCGACTCCGGGTCGAGCTGCATCAACATCGGTCTGTTGTTCGCCTTGACCACTTGATCCCCGAGTTCGGTGGCAACACCGAGTCGGTGGGTCTCGATGTGTAGCGCGGCAACAGCGAGCTCATAGCCCTGGTCGATCGGGTCAAGCCGGCCGGTTGCGCCATGTGCCGGTGCCGGGACGGCAAACACAGCACCGCCGTAGCCATCGGATGGATCACCCGCAAGCCGGGCACGCGCTGGAACGGTCGCCACGATCGGCAGTGCTCGTGCGTTCACGGATTGTTTGAAGCAGGTCGCGTACAGTTTGGCGTATGGTGATCCGACGGGCCGAGCAGTCCGACTTCCGCAATTTGTGCAGCACTGCGATGCGTGCCTTCGCCGACGACCCGGTCATGCGCTGGCTCTACCCAGACGACGACGAATACTTCCTCCCGCATGGTGCAGTGTTCGCGAGCTCGATGACAAATTGGTTGGCCAACCAGCAGCCGTGGTGTACCGATGATGCTGCAGCGTTGGCCATCTGGTTCCCGCCGGTCGAGCCGGGTGCGCCGGAGCCGGAGTGGATCGAAAGCGGCCCGCCGCCAAGCGAAGATTGGCTTGCCCGCTTCGCGCTCCTTGGCCCGGTCACGGCCGAAAATAAACCTGCCGGCCCGTACTGGTATCTCCAGCTGCTCGCCACCCACCCCGACTGGCAGCGCCATGGCCTCGGAGCGCAACTTATGCAGGTGGTCTTCGAGCAAGCCGACGAGCAGGGCGTTCCGTGTTACCTCGAAACCGAACGACCCGAACTGGTTGCCTACTACCGCACGTTTGGCTTCGATGTGCGCAGCGAGTGGGTTGTCGATCCTGAGGCAACCCTCGGTGCGGTTGGCCCGAAGATGTGGGGCATGTACCGCCCGGCGCCCTGACCGTGCTAGGCGATGGCGGCTTGAGCGCGGGCACGGAGGTCGGAGACGGCGTGCTCGAGACCTTCTGGGTCGCGATACAACGCGCTGCCGGCGATGAGGACGTTTGCGCCGGCTGATGCGGCGCCGGCGATCGTGGTGGGGCTGATGCCGCCGTCCACTTCGAGTTCGATCTCGTCGCCGCGACCCGAGTCGTCGATCATTTTGCGAACCTGGGCGATCTTTGGTTCCATCGCGGAGATGTAGGCCTGGCCACCGAAGCCCGGGTTGACCGTCATAACCAGCACGAGGTCGACGAGGTCGAGCACGTGTTCGATGACGCTGACAGGTGTCGAGGGGTTGAGGGCGACTGCAGCGTTGGCACCCAGCTCGTTGATATTGGCGAGCGTGCGATGCAGATGCGTGCAGGCTTCGGCGTGCACGATCAGGCGCGAGCAACCGGCATCGATGTACTGCTTGGCCATAACGTCTGGCGTGTACACCATCAGGTGTGCTTCGAATGGCACGTTGCAGTGCTGGCGGGCTGACTTGATGACGTCGGGGCCGAAGGTGAGGTTCGGGACGAACTGTCCGTCCATCACGTCCCACTGGATCAGATCGACCCCAGCAGCTTCGAGGTTAGCGACTTCCTGCCCGAGCTTTGAGAAGTCGGCGGGAAGGACGGAGGGAGCAATCTGAATCGGGCGTGCCACGTCGGATAAAGTTACTCGCGGTAGGTGTCTGGGCTGAAAAGCCCGGTGTCGTGATCAGTCGTACGACGAGTTGACGTCGTTCCATGTTTCGTCGTCGTTGTCCCACGCGTCGTTGCGTTTGGCAGACGTGGCCTGCCAGTTCTCAGCTTCGGCCTTGGTGTCGTACGGCCCGAGGGTTTGATCGCTGGGGCCGCGATTGTCGGCGCGGACAGCAATCTTTTTGTCGAGATCCCAGTACCAGTCGGTGTCCTTGGTTTCGACGATGCGTGTGTTGATTTTGCGTTCTGCCATACCGCCATTCTTTCACTACCCGGAGGTCCTTATCCGACGCAGTACAGAGTCGTCGTCGTACGCTGGAGAGATGCGTCTCACCGTGCGTCCAGATCGACTCGTTGCAGGCGGCGAGGCCATGGCGCGCGACGACGATGGACGAGTCGTGTTTATCAGGGGTGGATTGCCCGGCGAGCTGGTTGAGGTCGAACTGTCATCTGCCAAGAAAGACTTCGCCAAGGGCACGGTAGCTGAAGTCATCGAGCCGTCTGACGATCGCATCGATCCACAGTGTTATCACCGACGTATGGGATGTGGCGGGTGCGGTTGGATGCATATCGACCCGTATGCGCAGCTCGAAGCCAAGACTGAGATCGTCCGCGAGTCGCTACGCCGTATTGGCCGGATTGATCCCGACGTTGTCGACGGCATTGTCGACATGGGAGCTTCGGGCGAACCGTTCCGTTATCGCACGACGATTCGTGTCGTTGGTGGGCCTGACGGCGGGCTCGGTTTTCGCGAAGAAGGCTCCGACACCGTGGTGTCGGTGAATAGCTGTGAAGTTGCCGTCCAGCAACTTTCCGACCTGCTGCCGCTGTTGACAATTGCGCCTGGTGTCGAAGTGACGCTGCGCGCCTCGGTCGACACCGGAGGGATTACTGCCCGATGGGCCAAGCCGAAAGGCAAAGCCGGAACAGGCCTCGTCAGCGGCATCCCGGAGGACGTCCACATCGGTGACCGCGGGTTCTTGACCGAGGTCGTCGATGGCGTCACACTGCGAGTATCGGCTGGTTCGTTCTTCCAGTCAGGCGTTGGCGCCGCCGAGATACTCGTTGATGCAGTTCGCCGAGCAGCCCCAGAAGCCGCAACAGCGCAACATGCCGTGGACGCATACGGCGGTGTGGGCCTCTTTGCCGCCACGGTCTTGGCTAATGCCTCCAAGGTCACGGTGCTCGAGCAGTCGAAATCCTCGTGCTTCGACGCCGAACACAACCTGGCAGGTCGCGACGCAGCGGTCATCCGCGGCGAAGTCGGCAAATGGGCAGCGTCCGACGATCAACCGGTCGATCTCGTCATCGCCGATCCGGCCCGTCCAGGCCTCGGTAAGCCCGGGGTTGCTGCACTTGTCACGGCATCGCCGGCACCCATCGTCCTGATTAACTGTGATCCGGTGTCGCTGGCACGCGACGTCACGCTGCTTGCCGAGCACGGCTATTACCCCGAGCGCGTTGAAGTGCTCGACATCTTCCCGCAAACCCACCATGTTGAAACGGTCACGCGTTTCGTCGTCCGATGATTCCGAATGAGCCGCATGTTCCCAGATCAACGGCGGTCGGAAAAAGTTTTGAAACGGTTCATCCACCGGCAAGGTCGCCCCGTAGAAGTGTTGTGAATCCGGAATTCGTCGAAGCATCGGATGCCGCACTCGTGGTGTCGATTAGCCGCTACGAACAGTCTGCGCTCGCTGAGGCATACCGTCGCCATGCCGGTGCCGTCTACGGCCTGTCGAAGCGGCTGCTCAGTGACCACGCTCGCGCCGAAGAGATCGTGCAGGAGGTGTTCGTTCGACTGTGGAATCAGCCGCAACGTTTCGATCCTGAGCGCGGCACCTTGCGGAGCTTCCTTCTGGCGCAGACGCACGGCCGTTCTGTCGACGTGATCCGATCAGACGTAGCCCGTCGGAAGCGCGAAGAACGGGAAAGCCTCGAGCAGGCCGAAGGCGGCTACGACTTGGCACGTGAGGTGTGGGACATGGCGCTGGCTGGCCACGTCCGCGAAGCTCTTGAGGTACTCACGCCGGGTGAGCGTGCGGCCATCGAATTGGCCTACTTCGGGGGTCGTACTTACCGAGAAGCAGCTGATGAACTCGGTGAGGCTGAAGGCACAGTAAAGAGTCGAATTAGAGTTGGGCTCAAGCGCCTGCGAAGCGAGTTGTCGGCCGCCGGCATCTCGAATGGAGCCGAGTGAATATGGATGCCGACATGGACGAGTCGTCAAGAGACATCTACGGCCTCGACGAACTACTCGGGGCGTACGCCCTCGATGCGGTCTCGCCCGAAGAGGCAAAGCGGGTCGAGGACTACCTCGTTATCAATCCAAAGGCCGCTGCTGAGGTCCGTGAACACCGTGAGGTTGCGACGATGTTGGCGTTCACCGGCATGGACGCTCCCGAAGGGGTGTGGAGTCTGATCGAGCAAGAACTCGACGAGTTGGCACCTGCTCTGGGGCCGGAACTGGCAAAGGTGCTGGCGATCTCCGAGGCCCCGCGCAAGCGCCGAATCTCGGCTGTTGCACCGTGGCTGGTCTCAGCGGCTGCTGCAGCGATCGTCGGGATCGCAGCTGTCGGGTTGGCTGACCGGGCATTGGCCCCAACCGATCCGCTCGCTGCGGCATACGAGGATGCAGATGGCGACCGTGACTCGGGCCGGGCCACACTGGTGACAGACGGGTCGACGGTCCAAGCCACCGCCGTGATTGATCAAGACGGCCACGGGTTCATCCGTGCCGGCGCACTTCCGTCGCTGCCAGATGGCATGACATATCAGCTATGGGGTGTTATCGATACAGGTGGTGCAGAGCCTGATGTGATCTCGCTCGGTATCTTCGGCCCCAACCCGGAGCTCGAGTCCTTCACGACTGACACCGCTGTCGTTGCGCTTGCGATAACTATCGAAGAGGCTCCCGGCGTCATCTCGAACGGAAATCCTGAGGGCATCTACGTCGGCGAAGTCAGCTGACGCAGTCGTCTCACCCGACCCGTGGCGTGGGGGCATAGCCTGCGGCTCGTGATGCAACCGAAGCTGTCCGTACCTGTTGCCGATGCGCTTGCCTCCGGGCGTGCTGTGGTTGCGCTTGAGTCGACGATTTTCTCCAACCTTGGCCTGCCATCTCCGGCCAATGCGGATGCACTGCAGCGTTGTCTCGAGGCCATCTCGAGTCGCGGCGCAGTTCCGGCCGTGACCGCTGTACTCGACGGCGTTGTGCGGCTCGGGCTCGAACCGGACGAACATGAACGGATCCTCGGTACGGCCCGTAAGGCAGCTGAACGTGATATTCCCGTTGCTGTTGGCCAGCGCTGGGAGTTTGGGGCAACGACTGTCTCGGCCTCTGTGGCGATCGCGGCCGCTGCGGGTGTCACCGTCTTCGCCACGGGCGGCCTCGGTGGGGTGCACCGCGGTGCTGAGATGACGGGTGATGTATCGGCGGATCTGGATGCTCTGGCCCGGCATCGCATAGTGGCTGTCTCGGCCGGCGCGAAGGCGTTCCTTGACCTCCCGCGCACACTCGAGTATCTGGAAACGATGGGTGTTCCGGTCCTTGGCTGGCGGCACGACTGGTTCCCGGCGTTCTATACCCGGTCGTCCGGACTGCCGATTCCGCATCGTGTTGAGTCAGCTGCCGAGGTCGCTCGGATCGCAGCGTCGCTGACTCGTCCGCAGTCGGGAATGTTGCTCACCGTGCCGATTCCCGAAGCCGACGAACTCGATGCAGGCCGCCTTGACGAGGTGCTGGCCGAAGCGCTCGCTGAGTGCGCAGCGCAGGGTGTTACGGGTGCCGCCATCACGCCGTTCGTGCTCGGCCGAATCGGCGAGGCGACAGAAGGTCGCAGCATTCCGGCCAACCTGTCACTTGCGGAGAACAATGCGCAGGTGGCGGCCGACGTGGCCGTCGCGATCGCCGTTCTCGCTGCCGGCTGATCTGGCTCGTCAGCGCCTGAAGCGCTGCTCGATGCGATCGAGGAACATCAACCGTTCCGATTCGGAGCACCGATCGATGTTGTAGAGCGCAAGCCACGAGGTGCGGCACAGCGGATGGCACATGGCGCGCAGACTGCGGGTCATCGTTCGTTTCCCGCCCTCGCCCTGTGCCATGTTGACGTACTTCGGCGATCCGTGTGTCGTCACCGCAACGATCCTGCGGACGTTGCGGAGCCGCGGCGCCAGGCGGTTTGCTCCTTCGGGGAGTTCCCAGGCGACTCCGCTCGCCCAGACACGGTCGAACCATCCCTTGAGCATTGCTGGTTGCCCCGACCACCATGTCGGGTAGACGAGCACGAGGGTGTCGCACCACGTGAGGTTCTCGGTATGGGCTGCAATCGATGGGTCGACCCCTGGATCGAGGTGTAGTGCGTGTTCGTCGGCGCTCAGTTCAGGAGTGAAGCCCTCGCCGTACAGATCGGTGAGGCGCACCTCGGCACCCGATGCTTCGAGCCCGGCGACGACTCGATCGCGCGCAGCAGCAGCGAATGACGTGGGGGAGGGGTGGCAATAGACCACGAGGGCGCGCCGTGTCATTGCAGCTCCGTCATGGATCGCTCGACCCCGGCGGCGAACTCGGCCCGCTGTTCGACGGTCGACGTGTCAATCGCGTAGAGGCCGTGCCAGTGCGTGCGGACGCCGAACCCGCAGCTCAACCGGAGCGCTCTCATTATCGTGCGGCGCCCGTTGTCGTTGATCAGGCGAACGACTGACTTGGGCGACCCGTATGTGGAGATCCCGACCAGGTGGCGAACGTTGGTCAGGGCGGGCTGGGCTTTGCCCGTCCGCTCGTTGAATGTGAACCCGACGCCCGGGACGAGCACTCGCTCCATCCAGCCTTTCAAGATTGCCGGCAACCCGCTCCACCAGGTTGGATAGACGAAGATCAGCGCATCGACACTGCGGAGCAGGTCGGCGGACGTCTGCACGAGCGGGTCGAGGATCGGTTCGTTACCGTGGTAGGCGTCCCGCTCAGCTTCGCTCATCGCCGCCTGGAATCCCGCAGCGTAGAGGTCGACGACCTCGACGCTGTGCCCGGCTATCTGCAGGCCGTGGACGGCACGCTGGGCGAGGGCATGGGCGTAGCTGTCTGCACGAGGATGTGCGAGAACTACGGCGGCGTGCACCCCGTCATTGTGGCGGGCGACCGAGCAGAATGCTGTCGTCAATCGATGGTGATCTGGTCACGATCAGATTTCAGGGTGAGGAATTGGGTGGCAGCAACGAAGAGCAGAAGGATGCCGAACATCACGTTCGACACGCTGGTGCTGATGCCGTCGGCGATAATTCCGCCTGCGATTGCCGACAGGACGCCGCACCCACCAGCGACCGCTGCCACCTTGAGGTCAACGTTGGCATTGGCCCGGTTGCGGATTGTTCCCATGATCGATGTCGGCACGATCACGGCGACCGATGTGCCCTTGGCGATGACGGGGACCATGCCGAACAGCACCACCATTGCGGGCACCATGACGACGCCGCCGCCAATTCCGAGCAGCCCCGAAAGCGTGCCGGTGGCGAGGCCGATAATCACGAGCAGCACACCTGACCAGGCGGTCAGGTTGTCGCGGCCGGTGGTCTCGGTGGCGAGGAACAGCCGGACAGCGGTTGCCAGGACGGTGACGATGAAAATGATGGTGATCGTTCGTTTCGGCAGGATCGTCAGCAGCTTGGTTCCGACGATTGCTCCGGTCACGGTGCCGATTGCCAGCAACGGAGCAACGGCCCAGTCGACGTTGCCGTGGACGACGTAGGTACTGAGGCTGGCAAGCGCAATCGGCAATGTTGCTGCGAGCGAGGTGCCGTGAGCAAGGCGCCGTTCAAGCTTGGCGACGAGCACGAGGCCCGGCACGATGATCAAACCGCCGCCAACACCGAAGAGCCCGCCGAGGGCGCCCGCTGCAAGACCGACGAGCGCGACGATACGCATGTCCGGCCTGGTCGTTGTCGGCGCTGCCACGTTTGTCACTCGGCGCACACTACGGGCAAGCCGAGCGGACCCCATTGTTCCCGGCACTACTGTTGGTTGTGACCAAAATTATCGACATCGAAGGCATTGGACCGGCGTACGCCAAGAAGCTGATCGACGCAGGGGTAAGCACCACTGGCAGGCTCCTGAAGGTCGCCGCGCACTCCGCCGGACGCAAAGACCTTGCCAAGCAGGCCGAGGTCACGACCAAGCAGGTGCTCGAGTGGGTGAACCGCGCCGACCTGATGCGGATTAACGGTGTCGGAACCCAGTACAGCGATCTACTCGAGGCGTCTGGCGTCGACACGGTGATCGAGTTAGCGCAGCGCAACGCACAGAACCTCTACGAAAAGATGGCCGAGACCAACGGCGCCAAGAGCCTCGTCCGCGCGCTGCCGTCGCCCGACAAGGTCGCTGACTGGGTGGAGCAGGCGGCCAAGATGCCGCGAGTCGTTTCACACTGATCTTGCTGCCGGCGCTGGCCGGTTGACTCCGACCCTCGCCGTGCTGCCGGCGGACAGTACGGTCTGCGCCCAATGAGCGACACCGACCTGTTTGCCGACGATTCGATTCTCTCCGACGACCCCGTCGATGCCGATGGGAACCCGCTTGAGGTCTTACATGACCGCGAGTACCGGGTCCGCGCGTTCAGGTTGGCCTCTGACCGGGTGTTGATTCGCGGTGCCGTGCGTGATCAGAAGCCGCCGGGCTTGTACCTCCCAGAGGATCCCGAGCCGCTCACCATCCATCACATGCTGGTCGACATCGAAGTTTCGTATCCGTCGATGGAGATCGTGGCGGCCAAGGTGCAGATGGAGACGCACCCGAACCTTGAATGCACGCGAATCGAGCCGCACTACGGCAAGCTCGTCGGGCTGTCGATCGCGCGTGGGTTCACCCACAAGATCAAGGAGTTGTTCGGCGGGCCGCGTGCGTGCACGCACACCACAGCACTACTCCAGGCAATGGCGCCGGTCGCAATCCAGTGTGTGTGGTCGATGCGAGCTTCCGATGCCCGTCAGCCCGGTGGGGCCGACAGCGGTGTTCCCATGGAGCGTTCCGATATGTGGAAGATGAACCTCAACACGTGTCACGTGTGGGCCGAGGACTCCGATGTCGTTGCCAAGTACGCCGCAGGTGGAACCTTCGAGCCGCCCGAGTTCGCACGCGAACGGATGGTCGAACTCGGCATCTCGCCGAGCGACTGGGCCAAGCGGATGGGTTCCTAGCTCGACGTTCAGGCCCAAAGTGTTGAGTGGGTGGGTGGACCGGGCATCATGACGCCGTGCCCGAGTTCCCACCACCGACGGGGCAGCGCGTCGTCTCTGTCGGTCGGGAAGCTCCGTGGGTGGCACCGGCGCGTGAGCGTCGGGATCGGCGAACGGCGCAGCGACGTCGGCGCGTTGATCGGGGATGCGATCTCGGTCGATGAAGTCTGGTTGTTGGACGTCGGTGACGACGCGTACAACTGGGGCGCTGTTGTCTCGGCCGACGAACCTGTCGGTGAACTTGTTGTGACAGCCGGTTTTCTCGATGCCGATGATCACTTAGTTGGCAGCAAGATCGAGACGATCGTCGGTCGTGCTGGAAATGGGCCGGTGGTTGTCGGGGGGCTCCTTGACGAACGACAGAGCGCCCACACGCATTGCCCTCTCGATCCGGTTCGACGAAGCACCGCCTGTAAGCGTTCCAGACGGTGCAGATCTGGTGGTGCTGGCGTTCGAGCGGATCGGTGCTGGAACGCTCAACGATGACGCCTTGAGTGGCACTGTCAGGGTTGCTGCTGATCCTGCAGGTGAGTCGGTCGAGGTCGTTGCCCTGTGGCGTGACGAGGTCGGCGTCGTCGTCGCTGCGGTCTTCACAGAAGTCGATGTCAACAGCGCTGATTTGGCGCAAGATCTGCCGTTCGAAATGACCTTGCAACGGGGTCTCATCCCGACTGGGCCGCCGTCGGCGGTCGATGTTCGCTGGTTGGGCTGAAGCCGAAAGTCAGTTCGTCGAATGACGAGTCGAATTCGAGGGTGTCGATTGCCGCGGGATCTGGCACACTACGTCACCTACATGGTGGTCATAGCTCAATAGGTAGAGCACCAGGTTGTGATCCTGGCGGTTGGGGGTTCAAGTCCCCTTGGCCACCCCATTCGCAGGCCCTGAGTGGGTGTCGGGCAAGAAATTGCTTGGTACCCTCTCAGCCCGCTTGCTTCTCTAGCTCAATGGCAGAGCAGTTGACTCTTAATCAATTGGTTCTGGGTTCGAATCCCAGGGGAAGCACAACGCAATGAAGCCTTTGGCTGCCGAAGTGCAGTCAGAGGCTTCGTTCGTTTTCTGGAGTGTTCACCAAGTTGGGATCGGGCCTAGCGGACCGACTCAGTGAGACCAGGCGTGTTGTTCGCGGTAGCGGCCGACGCTGAGCGGAGTACTGCGCTGGCGTCGCTGGCGCAGGCTCGTGGTTCCCAGCATGGTGGCCACGCCGATGCCTATGGAAATCAGGCCGAAGAGCAGCGTGGTGCCGCGTGATTTGTCGGCCAGGCGCGGGAAGACGCCTATCCAGGAGCTTTCTGACAGCCCGGTGAGGGGTCCGACCGGAACCAGGTAGCCGAGGAGGATGACACCGACCCCCGTCGCGCAGAGTCCGACGGCGAGGGCAAAGGTCAGTTCGCCGCGCTCGGGACGTGTCAGCAAGCCGGCGATGATCAGCAGGAGTGCGCTGGCAGCAGAGATGATCATTGTCCAATGTGTGGCGAAGTTGATGAACGACAGCGACCCCACGGTCGGGACGGGCAGTGTCAGGTCGGGGGAGAGGGCCGCGCGTTCGTCGCGCACGATCATGTACTGCTCAGCCGGCGTGATGATGACGGGTGCGTCATTCTCGCCGATGAGGCGGGCGTGCGCGTCGCTGACGAATCCACCCATGAGTGCAGCGCCGTCGTTGAGGCGGGAGATCTGCTCGACAAATTCTTTGAGCTGGGTGGTGGAGACGTTGAGCGGTGCGGCGTCAGCGCTAGCAATGAGGGTGGCGACATCGCTGCGAATGTCGGCGTCGCCGAGGATCGCGTAGGCCACGGAGGCGTCTGCAGAGGGCGAGAATGCCACGTGTTGGAACCACCACGTGCTGATCGAGACCGCCATCAGGACGCAGGAAACCAGAAGCAGGAGGCCTGCGAGAGATCGACGCACCAGGAGAGTCTGGCAAATCCGTGCCCACTTCCACGACTGCTTGATGGAATCTGTCACCCCGGCGGTTGTAGAGAGGCCCCGTAACCTGACGGTGTGACTCGTTCTGGAATGGTCCGCATGCTTGTTCGTGGAGCACTTCGAAGGTGTCCGCGCTGTAACGGCAAGGGCGCGTTTTTTACGGGCTGGTTTGAGAAATCGCCGCATTGCCAAACGTGCGGACTGCGTTGGCGGCGGGGCGACGTGGGCTTCGAACTCGGTGCTGCAGCGATGGCTGCGGTGATCACCCTCGGTCCGTTGCTGCTGGTGCTTGGCGTTTCCCTCGCCATCGCCTGGCCGTCGATTCCGGTGGCGCCACTCCTGGCTTTCTTCATCCCGTCGGCGCTCCTGTTGCCGCTGGTGACCTACCCGCTGTCGTACACGGTGTGGCAGGCGCTCGACCTGGCGATGCGCCCAGTGCAGCCGGAAGACTTCGACGCCGAATTCATCGTTCGCCACGTGCTGCCGGCCGACATCGATCTCTGAAGTTGACTGGCGGCGTGCGGATGCTTCGAAGATTTCTCGGGTGTTCGAACGGTTGGTCCTTGACCGAACAGTCGTTCGTTGGTTACACTGCTGTCATTCCAACAACGAGTTCATCAGCCGCCGAGCAGGCGCATCGAACGGCTCGTCGATCAACTCTGTGACACCCCATCTTTATGGTGGCAAACAACAAGTCATTCGGGCGCTGTCAATCGGCAACGAGCCCCGCCACCGCCGAGAACGGCACAACGAAAGAGAGATGGAATCATGGCATCAGGAACCAACAAGGAGCAAAGCAAGGCCCTCGAGATGGCACTCGCTCAGATCGACAAGCAGTTTGGTGTTGGCGCTGTCATGAAGATGGGCGAACGCACCAACATGGCGATTGAGGTTGTGTCGACAGGTGCGTTGGCGCTCGACCTCGCACTCGGAGTCGGGGGGCTGCCGCGTGGCCGCGTCACCGAGATTTTCGGCCCAGAGTCATCAGGTAAGTCGACGCTCGCCATGCACGTGGTCGCTGAAGCACAGCGCAACGGTGGCGTGTGTGCCTACATCGACGCCGAGCACGCGATGGATCCGATCTACGCCGCAGCCATTGGTGTCGACGTCGATCAGTTGCTCATCTCGCAGCCGGACACCGGTGAGCAGGCGCTCGAGATCTGCGACATGCTGACTCGCTCGGGGGCGATCGACGTCATCGTGATCGACTCGGTTGCGGCGCTGACGCCTCGTGCTGAGATCGAAGGCGAGATGGGTGACACGCATGTCGGTCTGCAGGCTCGTCTGATGAGTCAGGCGCTTCGCAAGCTCACTGGCAACCTGAGCAAGACCAAGACGATCTGTATCTTCATTAACCAGTTGCGCGAGAAAATTGGCGTCATGTTCGGTTCGCCCGAGACCACCCCCGGTGGCCGTGCGCTCAAGTTCTACTCGTCGGTTCGTCTCGACATCCGTCGCATCGAAGCGCTGAAGGACGGCACCGACATCGTCGGTAACCGCACCCGTGTCAAGGTCGTCAAGAACAAGGTGGCACCGCCGTTCCGTCAGGCTGAGTTCGACATCATGTACGGCCAGGGCATTAGCCGTGAAGGCTCCCTTGTCGACTTGTCGGTCGATTTGGCCATCGTCAAGAAGTCGGGCGCCTGGTTCACCTACGAAGGTGAGCAGCTGGGCCAGGGTCGTGAAAAGGCCAAGGAATATCTCCGCAGCAACCCGGAGATCATGATGGAGATCAGCGACAAGGTCCTCATTGCGAGCGGTCTGAAGGAAGATCCCAACGCTCCGGTCATCGTCGACGACGCCGAAGTCGAAGTATCAGAGGACGCCTTCACCGCAGCTGACGATCAGCCGATCAAACTCGACTGATCAATCCAGTTTCCACATCATCGAGCGGCCGAATCGGCGGCACTGGTCGGGCCTGACCAGTGCTCCATTCGGTCGCTCGTTGATGTTTTCAGGTCGTGTCGTCAGATCTCGATGGAGTACACGCGAGCTGCAGTTCCGGAGAACATCTCGTCCTGCTCGGCATCGCTGAACTGTGCGGCGATCTTCTTGAAGCCGTTGTAGAGCACCGGGAACGAGAGCGAAAAGCGGTCGACCGGAAAGTTGCTCTCGAACATGCAGCGTCCGGGGCCAAACGCCTCGATCGTGTGCAGGTAGTAGCGACCCTGCGCCTCAACGAATTCGTCAGACGTCGGAGGAGCGGCAGCGAGGTGGTAGCCGAAGCCGTTGTCAGGCATAGCGAGCCCGCCAATCTTGGCCACGACGTTGTCGCAAGCAGCGAGTGCGGTGATGTCGAGCTTCCACTGCTCGAAGATCTCGTCGCGCTTGTCTTCGTACTGGCCGACGCCACATGGCGTACCGAAGTGGTCGAGCACCATCATGGTGTCGGGTGCAGCCTTGGCGAGCGACAGCAGTTGGTGGTTCTGATGGTGGTAGTGCCAGGTGTCGTAGGTGAACCCACGTTCGCCAAGGCGCTTGACGCCGGCGATGAAGGCAGGATCTTGGAATTTGCCCTCAGCGTTGGCCCCCGGGATCATCATTGCTTCGGGTTCGGTGGCACGAGCGAGTGCGTCGCGGATGCCACGGAAGCGACCTTTCCCGGCTTCGACGTGGGCATCAAGTACCTCGTCAAGGTGCTCGGTATCCGCCAGGTTGGTGTGGCCGACGATCGCCGCAATTGGCGGGCTTGACGGCGCCTCGGCAGCGAGATACTCGGCGCTTTCGACAACGAACTCGGTTTCGCCGATCGGCTTCAGGTGGAGCGGACCATCGGAGCGATACGCCGAACTGCACTCTACGAAGATGGTCGCGACGACGTTGTGGCCGCTTGCCGTGTCGAACGCCAACTCGTTGGGGCCGTAGGGGCGCGCGCCGTCGGGACGCCAGAGATGGTGGTGCGGATCGATGATCCGACGATCAGGATCGATGATTGGCTCAACGACCTGGTCAAGCCATTCCTGGGTTCCGTGTGCGGGCGCAGCGTTGCTCATCGCACCGTTTGTACTCGCTCAGCGAACTCCGTCGTTACGCGGAGCGCACTGAGCGGCGCTGCGGTCAGCTATTGAAGACGTAGTTGCCGTCGACGAACGGCTTGAAGATCATCAAGACGAGGCTGATCACCAGGATCAGGTGGGTGATGCCAATGCCCATCGACAGCTTCTTCTTGGCGTCATCAGAGGTGTCGCTGATGGCCGGCCGGATGAGAAACCAGCTGACGGCGACGGAGCCAATCCAGAGTGCGATGGTGATGGTGATCCACCACATCTCGGCGAGCGCGAACTTGTTCACACCGGCCATCCCCATGCCGACGACCCACAGCAGGATCAGTGCGGGGAACACGAGCTTCATGTGCAGCGCAGCCATGGCGCTGGTTTCGCCGGCACGCTGCATCCGCGGATACAGGAACAGCGGGCCGAATGCGGCGACGATGCTGAGGACGTGGACGAGATAGAGAAGCTTGACGAGAGTCTGGCTCTCGTTGAGGAAGATGGCGATCACGGGCAGAACGCTACCCGCTCGCAAGTTGGGTCGGTAGCCTGCCCGTATGTCTGACACGGCTCCCAGCGCCCAGCGCAGTTACATCGTGCGCACCATGGGGTGCCAGATGAACGATCACGATTCCGAGCGGATTGCCGGCCTCCTCGAAGCTGATGGCCTCGTGCTCGCTGCATCTGAGTCGGATGCCGATGTCGTGGTACTCAACACGTGCTGTATCCGCGAGAACGCCGACAACAAGTTGTATGGCAACCTGGGCCACCTGAAGACCTGGAAGGGCAAGAAAGACGGCCGCCAAATCGTCGTGGCGGGCTGCCTTGCTCAGAAAGATCAAGAACTTGTCGCCCAAAAGGCCGGCCACGTCGATGTCGTGATGGGCACGCACAACGTGCACCGAGCAGCCGAACTGCTCGAAGCGTCGAAGTCGTCCGAGGTGCCGATCACCGAGATCCTTCATGAAGCGGTCATCGACGACCATGCGATGTTCCCGTCGGCGCTTCCGGCCCGTCGTGAGACCTCTTACAACGCGTGGCTGACGATCCAAATCGGCTGCGACAACAACTGTGCGTTCTGCATCGTGCCAGCAGTTCGCGGCGCCGAGATCAGCCGTCCGTACGTCGACATTGTTGGCGAAGCTGAACAGCTCGCAGCCGACGGCGTCACCGAGGTCACGCTGCTCGGGCAGAACGTCAACAGCTATGGCCGCGACTTGCAGCTTGCGGCCCGCCAGGCTGGCGACGATTCAGCCAAGCTACGGCCGCTTTTTTCGAGCCTCCTCCGCGACGTCGGTGCGGTCGAAGGCATCCGTCGCGTCCGATTCACGAGCCCACACCCGAAAGACATGCGGCCCGACACGTTTGCTGCGATGGCCGAAACGCCCGAGGTCTGCGAGCACCTGCACTACCCGCTGCAGTCTGGCAGCGATCGTGTGCTTGCCTTGATGCATCGCGGCTACACCGGCGATCGCTACCTGGAACGCCTCGGGCAGGCGCGTGCAGCAATCGCTGATCTCGCTGTTTCGACCGACATCATCGTTGGTTTCCCGGGCGAGACCGATGACGACTTCGAACGCACGCTCGAAGTCGCGGCGGCTGCCGAATACGACTATGCCTACACGTTTATCTTCTCGCCGCGACCCGGAACCGAAGCTGCCGAGATGGAAGCCGACTTCATCGACCCGGCCGTTGCAAGCGAGCGATTCCAGCGTCTGCGCATCGTCGTCGAGCGATCGGCACTGTTGAAGCACGAGGCCCGCGTTGGCCGTGTCGAAGAAGTGTTGATCGAGGGCCCGAGTAAACGCGACCCGAACGTGATCAGCGGGCGTACCCGCCAGAACAAGCTGGTTCATTTCGTACCGCCGCGTCCATTGCGGACCGGCAGCTATGCCACGGTCCGCATCAATCGCGCCGCGCCGCACTTCCTCGAAGGTGATTTCGTCGAGTTCCTTTCCGAGCCAGCACACAAGATCCGCATTCCCGTCTCGGCGCTGTAGGCAGCACGGGGGCCGAGCCTCGGGCCAATCAGCATCGTTCGGCGACCGCGTTCGGCGACCTTCCACGACGGCCTGGCCTGTGCGGCACTAGATTGATCATCGATGGGTGAAGCGTCCGACGATCTGCAGCTGGCCGAATATCGATCGAGCATCGACAACATCGATGCAGCGCTGGTGCACCTGCTTGCCGAGCGGTTCAAAGTCACCAAGGCAGTCGGGCGGTACAAGGCAACAGCCGACTTACCGGCAGCGGACCCGGCTCGCGAGGAGATCCAGATCGCACGGCTTCGTTTGCTGGCCGAGGGCGCTGGCCTCGACCCGACGTTCACCGAGAAGTTTCTCCGGTTCATCGTCGCTGAAGTGATCAATCACCATCAGCGCATCGCCGAAGGCGAACACTTCTGACCAGCAGGCCACAGCGCGTTGCGGTCATTGGATCGACCGCATCGGGCAAGTCGTCGGTCGCCATGGCTGTCGCAGCAGAACTCGGTGATGTCGACGTGATTTCGGTCGACTCGATGCAGGTCTATCGAGGCATGGACATCGGCACGGCCAAGCCGGCGACCGAAGATCAGGGAGCTGTCCGCCATTACTGCATCGACCTCGTGGAGCCGACCGCCGAGTTCACGGTCGCCGAATTCAAACGGGCGCATGCAACAGCACTCGACGACATTGCTGACCGTGCTCGGCGTGCCCTACTCGTCGGCGGGACCGGGCTGTATCACCGCGTCGTGATCGACGACTTCAATCTGCCAGGTGAGTGGCCAGAGGTGCGGGCCGGTCTCGATCATCACGAGACGAATACGCTGTACCAGCGGCTTCGCGAGCTCGACCCGAAGGCCACCGAAAAGATCGACCATGAGAACCGGCGGCGCCTACTGCGTGCACTCGAAGTGACGATCGGTAGCGGCCAGCCCTTCAGTTCGTTCGGGCCCGGAGTTGACCACTATCCCGACACAGGGGTCGCGCAGGTCGGTTTACGCTGGCCCAGGCCGGTCATTACCGAGCGCATCGAAGCCCGCGTGCACGCCATGATCGATGGGGGATTATTGGCTGAAGTGGCTGCGTTGAGCGAGGCGGGATTCTCGAAGACATCCGCCCAGGCGCTCGGTTATAAAGAAACCCTGCAACATCTTCGTGGCGAGATCAGCCACGATGAAGCCGTGGCAATGATTATCACCCGAACGCGGCAGTTTGCTGTGCGTCAGGAGCGATGGTTCCGTCGTGATCCACGCGTACGCTGGATTGACATCGAGAGCGATCCGGTCGCCGAGGTGGCGCCCACCGTGATTGAAGAATTGCAGCGAGCATGACGACCCTGACTCTGACCAAGCACCACGGCCTCGGCAACGACTTCCTGGTGCTCTTCGACCCCCCTGCCGTCGACCATGCGCTCCTTGCAATACAGCTCTGCAACCGCCACACGGGCGTCGGCGCCGATGGCCTCCTGTTGGCGCACGACGCCGAGGGCTACGCGGCGAAGATGACGCTGTACAACGCGGACGGTTCACGAGCGGAGATGAGCGGCAACGGCATCCGCTGCTTCGCCCAGGCAGTCGCGGCACGTCGTGGCGACCTCGGCCCGCAGCTGATCCTCACCGACGCAGGCGACCGAGTCGTCGTGCTTGCCAGCACCGATGACGAACACACTATTTCGGCGCAGGTCGAGATGGGCGAAGTCGGAGTCATTGACGAGCCGCTGGGCTGGGCAGCGCTTGCCTGCCACCCTGATCGACCCGTTGCGCACCTCACCATGGGCAACCCGCACAGCATTGTCGGCGTCGACGAAGTCGCTGTTGTCGACTTGGCCGACCTCGGTGGCAAGGTTCCGCACGTCAACCTCGAGATCGTCGAGCCGGGCCCTGAAACCAACGCGATCACCATGCGCGTCCACGAGCGTGGAGCCGGGATCACCTTTGCCTGCGGTACAGGTGCTTGCGCGTCGGCGTATGCCGCAGCGCAGTGGGGGCTCGCTACACCGATCGACGGTGAGGTCATTGTCCACATGGACGGTGGAAGCGCCACGGTCAGGTTCTCGCCCGAAAATCCGACACTCGCTGTGCTCACCGGGCCGGCGACGCATATCGCAACGATCCAGGTGCCACTGCAATGAGAAGGACAGCGTGACGACTCCGTACAACGAAGCACTCGCCGAAACACTGATCGACCGGACAATCCGGGAGAAGATCGTGCTGGTCGCTGTGACGCTTCCGGGCGACGACGAAGAGTCGACCGAGGCAAGCCTGAATGAGCTCGCCCTGCTGATCGACACGGCGGGTGCCGACGAGGTCGGTCGCATGGTCCAGAAGCGGGCCGCTCCCGATCACACCTGGTACATCGGCAAAGGCAAGGTCGAAGAACTCAAGCAGCTCTGCCTCGCCGTCGACGCTGACACCGTGGTGTTCGACAACAACCTGGGGCCAGCACAGCAGTTTAACCTCGAGAAGTTGTTGGGCCGAACGGCGATCGACCGCACCGCAGTCATCCTCGATATTTTTGGGCAGAACGCACACACGCTCGAAGGCAAGGCGCAGGTCGAACTCGCTCTGCTGCGCTACCGCCTCCCGCGTCTCCGTCGAGGCCTCTCCGATAAGCAGGCGCAGCAGCGCGGCGGTGTCGGTGGTCGATTTGGTAGTGGTGAAACCAAAACCGAAGTCGAGCGTCGTCGGATCAAACGACGGATCACCAAGATCGAAAAAGACCTCGATGGCCTCGCCGAGACCCGCCTGCTGCAGCGCAAGGGGCGCAACAAGAGTGGCCTCGCCAACGTGGCGATCGTCGGCTACACGAACGCAGGCAAGTCGACGCTGCTCAACCAGTTGACCGACTCCGGCGTGCTGGTCGAAGACCGCCTTTTCGCCACGCTCGATCCGACCACACGCCGCCTGGCGCTGCCCGGCGGCGAGCCCGTGCTGCTGTCCGACACGGTCGGCTTCATCAGTCGCTTGCCGCACGGCCTCATCGAGTCGTTCAAGGGAACGCTCGAAGTCGCGGCGATGGCCGATTACCTCGTGCACGTCGTCGACACCACGTCGCCCGATCCCGAGGGGCAGATCGATGCCGTTCGCAAAGTGCTTGGCGACATCGATGCGGCTGAAGTTCCCGAGCTGCTCGTGTTTAACAAAGCTGACGCTCAGCCGGAAATCGCCAAGGAACTGACGGACCGACATCCCGGTTCGGTGGCGATCAGCGCGGCCACTGGCGACGGTGTCGAGATCTTCCTGCGGACCCTGACCGATCGACTCCGAGTGCTGGCTGTCGTCTACGAACTCCTCGTTCCCTACGAACGTGGCGACATCTTGGCCTCGGTGCACCGTGAAGGTGAAGTGGTCTCAATCGGTGATGGCGCCAGCCCGACAGAGGAAGCCTGGTTGATCCGAGCGCGTCTTTCTGATGCTTCAGCAGGTCGACTCAGCGAGTTCATCACCGCCAAGACAAACGGGTCGGTTACTGAACCGACTGGGTCGGAGGCCTGATTATGGTTGCCATCGAAGCACTGAGCGGCCCGTTTTCGCCGCCGCCGTACCCGTACGACCGGCTGAACCGGCTCAAGCCCATCGCCGACGAGTTCGAAGGCGGAGCGGTCGACTTGTCAATCGGTACGCCGTTCGACCCGCCGCCGGCTGCGGTGATTGAGGCGCTGGCCACCAGCGGCGCCGAGCGCGGCTATCCGCCGAGTATGGGTACCCCTGTGTTCCGTACCGCGTGTAGCAATTGGATGCAGCGGCGCCTTGGCGTCGAGGTCCCGATCGATCAGATCGCAGCTGCGGTTGGCACCAAAGAGTTTGTTGCGTCGCTGCCGGGCTACATGAAGCTGCGC
>CAWUXP010000148.1:0-10075 GCA_963926495.1 Candidatus Ilumatobacter herschelensis
CATCCCGCCGTCGTCGACAATCAGGTTGCCCAGGCGGAAGTCGCCGTGCACGATCGTCGTACGGGCTCGTTCGGGGCGGTTCGCAATCAACCAGTTACGGACCAGTTCAAAGGTCGGATGCGGCTGGCCGAGGCCGTCGAGTACATCGGTGTAGAACTCGACTTGGTCAGTGTCGGCAAGGCCGTCGACCATCGACGGATCAAGCTGATGAACCCCGGCGAGCGCTGCGCCACAGTCGGCGGCAAACCGTGCTCGGGCACCCGCGAACTGGTTGTCGCGCTGAATCTTGCGGGCGATCGTCTCGCCGTCGATTGCCTCCACGATCATGAAAGCACTGCCATCTGGCCGCCGTTGCGCCACGTGGACTTCAGGAACCGGGACACCGCCCCTATGCGCTGCGCCGACCACCGCTGCTTCAACGAGCATGTCGCGGGTATCGCCGGTGCGCTGGAGTTGCGTCACCCGAGGTACCCCGTCGGCAGCAAATCGCCACGTCTCTCGCGATGCTCCTCCGGAGAGCCGAGTCAGGTCGGTGACAGTCGCACCATCGAGCGCCGAGCTGAGGAGCGAGGCCAACGCCTGAACTTCCCGACTCGCCATAGTGATGACGTTGTCAGATCAGCAGCCGGCGATGCGAACCGAAGGGTACGGGTTCACCGCGAGGCCACCCCCGGGATGAATTTCGAAGTGGAGGTGCGGCGTGCTGAACCTTGCGTTGCCTGTGTCGCCGTTGTATCCAATGATCTCACCCTGCTTCACCTCTCGACTCAAGGCCACATAGCTGTCGAGGTGTCCGTAGTAGTAGCGAGTGCCGTTGTTGCCGACAAGCGACACTGCGTTACCTCCGAGAGTGTTGAACTTGAAGGCGGCGAAGCCACTCGTGACGGCGTAGATCGGAGCACCGCGCGGCGCGATCATGTCGACGCCCTCATGCTTGCGACCGCCCGACCGTGGTGCGCCCCACGTGTCGCCGAACGCCGAACCAGGCATCGGGCAAATGATCGCGTCGATGTAGCCAGCGCCGGTGTCAACCGGTCGCGGATTACTACCGCTGCCACCGGTTCCCGTTCGGCCGCCACTCGTGCCGCCCGAGGCGCCTTCGTTTGAGGACAGAGCCGTGGTCGGCGAACTGGTATCGCTTGGCGTGGAGGTCACGGCTGCTCCGGTGGCAGCACCCAGATCTACTGCTGCGCCATCGGAAGACGAACCGTCGAGGATCGTCGATGGCGCCTCGATAGTTGCTGTCGGGGCGGTGAGCTCGGCGCCGGGGTCCGGAATCGCTCGTGCTGCTGCCTCGGCCTCGCGACGGGCCTGCTCTTCGAGGTTGGCACGCTCCTCCGCAACCTGCGCTGTGAGGGCGAGTTGAACCGCTTCATTCTCGAGACGCTCTTCTTCGATCTTGCGGAGTCGGACGACTTCGTCCTCAGCTTGTCCTTGAAGTCGGGTGAACACGGCCTGCTGTGCTTCGATATCGCGTTCGCGTTCGCCGAGTTCGACCTCGTTGGCATCCAGTTCTTTCTGCGCGATGTCGTACCGGTCGAGGGTGTCGCTCCCCGTGTTGGTCAGAATGTCGATGAAAACCTCTGCCTGAACTTGGTCTTGAGGCGTCTGGAAACCGGTAAGGAGTGGAATACCCGTGGCACCACTGCTCACGAATCGCGCAACGGCAACGGACTCGACGTCGCGACGCAGCAAATCGACGGCAGCTTCCAACCGCTCGCCTTCCAACTCGAGTCGGATCAAATCGTCTTCAAGAACTTCGAGGTTGGACTCGGCCTGAAAATAGGCATCTGCGGCCGCATTGGCCTGCTCCCGTGCCGCCTGGATCTCTCGGGCTGCACGCTCCGCATCGGTCTCGTCGGCGCTCACCGTGGCCGAAATCGGGACGATGGAAGCACAGCAAATAGCAACCAGGCCGAGGCATCCCACCAGACGTCGGCGAACTGGTCGGGCAACAGTGCCCGGACGCTGCGCTCGTGCGGCGCGTACGATCCTCATACTTTGTCGAAGCCTAGTTGGCATTGCAGTGTTGGTGGCAGGCTTCTCAAGCGAGTAGTGGTGAGCATCATTGAAACGTCCTGCGCCACACTGGAACTGAAAGACGTTCATGTCCGTCGTAGCGACACCAATGTCATCGGCAGGATCAGCTGCGAAGTTGAGGACGATCAGCTCCGGCGAGAACTGACAGCACTCGACGTGGTGATGACGGCTCGATACGCCGCCCTCGAGCCCTCGTGGCACCACTACACCGACGATGACCGAGCACGGGTCCCGTTCTGCCTCGGCGAACTCGGCGTCGGCCACCACGCAGATCGCTCGTTTGGGACGCTCTCGTCAGGCGAGCAGCAGCGCGTGCTCCTTGCACGAACCACAATGAACGAACCGGCGCTCATTCTGCTCGACGAACCTTCGGCACGACTTGATCTCGGTGGCCATGAACAGCTCGTGGTGGCCCTGGCCACCATCATCCGACGGTCGATTCAACGCGTGGGCGCGTCAGTGACCAGTTGCGTGAGGGTTTCGCTCCCCCGCCTGACTTCGTCGTCGAGCACTCGGCCGAGTACCGCTCCGGTCCAGAGCCCGCCACCGTAGTGCAACTCCATCGTCAAGCCGGTCTGGCCGTCCGGTGCAGGATCGATCGTGGCGCGCAGCACCCAGACCGAATGTGATCGCTCGTCCAGTTCTGAGCGCTCAAACGTGACGCGATGCGGAACATCGTGTTCGGAGCGCACCATTCGGAGTCGCTTCGAGCGGGAAAACGGTCCAACCTGGGCACGCAGTTCGACGTCCCATGCCAGGGCCTCGTCAGACCCGCCAATGACGTCGGGAGTGACACCATGCACCATAGGCATCCACTCCGGGTAGCGAGCAAGGTCGTCGACCCACGAAAACATCTCGTCGGGGGTGCACGCCGCGACGAGGCTGCGACGGATCTCCATCAGTTGGCGCCCGGAGACTCCCGTGGCCGCTCAGCCCCGCGGAAAGCACGTGCGAGCAACGGGCTGCTTGCCGACAGCAGACCGCCGAGATCATCAGCAGTGTCGAAGTTAGGTGACCACACTTCGCCATGCTCTGCAACGTCAATGCCGTCGCCCGACGCGATGCCGTCGGCGATCGGTTCGGTAACGTCAGCGCCAAGGGGTTCGTCGGTCACCGTTGCGGAAATGACCTCGGCGATGACCTCGGGGTCAATTGCTGGCTCGACGCCGAGCGCGAGCTGTTCGACTTTCCGGCTGTCGCTGCCATGTGCGCGGCGACTCCGCGGCCGGCGCTGTTCGACAGCGGCCGGTGGTCGGAACAGGTGGAGGTCAGGGTCGCGCAGATCGTCGAGGGTCCAGTTCCTCGGAACGACCATCGAGTCGGCATGCCGCCGGCAGAGCACGCCTCCCTCAGAGGGTGCAACAACATCGAACTGGTCGAGCCAGAACACCAAGTCCTCGGCGCGCATCCCGTAGGAGACCGATGCGCGCTCGGAGCACCCAGGGCGCTCGCACAGTCGTTCCATCCCTGCTCACCATAGCTCCGAGCCGCCACCAGCCGTGAGTTAATCGACCATGTTCCCCGGGTAACGACGAAACCCCAGGCGGTCAGCTCAGCGAGCCGACGGCCTGGGGCCTGCACGAGTGGGCGATACAGGCATCGATCCTGTGACCTCCTCGGTGTGAACGAGGCGCTCTACCATCTGAGCTAATCGCCCGTACGGGGCACAAAGCTAGCAGCGCACAGCGCTTGCAACACCTCTGTTTCGGTCAGCCCTGACTCGCAGGATCGGGCAGTTCCACACAGGCAACGCCCAGTCCGAGGCGGTCGCGATGACGCACGGTGCGCCCAGGGCACGACGCGTCGAAGGTCGGGTTAAACGCACGCACGACCAGGTCCTCGGTGCCGGTACACGCAATTTCACGGGCATCGCCGTTGTCCAGGATCTGCACACAATCGCCGTTGCGCAGAATGCCGTCGGGCGGTTGCGGCCCGGTCGGCTGGCCGAACTGGGCCAGGACGACGATCGCGAAAATGGCAATCGAAGTGAATAGCAGCAGTGAACGCCACGGAATACGGGCCGGCCGGGCGTAAATGTCACCGCCGATATTCCATCGTTCTGATGTCTCAGGCTCGCGGCCGGGGCTCGACGTCAGCGGCTGCGTGTTGGCTTGTCCGCTGCTGAGCGACCGGTCGTACATGGCGCGCCGGCCGGGGTCGTTGAGTATCCGGTAGGCCTCGTTGATCGCTGACATGTTGTTCGAGCCAACAGCCGAACTGTGCGCCACACGGTCGGGGTGGTAATCGCGGGCGAGGCCGCGATACGCCGTTCGGATCGTGGCGGCGTCTGCCGTGGAGCGCACTCCCAGCACGTCGTAGTAAGTTCTGCTTGCCACCGTCGGCGACGTTAACGGCGAAAGTGGACCGCTCGGCTGTGGGTGGCTGAGCGGGCCAAGTCCGCTCGACGAAGAGGGTTCAGTCCGTTCAGTCGAGGATCGTCCGCAGAATCAATTGTGATTCGGTGCGCGCCACCACTTCATCGGCTCGAACCCAACGGATGAATGCATCGAGACCGGGTGCTCCAGCACATTCGACAATGATTTTGTAGTCGGCCGAGCCGGTCACGTAGGCGGCAAACACCACTTCGTCACGAGCAGCGATGCGCTCCTCGAAGGCGTCGGCGCCATCACCGGGAACCAGGCTGACGTCGACGATTGCCTGAACCGTGCGACCAAGCGCTGCGGCATCGATCCGGGCCTCGTATCCAGTGATCACACCTTGCTGCTCGAGTCGCTTGACCCGATCGGCCACAGACGTTGGCGCCAGATGCACCCGATCACCGAGTTCTCGCCAGCTGATTCGTGCGTCACGACGCATCTCGCCAAGGATTCGAGCGTCGATTGCATCAATACTTGTGGATTGCATGTCCATGTCTGCATTCTTCCAGGGAAACGCGCCGCAAACGAGTGTGACAATTGGCGCACCATGAAGTTCATGACTGCACCAGTGATCAAGACCGTCGGCGTGCCGACCGAAGTGAAGACCGCCGAACACCGTGTGGCCCTCACGCCCGACGGGGTCCGCGAGCTCGATGCTCGCGGCATTCAGGTGCGCATCCAAGCCGGCGCTGGCGTCGGCGCATCGATAATGGACGAAGACTACGTCGCTGCTGGCGCCACGATCGTGCCGACTGCTGCCGATGCCTGGGCCCAAGAAATGGTCGTCAAGGTCAAGGAGCCGAAGGCTGAGGAGTTCCAGTACCTCCGTGAAGATCTGACGCTCTTCACCTACCTCCACCTCGCCGCGTACCCTGCCGTCGCCGCGGCGCTACTCGCTGCGAAGACCACCAGCGTTGCCTACGAGACCGTGCAGCTCACCGACGGATCGCTTCCCCTCCTTGCTCCGATGAGTGAAGTCGCCGGGCGCCTCGCACCGCAGATGGGCGCGCACTTCCTTGAGCGCCACAAGGGCGGACGCGGCGTCCTGATGGGTGGCGTTCCCGGCGTTAGCCCCGCCAAGGTCGTCGTGCTCGGCGCCGGCAACGTCGGCTGGAGCGCAGCTGTGATCGCAGCTGGCATGGAAGCCGAGGTCACCGTGCTCGACAAGAACCTCGAACGCCTGCGCTACGTCGACCAAATCCACAAGGGTCGCATCTCGACACTTGCGTCAAACCAGGGATCGATCGAGCGGACCGTCATGGAGGCCGATCTCGTTATCGGTGCCGTACTGGTTGCAGGCGGCCGTGCCCCCATTGTCGTGAGCGAGGACCTCGTCAGGCAGATGAAGCCGCGTGCGGTCATCGTCGACGTTGCCGTCGACCAGGGTGGCTGCATTGCCACTACGCGCGAAACCACCCACGACGAGCCGGTCTTCGAACTGCACGGTGTCGTGCACTACGCCGTCGGCAACATGCCGGGTGCCGTGCCGCATACCAGTACCTACGCGCTCACCAACGCGACACTCCCGTTCCAACTGCAGGTTGCACTCGGCGGGGCCGTCGGCGCCGCACGATTGAACCCGGCGTTGGCACACGGACTGAACACCGTCAACGGCGTGTACACCAACGGGATTGTGGCGGCGTCCCTCGACGCAACTGCCGTCAGCCCATTCGAAGTCTGAGCCCGACCCCAGCACCGGCAGTGCTCATTCTCTAGTGTGCCGATATGGGCACTGCCACATCACCGACGCTGGTCACCGAGATGGATCTTCCGGTCATCGATCCGAGTCTCTTCGCGATGCCACACGAAGAAGTGTTGGCCGCGATGACCAAACTCGCCGACGACACGTGGATCGCACGCAGCCTGTTTGGCTACTCGATCCTCAGTTACCCCGATGTCACCGCCGTCCTTCGCGACAAGCGTTGGCACAACGCAGCTTCGAAGATCCCTGAAATGCGCGGCATCACCGACCCCGAGTTGATCGGCAACCGCGACAAGCCGTCGATCCTGGCCGCCGAAGGTGATGTACACACTCGCCTTCGTCGCCTGGTCGCCAAGGCATTTTCGCCACGTTCTGCTGACCGCCTTCGGCCGTTCATGCGCGAGGTCATGAACGGGTTAATCGACCCGGTGGCGGCGTCTGGCACGGCCGACATCGTCGCCGACATCACCGAGCCATATCCCATTCCGATCATCTGTGAACTGCTCGGTGCGCCGAAAAAAGATTGGCAGCTGTTTTCCCGCTGGGCCGAGGACGTGCTGCGCGTTTTCAACGCCAACGTGCTTGACGAACTCGACATCATCAAGGCCGCTCGTAACGAACTCAACGAGTACACGATGCAGATGATCTCCGAGCGGCGCAACGACCCGCGCGAAGACCTGCTCACCGACCTGATCGCGGCCGAAGAAGACGGCGACAAGCTTGACGCCGAAGAACTGCTAATGATGGTCAACGCGGTGATCATCGGCGGCACCGACACCACTCGCAACCAGCTCGGCTGCTCGGTCGCCCTCTTCGCAGAGCATCCTGACCAGTGGAAGCTGCTGGCCGACGATCCCGACATCGCACCACGCGCCGTCGAGGAGTCGATGCGCTATTTCGGTGCAGTCCGTGGCACCGGCCGATTCGCAAGTGAAGACATCGTTTACCGCGACATTCTTTTTCCTGCAGGCACCTTCATTTTTCCGTCAACCGCAACCGGCAACCGGGATCAGGGCACGTTCCCAGGCGCCGAGACCTTCGACATCCGCAAAGCGCCGGCCGGTTCACCGCATCTCACGCTCGGCTCGGGCATCCACTACTGCCTCGGTGCGTGGCTCGCACGGGCCGAACTGCAAGAAGCACTGCCGATCCTCGCTCGCCGCATGCCTGACTTGAAACTGGCCGACGGCGTCCAGTGGAAGCCCCCTGGCACCGCGATCTTCGGCCCAGACAAGCTTCCGGTCACCTTCACCGCATAAGTACGTATGGGGTCAGGCCCCTTTCGCAACTATTCGTCGCGGGCCGGTCGACGGCGCTGCTGTTTGACTTCTGATCGCTCCGACTTCGCTTGGAGTCGACGACGCTGCGAACCACGCGTCGGCTTCGTTGCTCGACGCCGCCGCTGTACGTGCAGCGCACCGCGTAACTTCGCGGCCATTCGTTCAGCTGCGAGCGTTCGGTTGCGGAGTTGTGAGCGTTCGTCATCAGCAACGACCCGAACGACCTCTCCGAGCTTGTCGATGACGCGCTCACGCTCCGAATCACTGAACGCTGATGATGTAGTGATGTCGAAGGTCAACTCGACGCGTGTCGCCGCCTTGTTTGCATGCTGACCTCCCGGGCCACCCGATGCCGAGAAGGTCTCCTGCAATTCGTACTGGGGGATGCGGACCGAGTTCGTCACCACCAGTCGATCGTCGTTCTCGCCACCCATCTACACATCATGGCCTACGCGACGCACTTCAGGCAGGACTGATTCCTGCGGGCCGCGTTCACCTACGGTCTGGGGATGGCAGATCTCAAGCTCGGATACAACACCGGATACTGGTCGGCCGGCCCGCCAAAAGGTGCGCTCGAAGCGGTGCAGGAGGCCGAGAAGCTTGGTTTTAACTCGGTGTGGACCGCCGAGGCCTACGGCTCTGATGCGCTTACGCCGCTCGCCTGGTGGGGCGCCCAGACCAAGACCCTGCAGTTGGGAACCGCGATCGCTCAAATGTCGGCGCGCACGCCAACCGCCATGGCGATGGCCGCACTCACCATGGACCATCTCTCAGATGGTCGTTTCATCCTCGGGCTCGGTGCGTCTGGCCCGCAGGTTGTTGAGGGCTGGTACGGACAGCCGTATCCGCGCCCGCTTGAGCGGACACGTGAGTACATCGACATCGTGCGCCAAGTATTCGCCCGCGAGGCCCCAGTCGAATTCAGTGGCAAGCACTACCAACTGCCGTTCGACGGCGGCGCCAACCTCGGCAAGGCCCTCAAGCCAACAGTGCATCCGCTGCGTAACGACATCCCGATCTACCTCGCCGCCGAAGGCCCCAAGAACGTCGCTCTGTCGGCAGAAATTGCAGACGGCTGGCTTCCGCTGTTCTTCTCCCCGAAAGAAGACCGTTGGTACCGCGATCAGCTCGACGAAGGCTTCGCCGCATCGGGCGACCCGACCAAGAAGGATCGCTTCGAAGTGACAGCGACCGTGTCGATCGTGCCGGGCGACAACGTCCAGGAATGTGCCGACATGATCCGCCCCTTCCTTGCGCTGTACGCAGGCGGCATGGGCGCAAAGGGCGCGAACTTTCACTACGAGGTGTTCGAACGCATGGGCTACGGCGACGTCGCCGACAAGGTGCAGAACCTCTACCTCGAAGGCAAGAAAGCCGAAGCAGCTGCGTCGATCCCGCTCGAGATGGTCGAAGATGTCGCGCTCGTCGGCCCAGCCGGAAAGATCAAAGAAGAGCTGAGCAAGTGGGAAGACAGCTGTATCACCGAACTGCTGCTCAGCGGCCCCGCGATGATGCTCCCCCACTACGCCGAACTGATTCTCGGCTAATGGTTGACCGGTCACACTGCGCCAGGCACAGTGTGACCGCCGTAGCCTGAGGCCGATGGCTCGCCACGACGTTCTCAATATCGAAGTCGACCGAGCGTCGCACGTCGAGATCGAGTTCGAAGACGGTGTCATTGCCCGCTTCGAACTGGCACCACTTCGCCTCGCCTGCCCATGCGCCGAGTGCAACTCGCGGCGCCAGAAGGGCCAACCAGTGAGCCAGTCGGTCATGGAAGGCGGCCCGATCTCAATCACCGACGCCGAACTCGCCGGCGCATGGGGGCTCAGCCTCGATTGGTCCGATGGCCACTCGACTGGCATCTACGCGTGGACCGTGATGCGCCAGTGGATGGACGAACGCGACGACGATGTCGACGATCCGGCCAACCGCAAGGTGTTCGGGAAACCCGTCGACGGCCCCATCCGCCGCGCCGACTGACTGGCAACCCTTGGATCCGAAGCCACTTTCCGTCACGTGCCCCGATCCAATCAAGCGCGGCTGGTTGCGGAACGACTGGCACGACCTGACCTTCCTGCATTGGCCGTACGAGCCCGACGCCGTCCAAGCACTGCTTCCTGACGGGCTGACCGTCGACACCTTCGACGGGAAGGCGTGGGTGTCGCTTGTCCCGTTCATGATGCGGCGGGCCGGCCCGACGTGCCTCCCGAAGCTGCCGTACGTGTCCGACTTCGAAGAAACCAACGTGCGGACCTATGTGGTTGACTCCCTCGGCAACCGGGCGGTGTGGTTCCTGTCGCTCGACTGCGTGCGGCTCCCCGTTGTCTCATTCGCAAAAGTGCTGATCGGGTTTCCGTACTTCTGGGCCGACATGACGCTCGACATCGACGGCTCGAAAATCACATACGCGACTCGACGCCGACGCTTGCCACGATCACCTGCAGCGCTCACCAAGGTGAGCATCGACGTCGGCAAGCCAATCGAGCCGACCGAACTCGACACCTTCCTCACCGCTCGTTGGGGAACGGTGGCGAAATCATTCGGTCGGCTGTGGTTCCACGCTGTCGATCACGAACCATGGACCTTCCACGACGCGACACTCATTGCACTCGATGATTCAGCGATGACCGCCCCCGGCCTGCCAACGCCGATTGGTGGACCGATCGTCCGCT
>CAWUXP010000149.1:0-9147 GCA_963926495.1 Candidatus Ilumatobacter herschelensis
GCGTTGATCCCGAAGTCGCCGGACGCGGAGGTCACGGTGGAGTGCAATCCCGACGATGTCACCCCGGAAATGCTGAGGGCCTTCGTTGACGGTGGGGTCAACCGCGTGAGCATCGGGGTGCAGTCGATGTCGGCGCACGTGCTCGAAGCTTTGGGCCGAACTCACGACCGCGAGAACGTCGTGCGAGCAGTCGAAGCGGTGCGTACCGTGGGCCTGCCGACGTTCAACCTCGACCTTATTTATGGGGCCGCAGGGGAGTCGCTCAGCGACTGGCAAGAGACCGTCGAGGGTGCACTCAGCCACGAACCGCCACACGTATCCGCCTACGGCCTCACGGTCGAGGCCGGCACGCCGCTTGCGGGTCAGCCTGGTCGACATCCTGACGACGACGACCAGGCAGATAAGTATGAGCTGGTCGACGATCGATTCGCTGCCGAGGGCCTCATCAACTACGAGGTGTCGAACTGGTCCCGGCCCGGTCACGAGTCGAAGCACAACTTCCTCTATTGGCGCCAACAGAACTACCGAGGTTTCGGTTGCGCCGCGCACTCACACCACGACGGCCGGCGCTGGTGGAACGTTCGGACACCTGACCGCTACATCGACCTCGTGGCAGCGGGGGAGTCGGTCGAAGCTGCATCAGAGACCCTCGACGCCAACGTTCGTCGGGTCGAAGGCCAGCAGTTGGTACTGCGGACACGCGACGGCATCGAGCGCTCAGCATTCGACGAGTCGACCATTGAACTGCTCGACGGGATGCTGGTGCCGCATGCTGATGATGCTGAGCGCGTCGTACTCACTCGTTCTGGCCGGTTGATGGCGAACGAGATCTCGATGCGTCTCCGCGACTGATCCGATCAGTCTGAGTCACTCGCCCTTGGGCGGTCGATAGAAGACGCTGAGCAGGCCACCGGCCGCAGCCAGGCCGCCGCCGGCAGAAATCGCCAGCCCGAACCAGCCATCGAGGTTGTCGTCGATACCGATGACTCGGTCGATCGACCAGCCGCCAGGGCCGAGCAGGGCAATGGCGACAGCGGTGACTCCCAAGATGAAGACGTACTCCCAGCCTTCGTCGAGGATGAAGAACCCGTTAGGAAGATGCACGGTGACCGCAGCTACCGTCATCAGTCCGACGAAGCCGAGTGCGGCAACGCTGGTCAGCAGGCCGGCGGCCAGAAAAAGCCCGGCTGACACTTCGCCGCCGGCCGCGAACCGGGCGTGCCTGGCGCCAGGCCGCATCCCGATGCTGTCGAACCAGCTAGCAACGCCGTCAAGGCCGGACCTAACCTTATTGGCACCATGCGCGGCCAGGGTGAGGCCGAGCGCGACTCGAAGGAGGAAGAGGGCGAGGTCGTATTCGGTCACCCGCCCACGGTAGTCAGATGTGGCCATCAGAAATCACGTCGAGATCCTGTGTGGGGACGGCGTCGGCAACTGGTATCTTGTCTGCCGTTACGGGCGCGTAGCTCAGTTGGTTAGAGCGCTACCATGACACGGTAGAGGTCGCAGGTTCGATTCCTGTCGTGCCCACAAGATTGAAGGTCTGCGTACTGCGGTACCAGGCCTTTTGTCGTTTTCGGGCTCAGCCCGGATCAGCGTTCGCTGTCGCCAAAGCGGTACTCGTGGGTGAGGTCGTTCAACTGCTGCAGTACATCGGCGTCGAGCGGCGTTTCGAGCGCGGCGATCGACGCTGTGAGCTGTTCGGGCCGACTGGCGCCGAGGGTCGGTGCGGTCGCGACCGGGTTGGCGAGGACCCAGCGGATGGCCAGGGTGGTCATTGGGACTCCGGCATCTTCGGCAATCTGCTGGAAGGCGTCGACGGTGCGGAGTCTGGCATCGTTCCGGTAGCGCTCAGCCGCCGTTCCGAGCGTGAAGCGGGTGCCTGGGGTCGGGGTGCCGCGGTGTTGCCCGTGAGCAGCCCGCCAGCCAGTGGGTTGCAGGGCATGACTGCGAGGCATTCCTTGGCGCACAGCGGGAGAGTTTGCGTTCGTTTTCTCGGAACAGGAGGTTGTAACGCGGCTGCGCACTCTCGAACTTGCAGAGGCCGAGCGCCTCGCTGCGGCCGAGGGCACGGGCGATCCGCCACGCCATCATGTTCGAGCAGCCGACATAGCGGACCTTGCCGGACCTTGCCGGAGCGGACCAGATCGTCCAAGGCGCTCAGCGTCTCCTCGATCGAGCGCACGATGTTGTGACGACTGTTGCCCGCCATCCAGGGCTGCTTGCCGGTCAGGAAGAGGCTCGTGCTGGCAAGAATGAATTCGTCTCGTCGACCGTGCATCCATTCGCCGATGATGGTCTTGGTTGCACCCATCGATTCGAAGGTGCCGGCATTCGGATACATGTCGGCGGTGTCGAAGAACGTGATGCCAGCTTCGGCTGCTGCGTCCATGATAGCGAACGATGTCTAGCGGTTGGCCTGGAACCCGAACGTCATCGTTGCGAGGCAGAGGCGGGAGACCTTGAGGCCGGTTCGGCCGAATCGCACATGCTCTATAATTGGAGAGCAAGGCCAGGTCACCTCTGTCGTAGACCTGACCGAATACGCTGGAGACCCGATGGAACAGTTTCGCCCCGTGCACGTCGTGCAGGAAGACACCGACCTGGCGTTGGCTTTGCGTGAGGGTGACGAGGCAGCGATCCGCGCCCTATACGAGCGCTTCGGCGGGCTGGTCTTCACCGTGGCGAACCGGATGCTGAAAGATCGGCAGCGGGCCGAAGAAGTCACCCAGCACGTGTTCTTGCACGCATGGCGCAACGCCGAGCAGTTTGAGCCGGGCCGCGACTTTGCTCCGTGGCTGGGGACCATTGTGCAGCGTGCAGCGATCGACGGGCTGCGCCGCGAGCAGCGTCGGCCCGCAGCATCACTCGAAGTTGTCGATCCGTCCGACTCAGCGCTGGTCACGCTGCCCCCGATCGCCGAACAGATCGAAACGGTGTGGAGCGTCCGCGCTGCGATCGACGCCCTCGAACCCGATGAACGACAGATCGTCAAGATGCAGCACATCGAAAGCCACACGCATGCCGAAATCGCCGAACGTCTGGATCTCGCCCTCGGCACCGTCAAGTCACGATCACAGCGTGCCCATCGACGCTTGGCGAACCGACTTGCCCACCTCCACGAGCTTCACTCGTGAGCACGGCAACGATCGGGGAACCGAACACACTCGAACGACGTATTGAACAGTGGAAGCTGATGACACTCTCAACGAACGGGTTGACGATGAACTGGGTCCGGCGATGAGCGAGCACGACCACACAGACGAGTTCGATCGTCAAGCCAGCCCAGAATCCAGCACCGAAAGCAACGCAGACTTCAGCGCCGAGTTCGATGCACAGATCAGCGCACTGCTGGCCGACCCAATCATGTGGGACTCGCCAGGCGACGACCTCGGCGACCGCATCGTCAACGCCATCAGTTCGGAATCGGCCGACGCGCCGGAGACGTTGGCAGCCCCTGCGGGCCCGAGCGGTGGTCGCGGATGGGTCCGACCGGCGCTCCTCGGTGCAGCAGCGGCAATCACCTTTTTGTTCGGCGGCCTGGTGTTACTCAGCGGGCTCAGTGGCGTCGAAGACATCGACTCGTTCTCAGCCGAATTGGTTCCGACCGGGCTGATCAGCGACCAATCCGGTGACATTACGGTCACGTCGTTTGACTCCGGCCTGCGGATCGAACTCGACGCAGCAAGCCTGCCCCGCCGCGACAACGGTTCGTTCTATGAAGGCTGGCTCAACACGGTCGATGGCGATCTCTTCCCGGTCGGAACATTCCACGACGGCGTTGGCGTGACCCTGTGGGCTGGCGTCGAACTCGCGCGCGTCGAATTGTTCACGATCACGCTCGAAGTAGCCGCTGGGCCCGACGACCCGGGCCAGGGATCATCAGGCGATATCGTCCTTCGCGCCGAGATCAACCCGTAGCTCCGACGCCGCAAGGCCGGGCGGCGAGGCTGAGCGTTGCAGATCAGCAGAACGAGCTCAGCGCGGTTCGCGTGGCAGGCCCAGCACGCGCTCGCCCAAGATGTTGCGCATGACGTTCGACGTGCCACCCATGATTGTGTAGCCGGGCCCATATGTGAAGCCCTTGGTGACGTCGGTCCAGAGCAGTGCGTCGGCGCCGAAGGTCTTCGCAACGAAGTCGGCGACCTTGATCTCGTGTTCGGTGCAGAAGCACTTCGTCGCCGCTGAGAAGCCGGTGGGCGCCTGGCGGAGAACTTCTCGCGTGACCAGAATGCGGCCGAGCCGGTAACCGATCTCAAGATTAGCGATCTCTTGCCGGACGCGAGGATCACTGGTGTCGGCGCGCCTGATTGCAAGGTCGTACAGCGCCTTGTTCGACACGAGGCGGTCGATGCCGCCACGTTCGTGTTCGAGCTGCACCATCGTCTGTTTGAAGGCGTTGCCCTCGACGCCGACGAGGTTGGCTGCCGGGACGCGAGCGTCGGTGAAGTACACCTCGCAGAAGTGGCGGTTCGTTGTCATGTCGGTGATCGGGCGGACCTCGATACCGGGTGTATCCATCGGCACAATGATCTCGCTGATGCCGCGGTGTGGTGGGCCCGACGCGTCGGTGCGGCAGATGAGGTAGCAGTAGTCGGCATCGTCACCGAAGCTCGTCCAGATCTTCTGGCCGTTGATGATGAAATCATCGCCATCGCGGACGGCACTCGTCGACAGCGATGCGAGGTCGGAGCCGGAATCGGGCTCCGACATGCCAATACACCAGGTGGTATCGCCCGTGAGCATGCTGGGCAGGAACTCGGCCTGCTGATCGGCAGTGCCGTACGCGATGAGCGTCGGACCCATTTGGCGGTCGGCAAACCACATGGCGGCGACGGGCGCACCGGCGGCAATCAACTCTTCGCCGACGATGAGACGATCGATTGGCGGTCGGCCGCCACCGCCAAATTCTGTGGGCCAGCACATGCCGACCCAGCCGAGCGCTCCGAGGTCTCGGGCGAAGTCTTTCGAGTAGCCGTTGATCCAGGAATCGTTGTGCCGCCCATACTTGGCAACGGCATCGGCCGCGACCTGTCGCGCCTGCTGGCGGAGTGCGTTCTGTTCGGGGGTCCAGTCGAAGTCCATCGCTTCCTACGATACGACGAGAGTGTCGCGGCGGCCTTACTGACGCCCTGACATCTTGACACTCGGGAACTTCATTTGGTCTCGGCGGTGAGAGCCACAGGGCTACGATCGGTGGCGGGCTGCGGTACGCTAAAGACAAGTTGCAGACAAGTTCCGTCTGCTCGTCAGCGCCCGCATACAGGTTCGGAGACCCCTCATGAGCAACTCGAAGATCATCTACACGTTCACCGACGAAGCGCCTGCACTGGCAACGTATTCGTTACTCCCGATCATCGAGGCGTTTGCAGGTGCCGCTGACATCGGTGTCGAGACACGTGACATCTCGCTCGCTGCTCGAATCCTGTCTGCCTTCCCAGACCGCCTCGCCGAAGGGCAGCGTGTTGTTGATGCGCTCGCCGAACTCGGCGAGATGGCGCTCGCCCCGGAAGCGAACATCATCAAGCTTCCGAACATCTCCGCATCGGTACCGCAACTCAAGGCAGCGATCGTCGAACTCCAGGCGCAGGGGTTCGATCTGCCCGACTATCCGGACGACGCCACGACCGACGACGAGAAGGCAATCAAAGCTGCATACGGCAGCACGATGGGCTCGGCCGTCAACCCGGTGCTCCGCCAGGGCAACTCCGACCGGCGTGCGCCGAAGGCCGTCAAGGACTATGCCAAAGCCAACCCGCACTCGATGGGTGCCTGGTCGAACAAATCGAAGAGCCACGTCGCCACCATGACCGTCGGCGACTTTGCCCACAACGAGCAGTCGGTCACGATGTCCGAGGCTGGCGAACTCCGCATTGAGCATGTTGCCGCCGACGGTTCGGTGACGATACTCAAGGAATCCATTCCGGTGCTCGCCGACGAAGTGATCGACTCCACGGTGCTGAGCGTCGAAGCGCTCTGCTCGTTCCTCGATGCACAGATTGCCGATGCGAAAGAGCGGGGCGTGCTGTTCTCCCTGCACCTGAAGGCGACAATGATGAAGGTGTCCGACCCGATTATCTTCGGCCACGCTGTTCGGGCTTACTTTTCTGATGTATTCGCGAAACACGGTGCAGCACTGGCCGAAGCCGGCGCTAATCCGAACAACGGTCTTGGTCAAGTCATCGCGTCGTTGTCGAATTTGTCTGCCGACAAGCAGGCCGAGATCGAGGCTGACATTGCAGCAGCGCTCGAGCGTGGTCCCGACCTTGCGATGGTCGATTCGGACAACGGCATCACCAACCTGCACGTGCCGAGCGACGTGATCGTCGACGCATCGATGCCCGCAATGATCCGTACGTCGGGCCAGATGTGGAATGCTGCAGGGGATCTGCAGGATGTTAAAGCGACCATCCCGGACAGTAGCTATGCCGGCGTCTACCAGGTCGTCATCGACGACTGCATCGCCAACGGGGCCTTCGACCCGACCACGATGGGCACCGTCCCGAACGTTGGTCTGATGGCTCAGAAAGCCGAAGAGTACGGCAGTCACGACAAGACCTTCGAAGCCCCGTCAGCCGGTTCGATCCGTGTGGTCGACGCGGCGTCGGGTGCCACCGTGATGGATCAGAAAGTTTCCGAGGGTGACATTTTCCGCGCTTGTCAGGTGAAGGATGAGCCGATTCGTGACTGGGTTCGCCTTGCCGTCAGCCGTGCCCGGGCTACCGGCTCCCCGGCCGTGTTCTGGCTCGACGACGCCCGCGCGCATGACGTACAGCTGATCACCAAGGTCAACACCTGCCTCGCCGACCGCGATCTGGTGGGGGATGTCGAGGGCCTGACCATCGAAATTATGTCGCCGATCGACGCCACCAAGTACTCCGTCGATCGGATGCGGGCCGGCGAAGACACCATCTCCGTGACCGGCAACGTACTGCGTGACTACAACACCGACCTCTTCCCGATTCTTGAATTGGGTACCAGCGCCAAGATGCTGTCGATCGTGCCGCTGCTCAATGGTGGTGGTCTCTTCGAGACTGGGGCTGGAGGTTCGGCTCCGAAGCACGTCCAGCAGTTGGTCAAGGAGAACTACCTCCGCTGGGACTCCCTCGGTGAATTCCTCGCCATCGCAGTGTCGTTCGAGCACCTTGCCGAAGTGACCGGCAACGCATCGGCGAAGATCCTCGCTGACACGCTCGACGCAGCGACTGGCCAGTTGCTTTCAAACGGGAAGTCCCCTGCTCGCCGGCTCGGGAGCCTCGACAATCGCGGTAGCCACTTCTACATCGCCATGTACTGGGCGCAGGCGCTTGCAGAGCAGACCGACGATGCTGCGCTCGCTGCCAAGTTCGCACCGCTGGCAGCTGCGCTTGCCGAGAACGAGCAGACCATCGTCGAAGAGCTCGGCGCCGTACAGGGAAGCCCCGCCGACATTGGCGGCTACTACTTCCCCGTCCCCGCAAAGGCCCGCGCCATCATGCGCCCCTCGGATACCTTCAATACGGCCCTCGCCACCCTCTAGCATCCACCGGTTTCAGTTGGGGTCAGACCCCAACTGAAACCGGTGTGGCAAGAAGTTGGTGGACAGCGGCGACGAGGTGTTGCACGCGGGGATCGTTGCCATGTCGATTTGCTCTCCAGGCGGCTGACTTGAATGCAGCGGCATTTCCGAGGCCGAGCTCGGCCATGAGCTGTTCGGCGGACTCGTTCGGGAGCTGCTGGGCGAACAGCAAGCAGAGCACCCGGGGGAGCGAGCGCATTGCTCCGAGCTCGTCGGCGCCATGTTGGTAGACCGCTAGATCTACCGCTGCTCGAAGCTCGCAGAGATCGAACGATCGATCCGGCTGGTTCGAAGGTTCGTCATCGGCATTCACGAAGGCGTCAAAAGCTGCCGGATCATCCTCGAACCACTCCATGACGTGATCGGTGACGAGCCAGCTAGGGCGTTGTCGATGCCCAAGGTACGTCCGGTGGCTTGACCACCTGTACCCGTCGACCGTCTGGACTCCGGCGATGTCGAGGGCATTGCGGTGGATATAACGGACGACGTTTGCGAGGTAGCGAACATCGCCGATCAGGCGTGAATGGAATCGGCCACGAAAGAGCGGTCCGTCGCGGTCCACCCGATCGTTTACATGTCGTGTGTATACCGACCCGAGTCGTTGCATTGCGTCGGACAGTCCGCCATTCGGGCAGCGCAGCAGCAGATGGAAGTGATTGTCCATCAAGCAATAAGCAAGAACCTCTACCTCGAACATTTCGCAGATCTCGCCGAGGAGCCGACCAAATTCGACTCGGTCAGCGTCGCTGAAGAAGATGGTTTGACGATCTACGCCTCGGTTGGTGATGTGATGAAAAGCGTCGATCGGGTCAAGGCGCAAGGATCTCGGCATGACACCATCATGAAGATGAGGTGTCGCAGAGTCTGAGTTTCAGTTGGGGACTGACCCCAACTGAAACTCAGCGGTTGGCGAGGTCGATGTAGTTGCGCTCGTCGGGGCCGGCGTACCACTGACGGGGTCGGCTGATCTTCTGCGCCGGGTCGTTCAGCATCTCCTGCCAGTGCGCGACCCAACCGGACATGCGCGGAATAGCAAACAGCACCGTGAACATCGAGGTTGGGAAGCCCATGGCCTGGTAGATCAGACCCGAGTAGAAGTCGACGTTCGGGTATAGCTTGCGGTCGACGAAGTACGGGTCGGCGAGTGCAGCCTCTTCCAGCTTCAGCGCGATGTCGAGCAGCGGGTTCTTGCCGGTGACCTCAAAGACCTTGTAGGCGGTCTCCTTAATGATCGTTGCCCGCGGATCGAAGTTCTTGTAGACCCGGTGGCCAAAGCCCATCAGACGGCCTTTGCCGTTTTTGACCGACTCGAGGAACGCCGGAACATTCTCAATTGAGCCGATGTCGGCAAGCATGCGAACGACGGCCTCGTTGGCGCCACCGTGGAGTGGGCCGTAGAGGGCCGAGGCGGCGCCTGCGGCAGACGAGTACGGGTCGGCGTGGCTGGAACCGATGACGCGCATTGCGGTCGTGCCGCAGTTCTGCTCGTGGTCAGCGTGGAGGATGAACAGGACGTCCATGGCTCGCTCGAGGATCGGGTCGACTTCGTAGTCGCCGATCTTCCACATCATGTTCAAGAAGTTGGCGGC
>CAWUXP010000150.1:0-7403 GCA_963926495.1 Candidatus Ilumatobacter herschelensis
GATCGGCACCGTCAAGGGTGACATCCACGACATCGGCAAAAACCTCGTGGCCATGATGCTCGAAGGCGCAGGCTTTGAAGTGATCGACCTCGGGATCAATACCGACGTCGACGAGTTCATCGCTGCACTCGACGAGCACAAACCCGACATCTTGGGCATGTCAGCGCTTCTCACCACCACGATGCCCTACATGAAGGTCGTCATCGACACGCTGATTGAAAAGGGCCGCCGCCACGACCAGATCATCCTCGTCGGCGGCGCACCGCTGAACGAAGAGTTCGGCGAGGCAATTGGCGCCGACGCCTACTGCCGCGACGCAGCAGTGGCATCCGAGCAGGCAAAAGCACTCGTGACCGCACGACGCGGCAATCCCGAGCCCGCTGGCCCTTCGGTCCGCGCCTGACGTGCAACCCCGTGTGCTGGTCATCGCCTGCGGGGCGCTGGCCCGCGAACTGCTGGCCATCACCGAGCTCAATGGCTTGACCAACGTGACCGTCGAGTGCCTTCCGGCGTCGCTGCACAACCGTCCGAAAGAGATCCCCGAACTGGTCCGTGCTCGCATCCGCCGAGCGCGTGGTCAGGTTGTGTCTGACACCACGTGGACCAGCAGCAGCGACAAGAACCCAGGCGACAGCGACGTACACCTGGTCGACAGCGACCTGCTTGAAGATGGTACGCGACAGGCCTCGGGTCAGTTCGACGAGATCCTCATCGGGTACGCCGATTGTGGCACGGGCGGCCTATTGGAAAGGGTGTGTGCTGAAGAGGGCGTCGAGATGCTGGCCGGTGCGCACTGCTACCAGTTTTTCGCCACCCACGACCGCTTCGAAGAACTGCAGGATCATGCCCTTGGCAGCTTCTATCTCACCGATTTTCTCGCTCGGAACTGGGAGCGCTTGATCTGGGAGGGCATGGGAATTGCCAAGCACCCGGAGCTCCGCGACATGTACTTCGGTAACTACACACGGTGCGTGTACCTCGAGCAGAGCAGCGATCCGAAGGCCTTGGCAGCCGCACACGAGTGTGCCGATCGGCTCGGTCTCGAGCTCCACATCGAACCGACGGGCTACGGCGAACTCGAAACCGCTGTTGTCGAGTTCATACAAAAGGTGACGCTGACATGAGGAGTAACCGGCATGACCCCTGAACCTGAAAACGTAGATCCGGAAAACGCGGAGCCCGCAAACGCGGCAACCGGAGACCACCTCGACCAGGGCGAGATGCGCGAGCGCCAAACTACCCGTCGGTCGAGCCGGCGCCGTTCGGCCACCCCGTCGGTCAACACGATTTACTGGCGCGACATTCCTGCGCAGCTCACCGCACGCGGTGGCGACGAGTCCAGCAAAGTGCTGCTGCACGCTCGGTTCCAACACGCAATCGACCGCGCCGCAGCCGTCGCTGATCTCACCAAGACCGACGAATACGTTGCCGAATGGCGGACCGAATCAGCGCCGCTGGCAGAAGGCGATATCAACGCCCAACTCGACCAACTCTGTGCCGATATCGAGGGCCAATACTCACGAGATCGCCTCGAAGCCATCGTCGCCAACGGCGGCCTCGACGTCCCAATCACATCCGACTGATGACTGCTCACACCGAGGTCTGACCACGGTGTGACATGAACCTGACGCACCCGACACGAACAGAATCGAAAACACCATGACCGAGACAATCATCAGCTCCGCAACGAGGGAAGTCGTCATCGGCTTCAATCGTCCATTCGTCATGATCGGCGAACGCATCAACCCCACAGGCCGCAAGATGCTCGCCGCCGAGATGAAAGTCGGCAACTTCGATCGAGTTGCCGCCGATGCCCTCGCACAGGTTGCCGCAGGCGCACAGATGCTCGACATCAACGCCGGCATCCCGCTCGCCGACGAGCCAGCGCTGCTCGCCCAGGCCATTCAGTTGGTTCAGTCCATTACCGACGTGCCACTGTCGATCGACTCGTCGATTGTCGAAGCACTCGAGGCTGGATGCGCCGTCTACAAAGGCAAGCCGCTCATCAACTCGGTCACCGGTGAAGACGAGCAGATGGAGCGAGTGCTACCACTCGTCAAAAAGTACGGCGCTGCAGTCGTCGCTATCTCCAACGACGAGACCGGAATTTCCGAAGACCCCGATGTCCGTTTCGAAGTCGCACGCAAGATTGTCAACCGTGCCTCCGACTACGGGATCCCGTCGTCGGACATCATTGTCGATCCACTGGTGATGCCAATCGGCGCCCTGGGCCAAGCTGGCCAACAAGTGTTCAAGCTGCTCCGCCGCCTCCAGACCGAGCTCAAAGTGAACACCACCTGCGGCGCGTCAAACGTGAGCTTCGGGCTTCCCGAGCGCAACGCGATCACCGGTACCTTTCTCGCTATGGCGATCTCCAACGGCATGACCTCAGCGATCATGAGCCCGCTCCACGACGAAGTAAGGAAGGCAGTCAAGGCCGCCGATGTGCTCGCCGGCCACGACCAAGATTGCGGCGCATGGATCGCCACGTATCGCGAGGGTGGCGATCAAGCCGCCGGCGATGCAGCAGGCGGGGCCCCGAGGCGTCGCGGCGGCCGCAGTGCCCGCGTCGCAGGCTGACGGACGGATTCGTTTGGCTCGCAACATGACGTACAAGGTTGAGTTCGCACCGTCGGGGTTGTCAGTGACGGTCAGTGAGGGGATCACCGTGCTCGACGCTGCTCGTCTTGCGGGCGCCGACCTCGATTCGACATGCGGCGGCCGCGGGCTCTGCGGCCGTTGCCAGATCGTGCCCACGAACACCGACGCGCTGACCGGTTGGGCTTCGACCGAAGAGGAATACAAGGGCCGCCGGCCAATCCTCGATGGTCAGCGTCTCGGTTGTGCAGCACAAGTTTGCGGCAACCTCAAAGTCGAGATCCCTGCGGCCAGCCAAGTCCATAAGCAGGTCGTACGGAAGTCCGTCGACGTGGGCAACATCGAGATCGACCCGCTCGTCCGCCTGCACTACATCGAGTTGGAGAAGGCCGAACTCGGCTCTGACCTGCGCGGACTGACCGAACAGATCGCCGAGCGGCTGTCGATGACCTACGGCGTCACGATGTCGCGCCTTGCAACGCACGTCCTGCCGCTGATTGCGCCTGCAGCCAAACGGGGCAACAACACAATCACCGTCGCTGTCCGGCACGGCCACGAGGTCTGCGCCGTTTATCCGGGCTACGTCGACCTGGCATTCGGCATCGCCGTCGACGTCGGCTCGACCACCATTGCGGGTCACCTCGTCGACCTGTCGACCGGTGAAATCCGCGCCACTCACGGCGTGATGAACCCGCAGATCCGGTTTGGCGACGACCTCATGTCGCGCGTGTCGTACGTGATGATGAACCCTGGCGGCGAGGTCGAACTCACTCGGTCGGTGCGCACTGCACTCGACAAAATGGTGGGCACGCTCGTCGCTGAGGCCGGAATTGACCGCGACGTGGTGCTCGACATGACGATCGTCGGCAACCCGATTATGCATCACATTATCCTGGGCATCGATCCGACCCCCCTTGGCCAAGCCCCGTTCCTGCTCGCTACCGACAGTGCCGTCCTCACGTCGGCTGCCGACCTCGATATCGACGCTCGGTTCTGCGAGGTCTACTTCCTCCCCTGCATCGCCGGCCATGTCGGCGCCGACACCGCCGGTGCGATCCTCGCCGAAGGGCCGCACCGCAGCGATGCTCTCCAACTCCTCGTCGACGTCGGGACCAACGCCGAAATCGTTTTCGGCAACTCGGCCCACGTACTGGCTGCATCCTCCCCGACCGGACCGGCCTTCGAAGGAGCACAAATCTCTGCGGGCATGCGCGCCACGGCAGGCGCCATCGAACGCGTCCGTATCGACCGTGATACGTTCGAACCAAAAGTCAAGGTGATCGGCTCTGACCTGTGGTCTGACGACCCTGGCTTCGACGCTGAGACCCGCTCGCTCGACATCTCCGGCATCTGCGGATCTGGAATCATCGAAGTGATGGGCGAGCTGTACCTAGCAGGGCTCATCGACGTCGACGGCACCGTGCGTTCTGACGGACCGGCCAAGACGTCGCGTATCTTCGCCGATGGTCGCACGTTCTCGTACCGACTGTTCGGTGATGCCGACGAACCGACTGCAAACATCAACGTCACCCAAGACGACGTGCGTGCCATTCAGCTCGCGAAAGCCGCATTGCGCGCAGGCATTGATCTGCTGTGCGAGCACGCTGGCAAGACCGACCCGAACGGCATTGGCTCGGTTCGGCTCGCCGGAGCCTTCGGTGCCCATATCGATCCGCTCTACGCCAAGGTGATCGGCTTGGTCCCTGATGTGCCTGTCGCCAAGGTGGCATCGGTTGGCAACGCTGCCGGGGCCGGTGCTGTTCGAGCCTTGGTCTCGGCCAGCCAGCGCGCCGAGATCGAAGAAACGGTGCGACGAGTGCACAAGATCGAAACTGCGACGGAGCCACGGTTCCAGGATCTATTCGTTAACGCCATGGGGTTCCCCCACACGACCGAACCGACGCCGAACCTGGCTACCGAGACCACACTCCCGGTTGCCCAAGCAAAGCCCGAAGGGGCTGGTGACAGGCAACGCACTGGCCGCCGGCGCCGACCGGCCTGAAGCCGCGGAGCGCTGCCAATGAAGTCGCTGGCACGACGCGTTGCTGCATGACTGATTGTCCGGGCCAGACGCAGCCGCGTACGTTTCGCACACCCTTCCGCGTTCTGTATGATGGAACTGTTCCGTATTGTGGAACCCCCGAATGGGGACGTGCAACGAATGGGGTGAGCAATGAGTGACGAACAACGAGGACGTCGGTCGGGTGGTCGCGCAGGACGTGCGGCGAGCCGTGCATCCACTGCAGCCCCGGTTGCCCCGTATCTCGAACGTCAGATCAAGCCGTACGAGTTGGTCACCGACGAACAGTTGGAGATCATCGAGCACAACGCCGACACCATCCTCGAAACGGTTGGCATCGAGTTCCGCAACTACCCGAGCGCCCTCGAGATGTGGCGTAAAGCAGGCGCCGACATCGACGGCGAACGAGTTCGTTTCCCACGCGGGCTGTGCCGCAAGCTTGTCCAAGACAGCGCACCGCGCCAGTACACGCAGCACGCACGCAACCCCGAACGCAATGTCGAAATCGGCGGCAACAACACCGTCTTCGCACCGAACTACGGCTCGCCCTTCGTCTATGACCAGGACAACGGCCGCCGGTACGCAACAATCACCGACTTCCAGAACATCGTGAAGCTCACGTACATGTCGCCGAACCTGCATCACTCGGGCGGCACGGTGTGCGAGCCCGTTGACGTACCTGTCAACAAGCGCCACCTCGACATGGTGTACGCCCACCTCAAGTACAGCGACAAGGCCTTCATGGGCTCGGTCACCGCTGGCGAGCGGGCGGCCGACTCGGTCGAGATGGCACGCATCGCATTCGGCGGCGACCTGCAAGATCGCACTGTGATGTCGTCGCTGATCAACGCCTCGTCCCCACTCGTCTGGGACGACACAATGCTGGCTGCCGCCGAGACCTACGCGGCTGCCAACCAGGCATGCGTCATCTCGCCATTCATCCTCGCTGGCGCCATGGCCCCAACCACTTCGGCTGGCGTCGCGGCACAAACTCTTGCCGAAGCATTGGCCGGCATGGCCTTCTGCCAGCTGGTGCGCCCCGGTGCTCCGGTGATCTTCGGATCGTTCGCATCATCGATGTCGATGGCAACTGGCGCACCGACGTTCGGAACACCCGAACCGACGATTGTTCTGTACACCGTCGCTGCACTCGCCCGCCGACTTGGCGTCCCGTTCCGCTCGGGCGGCTCACTGACCGCCTCGAAGCTGCCTGATGCTCAGGCTGCGTACGAGTCGGCTTCAACGATCATCCCGACCGTTATGGCAGGCGTCAATTTCGTCCTCCACGCGGCTGGCTGGATGGAGGGCGGCCTGGCCGTTGGTTATGAGAAGTTCATGATGGATGCCGACCAACTCGGCATGATGATGACGCTGGCCAAGGGCCTCGACATGAGCGAGAACGGCCAAGCCATGGAACAGCTCACCGTGCACACTCCCGGCGATCACTTCCTCGGAACAGCTCACACCTTCGCCAACTTCGAAACCGCGTTCTATCGGTCGACCATGGCCGACAACTCGAGCTACGAGCAATGGCTCGAAGACGGTTCAACCACCACTGCCGACCGCGCCAATACCGCGTGGAAAGAATCACTGGCCTCCTACGAAGCACCGCCGCTCGACGATGCAATCGACGCTGAGCTCCTCGACTTCATCGGCCGCCGCAAGTCCGAAATGCCCGACGGGATCGGCTGACTCCCATCCGCCACGCAACGTCGGCCACAATGGCGCGATGAGTGCAGCAACAGAGGGTTCCGCAACCGTCGATGTGAACGCGTCAGCTCTTGACGTCTTCGCCTACCTCACCGATCTCGAACGCCTTCCCGGCCTTAGCCCGGAGAATGTCCGCTGCGAGTTTCTTGACGGGTCGACCGAGGTCGCCGTCGGCGCAACGTTCCGGGGCCACAACAAGGCCCGCGACTACGAGTGGCACGCCGACTGCGTCGTCACCGAATTCGAACCGGCCAAGGCCTTCGCGTACTCCGTGCCCCCAAAGTTCGAACATGCCACCGTCTGGCGCTACGACATCACGCGGACAGGCGAGGCCACCTGCACCGTGACCGAGTCGTTCGATGCGCCGCTACTCGAGCTGCCTGAGATCTACCCCGGCAAAATCGAAGGGCGGCGCGACAACCTCGAGCAGGCGTGCCGGACCACCATGGACAACCTCCGCGCCGCCTTCAAATAGTCACGTTTGGGGTCAGGCCCCTTTCGCAACTATTCGAAGGCTCTGCGCAGGTTGTTCATGGTGGTCTGGCATGCCTCTTCAAGGTTGTCCCGGCGACCTTCGATCTTTCCCGGATAGATCTTGGGGAGTTCGAGCAATGGTGCTTCGAACGACTCGGTCACGGTGCACGTGGCATCGCCGGTCGGCGTGATGTCGTAGCGCCAGACGGTGGCATGTTCGAACTTCGGCGGCACCGAGTAGGCAAACGCCTTGGCCGGTTCGAACTCGGTGACGAGGCAATCGGCGTGCCATTCGTAGTCGCGGGCCTTGTTGTGGCCACGAAAGGTTGAGCCGACGGCGACCTCGGTTGAACCCTCGAGGAACTCGCAGCGGACGTTCTCCGGGCTGAGGCCGGGAAGGCGGCCGAGATCAGTCAGGTAGGCGAAAACGTCACTGGCCGACCCGTTCACATCGACGGTTGCGGACCCCTCTGTTGCTGCACTCATCGCGCCAGTGTGGCCCACGCGGCTCAGCGGGCCGAAGTCAGCCGATGCCGTCGGGCATTTCTGACTTGCGGCGGCCGATGAAGTCGAGGAGTTCAGCGTCGATTGCATCGTCGAG
>CAWUXP010000151.1:0-28053 GCA_963926495.1 Candidatus Ilumatobacter herschelensis
TGCAGAACTCACCATGCAGGTTGGCAATGGTCATGTCGTGCACGAGTTGCGCATCATGGTCGGTGCCGTCGAGGCCGACCCGGTTCGTCGTCGCGCACCCGTCGTGGACGAGGTACGTGTCGAAGCCAAGGTTGCCTGCCATCCGTGTGGTGGTCTCGACGCAGAAGTTTGTGAAGAAGCCGATGATCACCAGTCGGTTGATACCCCGGCGACGCAAATCGACTTCGAGCGAGGTGCCAATAAAGCCGCTGTTGACGTCTTTTTCGACGACGATCTCACCATCACGTATCTCGAACCCCGGCTTCTGATCTCCGGTCGGCAGGGAGAACTTCAGCGGGGAAGCTTCCTCGCGCGAGTCGTGGCGAGTCCAGGCGACCTGCCGTCCGGCGGCGCGCCAGGCAGCGAGGAGGTCGAGCATCACCTGTTCGGCCCCAGGGTTGTTGCGTCGGCCAGTCGGCCCACCCCAGTGGTCGAGCACGTCGACGCCGACCTGAACATCAATCAACAACAGAGCCGTGTCGGGCCCGAACGTAGGAATCACACTGGTCAATCTACGACTGCTCTGATGCGCACGTTCTCACTTCTCCTGGTTTCAAGATCTGACCTGGAGTTATGCAGGACGGACCGACGTCATCGGTTGCGCGATGTGGTGGCGGCCGCCCCGTCGATCATGGTCCCGGCTGCCACGGTGAGATTCGAGAACACCTCAGTCGCGCCGATAAGGCGACGAACCGCAAACGAAAACATAAACAAACCCTCCCGCCGCTGATGCGTGCAAGCAGCGCCGACACCTCGGCCGACGATTGACACAACAATCCGTGGGGTTGCCCGTGACGCATTCGGCCAACAACGGCGAGCGCAAGAACCAGGACACGCTCGCAGCACCTTCCAGACAGCTTCAGCAATACGCTGACCAACATGAGTTCGCGATCGGTCGCAATCGTCGGTGCCGGCATTACCGGGCTTGCCGCCGCCGAACAGTTGACTCGTGACGGCGACATCGCGGTAACACTGTTCGAGCGCTCTGACCGCGTCGGCGGCAAGCTCATTGCGTCCCCGTTCGCCGGTCTGGCGCATGTCGACGAGAGCGCCGACGCATTCTTGGCTCGTGTTCCCGACGCAACAAATCTCGCAGCGACTGTCGGCCTCAGCAGCTCACTCGTCCACCCCGAAGCCGTGGGCGCTGCGGTCTGGCACGACCAGCTGCATCCCATCCCCGACGGGCTACTCCTCGGCGTGCCCGGAAAGCTGGGCCCGCTCGCGCGGACCGGGCTGATCAGCTGGAGAGGAAAACTTCGCGCCGCTCTCGAGCCGATGCTGCCGCGCCAGTCACTCGCCCATGACTCCGTCGGCCAATACGTTCGCGGGCGGTTCGGGACAGAGGTGCACGAGCGTCTGGTCGACGCTCTGGTCGGCAGCATCTACGCCACCGACACCGACCAGTTCAGCCTCGCCGAGGTTCCGCAGCTCCATGCCCTCGCCTCCGGCCATCGGTCGGCTTTGCTCACGGCGCGGCGCACTCGGGCGGCCGGAACCGCTTCCGCTTCGGCCAGCCCCATCTTCGCGAGCCCGGCATCCGGAGTCGGGGCCTTGGCAACGGCAACAGCCGACCACGCAGTCGCCACCGGACTCGAACTCCGCCTCGGCAGCCCGGTCGGCACGATCCGCGAGGCAGGCTCCGGCAACGGCTGGGAACTCGACGGCCAACGGTTCGATGCCATAATCATGGCTACTCCTGCTGGTGCAGCAGCAGCAACACTCAGCGCTGCGGCCCCCGCTACGGCAACAGGCCTGGCCAACGCAGAAACTGCCGACGTGGTCCTCGTCACGCTGCACATCGCTGCCGACGAGTGGCCCGATCGGCTCGCCGGTCGAAGCGGCTACTTGATCCCGAAGCCGATGCAACGGTCGATCACAGCTGTCTCGTTCGGTAGCCAAAAGTGGGCGCACTGGGCCCCACCCGCGGGTGGCCAGATCCTGCGCGTTTCGCTCGGCCGAGATGGCAAACCGGTGCTGCATCTGAGCGATGAAGACATCATCGCCCGAGTCCTCGACGATCTTCAGTTGCATCTCGGCGTGCGGTTCACACCTCGCGAGGTCAGGGTTTCCCGCTGGCCCGGCGCCTTTGCCCAGTACCGGCCCCACCACCGACGTTGGGTCGACGACGTCGAGGCCACGCTTCCTGCGGGGATCTTCCTTGCCGGCGCCAGCTACCGAGGCATCGGCGTCCCAGCCTGCATTCGGGATGGGCAAACAATTGCAAAACAAAGCGCAAATTTCGTTCGCTCTCTGACATGATTCTGACTCATGTCCGCTTCTGAGCCACAGGTCGACCCCGTGGCAGCGCCGCGTGCCGAGCGGTCGAAGCGCGCCGCAGCATTTGCAGCGCTTGCCGCCACCATCGCACTTGGCGCTGGCGCCGCAATCGTCCTCAGCGGCGGCGATCCCGACACCTTCGCCACGCAAGCCGATCCGGGCGACAGCACGACGACAACCAACTCGCGGGTTTTCGTAGCCCCAACAGCATCGAGCACACCGCCGGCCACCCTGCCACCAACCACAACTGCTGCGCCGACAACCACACTCGCACCAACCACGACGCTGACGCCGAAAACCACCCTCGCTGTCCCTTCGCCGCTGGCCGCGCCGATCGCTCCGCCACCGGATCCTCGCGGCTACGAAGATCAGATCCAGCTCGGTGGGATTTCCATCCCGAAACTCGGCCTCGACGCACCACTCCTCGAGGGCATCCGCCTCACCACACTCGACAATGGGCCCGGCCACTGGCCCGGAACGGCGATGCCCGGCGACAATGGCAACGTCGTCGTCGCTGGTCATCGAACGAGTCACGGCGCGGCATTCCGCAACATCGACCAACTCGTCGCCGGCGACATCGTGCAGTTCACCACAGCAGCTGGCATCTTCGACTACGCCGTCACCGGCACACAGATCGTCACGCCCGACGCCATCTGGATCGTCGACCAGACCGAGAACGCAACCGCCACGCTGTTCGCATGCCATCCACCCGGCTCGGTCAGCCACCGGATCGTCGTCAACCTCGAACTCGCCGAGTAACTGCGCTGTCGCGCGATCTCCAGCGATTTGGTTCTCCCGTCCCCACGGTGTTGAGTTGTCACCGTGTCGAGCTCTGACGTTTCTGGTGTTGCCCTATCGGACAACAGTGCGTCGCGCCGCCTGCACGTTCGGCTCGCCCGACCGGCACTGGCGCTCGGCGCCGGCGCGCTGACCGCGTTTTCGCTGCCGCCATGGGGTTTCTGGCCGCTGGCGATCATCGGCGTCATGCTCTTCGACGTCAGCCTCGGAGCAACACCAACCCGCCGCGAGCGGCTCCGGTTCGGCGCGCTTTTTGGCGCCGGCTGGATGTACCTCGGTATGGGGTGGATGGTCCAGCTCACGCTTCCGGGCTATATCGCAGCAAGCCTCATCTTCAGCTCGTTTCACGCCATCGCAGCACTGGCTGCACCGACGGGACGCTGGCGGGTCATTGCCCGACCAGCCGCCCACACCCTGGTCGAGGCACTCCGTTTCTCCTTTCCGTTCGGCGGCGTTCCATTGGCAACGCTCGGTATCTCCCAGGTCGCCGGGCCGCTGTCTGGAATTGCACGTGTCGGCGGAGTGATCCTCATCACCTGGGTGGTGTTCCAGATCGGTTTCGCCCTCGCCGACCGGCGGGCAGCAGTCTGGAACCTGCCCGCCGCCTTTGCCGAACGAGACCGGTCCGTGCTGCTGAACGTGCTCGGTCGTGCCGGTGTGGTCATCGTGATCGCGCTGTCGTTGGTTGCGCCATCAGGCCGACCAACCGGCGACACGCTCAATGTTGCCGCAGTCCAAGGCGGCGGTGAGCAGGGCACGACAGCGCTCGAAGTCCCGTCGTCGCTGGTCACCCAGCGACACCTCGATGCGACTGCCACGATCCCCACCGGCACCGACCTCGACCTCGTCCTCTGGCCGGAGAACACGGTCGACATCAACGATCGGCGGGCAACCGCGATCTTCGAGGACTTTTCGAATTCAGACATCCGTGGCCAGATCGCCGCTGAAGCCGCCCGGCTTGGCTCCCCGATCGCTGTCGGCATCACCGAAGATGCCCCCGCCGCGGAGGGTCAACGCCGATACACGAATGCCCACATCATGGTCTTGGCTGACGGAGCGCTCGGCACCCGTTACGACAAGGTTCGCCGCGTACCATTCGGCGAATACGTTCCGCTCCGCGGCGCGCTCGAGAAGGTCACGAGTGCGGTCGATGTCGTCGGCGAAGCCGTCGCTGGAACCGAACGCGCCTACCTCGACCTGCCCGTCACGGCCGAACATGGCAGCGTGCGCATGGCCACCGTCATTTCGTGGGAGGTGTTCTTCGGCGGGCGGGCACGCGAAGGGGTGACCGACGGGGCCACCGTCATCCTCAACCCCACCAACGGCGCGAGCTACACCGGCACCATCGTGCAGACTCAACAGGTCGCCTCCAGCCGCCTCCGCGCGATCGAAACCGGCCGCTGGGTCGTCCAGGCCGCGCCGACTGGTTTCACCGCGATCATCAACGCCAACGGCGATGTACTGCAGCGCACGGCCGTCAGCGAGCAGCGCGTTATCTACGCCACCGTCGATCTCCGCACGGGCAACACCTGGTACGTCAGCCTCGGCGACGGCCCGTTCATCTGGCTGTTCGGGCTCGTCTTCGCCGCATCGGTGTTGTTGAGCCGCGGATCGCTGCGATCCGCTCCCGGTCGGCCAGGTTCTCCATGATGGAGAAATGATCGATCGCCCGACCACGCCACGCATCACACCCGTCGACCTCAGTGCACCCGACGTCGACCCCGAGCTCACAGCCATCCTCGAAGGCGCGCTGACCCACGACGGCAGCCCACTGAACATCTTCGGCGCCCTCGGCCGGCACCCGAAACTACTCAAGCGGTTCAACCTCCTCGGCGGGTTCTTGCTAAATAAAGGCCTACTGCCACCCCGTGAGCGCGAGATCGTCATCCTCCGGATCGGCTGGAAGGCCCAGGCCATGTACGAGTTCGGTCAGCACACCGTCATCGGCAAGCAAGTCGGCCTGACCAACGCCGAGATAACCGCCATCACACAGGACCCCGGCGAGCACGCTTGGTCGAATGACGATCGAGCGCTCCTGACAATGGCCGACGAGTTGGCCGAGCACGACTGCGTTTCCGACGCAACATGGGAGTTGCTGTCGACCAGATGGTCCGAGCCAGAGTTGGTGGAACTGCTCGTTGTCGCAGGTTTCTACCGACTCGTATCGGGCTTCTTGAACAGCGCTGGCGTCCAACTCGACGACGGCGTTCCAGGCTTCCCGAGCTGACTCCGACCGGCGCCGCCGCTGAGCCCTGCGAGAGGAGCGATGGTCCGCAGGCGTTGCGACCAGGACCGCGCCCTGATCCAATAGGAGACATGACGGAATACGTCCCGCCGCTGACCGACATTCGCTTCGTGCTCGAAGACGTCTGTGACCTAGCTGGGTTGCTGCAACAAGACGACTTCAACCACGTCGAGGCCGACATGGTTTTCGCCGTGCTCGACGAGGTCGGCCGGTTCGCCGCCGAGGTCGTTGCACCAACCAACGTCGACGGCGACCAAATCGGCGCGCAGTGGCATGCTGGCAACGACGAGTCCGACGGCTGGGCGCATGTGACCACGCCAGACTCCTTCCGAAGCGCCTACTCGAAGCTCGTCGATTCCGGCTTCAACGCCATCCCGTTCGAGCCCGACTACGGCGGCGGCGGCTTCCCCTGGCTCGTTGCACTCGCAGTGCAAGAGATGTTCACCTCGGGCAACATGGCATTTGCGCTCTGCAACCTGCTGACCCAGGGTTCGATCGACGCACTCCAACATCACGGGTCGCCTGAGCTGAAGTCGACGTACCTGCCCAAGATGCTGACCGGCGAATGGTCGGGCACAATGAACCTGTCTGAGCCGCAGGCCGGATCCGACGTCGGCGCCGTTGCCACCAAGGCCGTGCCGACCAATCGCGGTGACGGGTCGTACGCCATCACCGGCACCAAAATCTGGATCACGCACGGCGAGCAAGATCTCACCAACAACATCATCCACCTCGTGCTGGCGCGCACTCCCGATGCCAAGCCAGGCACCCGAGGTATTTCGATGTTCCTCGTGCCGAAGTACCTGCCCAACGACGACGGCACCCTCGGCGAACGCAACGACGTCGAGGTGGTTTCGATTGAGCACAAGCTCGGTATCCACGGCTCGCCCACCTGCGTGCTGAGCTTCGGGGAGAAGCACAACGTCGATGACAATGGCGCCATCGGCTGGCTCGTCGGCGACGAGTTCACCGGCATGGCCAACATGTTCACGATGATGAACAACGCCCGACTCTCGGTGGGCCTCCAGGGCCTTTCGATGGCCGAGATGGCCTACCAGCACAGCCTCGCCTACGCCCACGAACGGATGCAGGGCACCGCTCCCGGCGCCGAGCGCGGCGTACAGAGCCCGATCGTCGACCATCCCGACGTCCGTCGCATGTTGATGACCCAGCGCGCCTGGATCGATGCCATGCGGTACCTGATGTACTTCAACGGCGCCATGCTCGATCGCTCGCGGTCTGCCGATACCGAGGTTGCTGAATGGTCGACGCGCCTCGCTGCGCTGTTGATTCCCATGTCGAAGTCGATCGGTGCCGACGTTGGCAACGAGTTGACCTCGATCGCCCTGCAGATCTTCGGCGGTATGGGCTACGTCGAAGAGACCGGAGCGGCGCAGTACATGCGTGACATCCGCATTGCTGCGATCTACGAAGGGACGAACGGCATCCAGGGGCAAGACCTCGTGATGCGCAAGCTCGGCGGCGACGCCGGTTCGACCGTCAACACATTTCTCGACAGCTTCGACGACACGATTGCGCGCCTTTCGGCTGACTCATCGACTGCCACGTTTGCCGAACAACTCACCGCCAGCCTCGGTGACGCCCGGCGTGCCAGCGACTGGCTGAATAGCGCCGACTCAACCATCGACAAGCTCGGCGGAGCAACGCCGTACACCCGGCTCCTCGGCACTGCGCTGGCCGGTGCACTGTGCGGCAAGGCGCTGCTTGCCGCCAAGGCACACCTCGATGCCAACGAACTCGGCGGCGCCGACCGTGCCTTCTACGAGGGCAAGATCGTCAACGCCCGATTCTTTGGTGAGCAAATCCTGCCGGCTACCTCTGGCCTCGCCATCACCGTGATGGCCGGTTCAGCCGACCTCTTCGCCGTCGACTTCTAGACCTTCTGCTCACATCGGCCTTCTGCTCAAATTTCGAGCATCAGAGTGACGGGGCCATCGTTAGTCAGGTCGACTTCCATTTCAGTTCGGAAGACCCCTGTTTCGACGGTGGCGCCAGTTTCGCGGAGCTGAGCAACCACGCGATCAACTAATGGTTCGGCATGTTCTGGTCGTGCTGCGCCGATCCAACTCGGGCGCCGGCCCTTGCGGGCATCGCCGTACAGCGTGAACTGGCTGACAACGAGCACCTCGGCCGGTTGGCCGTCGGCTGCGGCGTCGGACAGCGATTGGTTCATCACGCCATCAGCGTCGTTGAGGATGCGTAGACCCCAGAGTTTCGCGGCGAGGCGGTCCGCATGATCGAGCGTGTCGTCGTGCGTGACCCCGACAAGGACGCACAAACCGGGCCCAATGGCCCCTGCCACCTCGAACAGCTCATCAGCTGACGTGCGGCTCCGCACCTCGGCCCGCCGAACACGTTGTACCAGTCCTCGCATCGCCACAGCCTGGCATTGCTGCCATAGATTCATGCGGATGAACGACGATATCGAGCTCACGCTGTCTGGCGAGAACGGCAACGCCACCGTCACGATTGATGCCACGAATGGTGGGCGGATCGTGCAAATCGACCTCGATGGCGTCCAACTGTTGATCCCCTCGCCGGCGGTCGAACGTCGCGGCTCAACGTCGTTCACGTGGGGCTCGTATCCAATGGCGCCATGGGCTGGGCGAGTCAGAGACGGCCGCTTCTCGTTTTTCGATGTCGATCACCAACTGCTGCTGAACCAAGACGACAGCGGTGACCGCACGCCGGGTTGCCAGCATGCGATGCACGGCACGGTCATGTCGCGGGCATGGACCGTCGACAAGCAGACCACAACCTCGGTCGAGCTAAGTGCACCGCTCGACCAGCCCGATACCGGCTGGGCGCTCGGTGGTATCGCACAACAGCGCATAGAGGTCGTCGACGGCGAAATTCGGTGCGAACTATCGGTCATCGTCGACTCTGACGCTCCCCCGATACCGGCCGAGGTCGGCTGGCACCCCTGGTGGAACAAGCCCGATCGCCTGACGTTCCACCCTGATGCGATGTACGAACGCGATTCGATCGGCCTGCCTACAGGGCAGCTCGTCGCACCGTCAGGTGGCCCGTGGGACGACTGCTTCGTCAACACCGCCCCGGTGACGCTGCACTACGACAGGCCGACGCACCCTGACATCACGCTGCGCTCCGACTGCGATCACTGGGTCGTGTTCGATCAGCCTGCACACGCCACATGCGTCGAGGCCCAATCGGGTCCGCCTGACGCCTTCAACGTGCGGCCTCGGCTCGTCACTGGCAGCCATCCGCTACGACGGAGCATGACAATCAGCTGGTAAAGCCTGCGACCAGCGGCGGGCGGGCATTCGTCACATGACGACGGTTGTCACTCCGGGTCGCTCCGTTACCAGACGGTAACAAGGCGCCGATATCGTTCACAGAATGTCATCGGCGGGAAACCACCGGCTCCTGGATCCCAGTGAGCCCCTGAAGCTCGCATACCTCACATACCGAGGTAAGCCGCACGTCGGTGGGCAGGGCGTCTACACGCGTCACCTCACGAAGGCGCTCGCCGACCTCGGGCACACGGTTGAAGTGCTCGGCGGCCAGCCCTATCCGGTGCTCGACGAACGTGTGCCGCTCACGAAGCTCCCCAGCCTCGACACATTCAACGATCACTATCCGGGCCGTGTTCCCGGATTCTGGGAGATTAAGAACCGTGACGATCTGCTCGAGATGGCGCAGTACCTCACCGGCGTCTTCCCCGAGCCGATGGCCTTCAGCTCGCGGGCCAAGCGCAACCTGCTCCCCCGTGCCGCAGAGTTCGACCTCGTCCACGACAACCAGTGCCTCGGGTACGGGATCCTAAAGATCGAAAAAAAGATCCCGACGATCGTCACGCTCCATCATCCAATCACTAAGGACCGCAAGCTCGAGATGGAGCATGCGAAGAGCCGCTACAAGCGGTGGTCGGTCGGCCGTTGGTATTCGTTCGTGAAGATGCAGGGCAAAGTCGCGTCGAAGCTGCCGCGCATCGTCGTGGTCAGCCAGAACTCGATCGAGGACATCCACACCGATATGGGTGTGAGCAAAGACCGTATGCGGCTGGTGCCGGTGGGCGTCGACCCCGAGCTGTTCAAGCCACTCGAGAACGTCGTGCGTCGCCCGAACCACCTGATCACGACGGCATCAGCCGACGTGGCGCTCAAGGGCTTGCCCTACCTCCTCGAGGCCATGGCCAAGCTGCGCACCGAGCGCGAGATCACCCTGACCATCATCGGCAAGCCCCGGCCCGGCCATTCGATGGACCTCATCGAATCGCTCGGCCTAAAGCCGTACATCGAGTTCGTGTCGGGCGTGACCGACGAGCGGATCGTCGAGCTGTACTCCGAGGCCGAACTCGCCGTCGTCCCGTCGCTGTACGAAGGTTTCTCGCTCCCCGCGATCGAGGCCATGTGCTCTGGCACGCCACTTGTCGCCACCGACGGCGGCGCACTCCCCGAAGTCACGGGCACCGACGGCGAAACGGTCTTCGGTTGCAAGGCCGGCGACGTCGACAGCCTCGTTGACGCGCTCAAACGTGGCCTCGATAACCCCGAGGCGCGAGCCCGAATCGGCGCAGCTGGCCGCCAACGTGTACTCGACCGGTGGACCTGGCGTCTCTGCGCCGAGCAGACCGTCGAGCAATACCGCGAGGTCCTTGCAATGCCGGACAACATCGCGAAGCTCAAGCGCAACGGCCGCATCTGATCGAACCGGATCACAGGAAGACCACTTTCACATGTTGACGATCAAGTTCGACAAGCTCGGCCTCACGCCCGGAGACAGAGTCCTCGACGTAGGCGCCGGTTTCGGCCGCCACGTCTTCGAGTGTGCACGACGCGGCGCCAATGTCGTGGCGCTCGACTACGCCCAAGACGAAGTCGTGCAGACGCGTGCCACCCTCGGCGCCATGGTCGAGGCCGGCGAGATCGACATCGACCGTTTTAAGGGCGTATTGCGCGGCGATGCCACAAAGCTGCCATTCAACGACGGCGCTTTCGATGTAGTCATCACCTCCGAGGTACTCGAGCACATTCAAGACGATGTGGCAGCGATATCCGAGATGGTGCGCGTCCTCAAGCCTGGCGGCATGTTTGCTGCGACCGTGCCAGCCTGGCTGCCGGAGAAAATCAACTGGATGCTGAGTGAGGACTACCACGCTCCAATCAGCGTCGGCGGTCACGTGCGGATCTACTCCGCCACCGAATTGAAGGCGAAGCTGGTCAGCGCTGGCCTCGATCCGCGGGGCACGCATCGCGCCCACGCACTGCACTCGCCATACTGGTGGCTGAAGTGTGCGGTCGGCCCGACCAACAACGATCACCCACTGGTCGCGAAGTACCGCAAGTTCCTCGAGTGGGACATCATGACGCAGCCCAACTCGACAAAGATCGCGGAGAAGGTGCTGTCACCGGTGCTCGGCAAGAGCATCGTCCTGTACGGGCATAAACCAGCGAGCGTTGCGTGAGCGCAATTCCTTCGCTCGAGGGCGTCGTCACTGCCGACGAGGTTCGTGAAACTGCCCAACAACTCGCATCGCTGCAGCTACCGAACGGCATGATTCAGTGGTTCCCCGGCGGCCACAGCGACCCGTGGAATCACATCGAATCGGCCATGGCACTCGATATCGCCGGGCTCCACAAAGAAGCCGAACGCGCCTACGAATGGCTTGCCGACATCCAGCGCCCCAACGGCAGTTGGCACAACTACTACCGCCCAGATGGATCGGTCGAAGACGCCAAGATCGACACCAACGTGTGCGCCTACATCGCCACCGGAGTGTGGCATCACTGGCGCAGCACATGGGACCGCGGCTTCGCCGAAAACATGTGGCCGACCGTCGAGCGGGCGCTCGACTTCGTCCTCAGCCTGCGTCGCGACGACGGCATACCGCTGTGGGCAGTCGAGCCCGACGGCCAGCCGTGGGACTACGCGCTGTTGACCGGTACAGCCAGCATCCAGCACGCTCTGCGCTGTGGCGCTCACCTCGGTGAGGCCATCGGTTCGCCCCGGCCCGAGTGGAGCAGCGCTGCCGCCACGATGTGCGAAGTGATTCGCTCGAAGCCTGATGCTTTTGAACCAAAGACGCGCTGGGCAATGGACTGGTACTACCCGGTGCTCACCAGTGCACTCACGGGCACTGCTGCCAAAATCCGAATGGAGAGCGGCTGGGATCGTTTCGTGATCGATGGCCTCGGCGTTCGTTGTGTCGACGACGAACCGTGGATCACCGCATCCGAAACGGCTGAGTGCGCGCTGGCGTGTGCCGTGATGGGCGACATGTCGACCGCGACCGACCTGCTGGAATGGGTCCGTCCACACCGCAACACATCGACATCAGGTGCGCCGTTGACCAACAGCGACAACGCGGCTTCACCGGGCGCCTACTGGACCGGCATAGTGCACGACTTGAGCGAACCCACCGGCGGGCCGAGCCGCGTCCTGTTCCCGTTCGATGAACATTCGTCGTACACCGCTGCTGCGGTCATCATTGCCGTCGACGCAATCACCCAGACAACGCGGGCCAGCAATCTTTTCGTCGAGCGCACCGGCTTCATGGACTCGGGCGACCGCGCCGCCATTCGAGCGTCAGCGAGTCGAGCGGCAGCCCGAGATCAGACCTCGGTATAACCAGTCATTTCAACCGGCGAAGTTGGCAGCGATTCGTTGTTGTAGGCATTCCGCTGCGGTGATCGGTTCGTGCCGTCCGGTCGGACTCTCGATCACGGCGTCGCGATTGGCCTGCGCAAAGTAGGCAATCGAGTAGCGAGCATCAAGAGACTCGCCGTCAATTTCGTTCGCCCGGGGCATGCGGACGCGGTGCAAGGTCGACGGAAGTTGATCGTCGCTCCAGCGCATCAACAAGTCGCCGATATTGCAGGTGACCGTGCCGGCTGCCGGTTTGACGTCGGTCCAGCCGAGCGGGGCATTCGGGTCTCGGTCAGCGGCTTCTGCGCCGGGGCAGAGCTGAAGTCCGTACTCCCCTACACGTGATGGAGCAGGCCTACACGTTAATGGAGCAGGGTGAGGCAGTCATAGTCGGTGTGGGCCCCAGCACGCCAGTCACCTGGCTGCAGGTCGGCGGTAGCCATTGGCAGGTAGTGCAGGATGCGCAGCGTCGATTGGTATTCGAGCGATGTGGGGTCGTGCCGCTGGGTGAAGAAGTCATCGGTGAACCCGAGCTTGCGGGCGAACGATTCGAGGATGTGCATGGCGAGGTCGCGGTTGGCTGATTCGAACTGCTCAAGCGCTGAACGGAAGCCGCCGATCTCCTGGTCGGTCGGCCAAAGGTCGTGTTCGACCATGCGCGAAATCGTGACCTGGTACGTCTCTTTGAGGTCAAAGGTCCCAGTCGAGGGACGCTTCTGCGACTTGAACTCCCAACCAGCGTTGCTGCGCAGTGGCATCTGTCGGCGTTCCTTGATCTCGGTCGGAAGGGCGAAAAAGCGGGTGGATGCGTCGAACCCTGCGTCAATGCCTTCCTGTTTGATCCCGTGGCCGATGACCTGAAAGAACCCGGATTCGGCAGCTGCGTTCCACGGTGCGTCATCGGTATCGGCCTGCGTAGCGTCAGGGTCTGACAGGTCGATGATCCGCATGTCGCATGCGACATCGACGCCGTCACCACCGAAGGTTCGTTCTTTGGCGAGTTCGGCTTCGACTGATCCAGAAGCTTGCGGGGTCATGACGGTCTCCTCGTTATTTCGAGGGGCAATGACCTGCAATTGGTGACAACCGCTGACTGCTTCTACCCGTTGTGAACAATCACGCTATGAAACCACCCATTTCGCCCGTGTGAACGATCTCATGACGTGCCACTGTCACACCGCAGTCAGACTGTGTTCGGGAGATGGGTGTGACCTAGCCGTTTGCCTAAGATCCGACTCATGAACACGAAGCTGGCCCGGACGGTCTTAAGTATTTGGAGTTGGACCGTTCTTGGACTCCTCGTCGTTGTCTTCACGCCCCTCGTTGCAATTGTCCGACTTGTCACGATGCCGTTCGACAAGGGCGCCTACACAGCCGGCTATCTCTTCCGCAAGCTGACAAGGATCCATTCCGCACTGAACCCACTCTGGAGGTTCTCGACCTCAGGCACGCTGCCCGACGACATGCGGCGCCCGTACGTCGCCGTTGCGAACCACGAGAGCTTCGTCGACATCTTGCTCATCTCGCACCTGCCGACCGAGTTCAAGTGGCTCTCGAAGGCCGAGATCATGAAGATCCCAGTCCTCGGTTGGATGATGCGATTGGCACGCGACATCCCGCTCGAACGCGGCGACACCACGTCGGGCCGTACCGCACTCGATCAGGCGCGTGAGCGGCTTGCGGCGAACGTCTCGGTGATGATCTTCCCCGAAGGCACCAGGTCGAAGACCGGCGAGATGCGCAAGTTCCGAGCAGGTGCGTTCAAACTCGCGATCGAGGGGCAGCATTCAATCTTGCCGATCGCAGTTCACGGCACTCGCGATTGCCTCCGCAAGGACGACTGGCGGCTGGGTCGGGCCATCGCTGAGGTCCGTGTGCTCGAGCCCATCTCGACCGAGGGAATGACCGACGATGATCTGCCAGCACTCCGGGCCCGAGTGCAGGCAGCAATCGAGGCAGGCCGCCAAGCCCTACGCGACGAGCACGGCTACGTGCCGCCGGTGTACCTCGAAGCCGAAGTCATTGCTGCCGAGGCCCGCGACGCCGAGGCGAGCGGGAGCTACCGAGACGTCGACTGACCGTCCGCATCCGTTTGGCAACTGATCGCAGCATTCTCGCCTGCGTCGGCCACAATGGTGATCATGTTGATCGAACAGATCCGTTCCGACCTCAACGACGCGACGCGTGCCCGCGACGCTGTAACGCAACTCACGTTGCGGTCAATTATCGCTGCCATCCAGGAAGCCCAGGTCGCCGGTAACCAGGCAATCAAACTCGACGACGCCGGAATACTCGCGGTGTTGAAGGCACAGGCAAAACGGCGCGTCGATGCCGCCGAGGCATTCGAAGCGGGCGGAGCCATCGAGCGTGGTGCAACAGAACGCGCCGAGAAAGTCATCATCGAAAAGTATCTGCCGGCAGCGCTGAGCGAAAGCGACGTCGCTGCGATCGTCGATCGCGTCATGGCCGACAATGGCTTTTCCGAGAACTCAGACATGGGCAATGCCATGAAGGCTGTCAATGCCGAGGTGGCCGGTCGAGCCGATGGTCGCATTGTGGCCAGCATGGTCAAATCACGTCTGGCGTGACCGCAACGCCTGACCTCGCCAATCGAACGGCGAGCTGATGTTGATACCAGTCAGGCTGCTCTTGGCGTTTAAGCCGTCCGTTGCGCCAGCACTGCTGGTGGCGATTGCATCGAGCACCGTGGTGTTCAGTACCACGCCCTTCCTGCTGCCGGCGATCGCTGCCGATCGCGATATCTCACTGAGCCTCGTCGGCTGGATATCGACCGGGCAGCTCGGCGGCTTCGTGGTTGCGTCGTTTCTCGCCGGCAGGCTGCTCCGTCCCGAGCGACACGTGTTCATCAACGGCACCGTTTTGGGCGTACTCGCAAATCTGTCGTCCGCTGTCGCTCCGAACCTCGCGCTCCTGACGGCCGCTCGCAGCCTCAGCGGCCTGTCGCTCGGGCTCGCTGCATGGTTTGGTTGGCAGGCCGCTTTCGGCGACAACGATCGCACCGGCGACGTTGCCGTCATCGGCCCGCTCGTTGGCGTCGTTTCGGCACCGGCAGCGTCGCTGCTGATCCAAACGGTGGGCGTCGACTGGCTCTTCGTCGTGCTCGCCGCGGTCACCGGCTTGCCATTGCTCTTCGCCCATCGAATCGAACGGTCGGTCGCCCCTGTTGACCGCGGCGAACGACATGGCCCGACTCGAGCAGCCCGCCTGATCCTGCTCGCACTCGGGCTCATCACGATGGGCGGCTCGACGGTCTTCGTGTACGCCGCGGCAATCGGAACCGGTTTGAACGGTTTGTCGGCTGGAACGGTCGCACTGTTGTTCAGCGGCAACGCAATGGCCGGCATTCCCTCTGCCAAGTGGCAGGGCCGTCGCGGATCTGCCGGGTTCTGGTTCTTCGGTACCGCAGTCTGTTCAGTGCTGATCGCCAGCGTGCGGAACGGCTTTGTGTTCGCCATCGGCCTCGTCGGCTGGGGATTCATCTTCTTCATGGGCTTGCCGGCAGCGTTCGGACTGCTTGCTGCTCGATCGGCGTACCCGCACGAGCGCGCCGGTGACGCGCAGGCGATCATGGCACTCGGGCGGGTCTTCGGTCCCCTCATCGGCGGCGCTCTCCTGGCCAGCGGTTCAAGCACCTCACTGGGCATCGTCGCAGCAGGCATCATCGTCAGCGCTGCATTGATGCTGCTCTACGCCGATCGCCGTAATTTGGCGCTCCGGCGTTCGTCAGCGCCCGGCCCGGCCCTCGCCACTCCCTCGATACTCACCCCGTAGATACTTGCCCCGGCGCTCCCAGCCCGGCGCTCCCAGCCCACCGCTGCCAGACTGCCAACATGGACGACAGCACAGCGGTGCTCGCAGCAAACCAGGCGTTCTACGACGCTCACGAGGCTCGCGACCTCGATGCCATGACGAAGGTATGGGAGCACTCACCACGAGTGGCCTGTATCCATCCGGGCTGGCCGATCCTGCGAGGGTGGGACCACGTCATCCAGAGCTGGGAAGGCATCTTCCGAGGATCTGGCCGAAACCAGTTCATTCTCACCAACGAATCACACGTGGTGATCGGCGACGCGGCGTGGGTCCACCTCGACGAAAATCTGGTCGACACAGACGGCGCCGACACAATCGCCGCCACCAACATATTCACCCGCTCATCGACTGGCCTGTGGCGGCTGATTGCCCACCATGGTTCTCCGGTGATGAATCGGTGACACTGCCCAACCTCGTGCAGTTGTCTCGGCAAGCGCACCGCCGCTCGCTGTCTTTTGACCAAACCGTCTCAGCCAGACTGACCTAATGACAATCAAACTCGACGCCTGGTCGACCGTTGCCGTCAACCTGGCCGAACACGCCGACAACGCCATTCACACCGATGTCGGCGCACGCGCTGCCGGCTTTCCATCGGCACTCGTTGCCGGTGTGACCGTCTACGCCTACATGACACACGTTCCTACTGCAGCGTGGGGACGCGAGTGGCTTGCGAATGGTGGCGGCCACGTGCGATTCCGTACACCGGTGCTCGAAGCCGACGTCGTTGACTTCGTTCCTGTCCACGGCGCCGTCGAAGCACGCGTCGACGGGGCAATTCGTTCCGCGTGCGCCGTCTCGCTGGTGGGCGCCCGCCCGCCGAAGTGCACCGGCGAAGGCGAACAACTCGACCCCATCTCGTTTATCGCCGACCAGAAATGGAACGACTACGCGTGGCGCGCCGGCGACGATCTGCCCATCTACGCCGACGAACGGATCGTGCATCCCGTGACCTGGATGCGGGTGGCGAACGACTTTTTCCACACTCAGGTAGTGACGGGTTCCTGGATCCACGTCCGGAGCAATCTGCAGCATCTCGGCGTCGCATCCATCGGTGCCCAGATCGATGCCACCGCCGTCGTTATCGAACGATTCGACTCGCGTGCTGGCAAGCGAGCCATTCTCGATGTGGCAATCAGTGCCGACGGCTCACCGGTGGCGCGCTACGAACACGAGGCGATCATCGAGCTGCCCTGACCGGGCGCAGTTCGTTGCGCGGGCCTCCGATCCGGGAGAATGGTGCCATATGGCTGACTTGCTCTCGTACGAAGAACTGGTTGCGTCTCGGCGCAGTATCCGCGGCTACAAACCCGACCCGGTGCCGAAAGAGTTGATGGCCGAGATCATCGGCACAGCGAAGCGCGCACCCTCGTCGATGAACACACAGCCGTGGAACTTTCACGCCATCACCGGCGCCCCACTCGAACTGATCCGTGAGGGCAATACCGAGCGGATGCTGGCCGGCGCGGCGGTTGATCGTGAGATCAAGATGGCTGATCACGGCTACCAGGGCATCCACCGCGATCGCCAGGTCGAGATCGCCGTGCAGTTGTTCGAGGCAATGGGAATCGAACGACACGACAAGGAAATGCGCCAAGACTGGGTCATGCGCGGTTTCCGTCAGTTCGACGCGCCGGTTTCGGTCGTCGTCACGATCGATCGTGAGCTCGCCGATGACACAGTTGCTCACTTCGACTGCGGCGCTGCGACCTACGGGTTGGTGCTCGCAGCCACGTCGAAAGGCCTCGGCTGTGTGATCAATGGCCAGGGGATCATGCAGTCGACGGTCGTTCGCGAACACGCGAACATCCCCGAAGACGAAGTAATCATGACCTGCGTTGCCATGGGCTGGCCGAATCCTGACTTCGTCGCCAACGACGTGGTGTCGCGGCGCGCCGAGAATACCGACGTCGTCAGCTTCGTCGGCTGGGACGACTAACTCGCGCCCATCGCCTCCACTTCACCCAAAATAGGGGCCCTCACAACGCGCCAGTGACGCGTTGCGGTCTCAGTTTCGGGAAGGGAGCGGGATCAGCAAGATCGCTAGGTCCGGGACATAACTGAGCCCCTGCAGTACGCGATGAAAACCGAGGCGTTTATCGCGTCGTGTCATGTCGATGGAACGGCCGGGTCGACCTGGGCCCGCGTGCCGGACGGCAGCGGGTCGAGCCGTCACAACCTGTATCACGGCAGCGCTGGCGTGATGCTCTTCTCTCTCGAACGGCAGGCATCGGAGCTTCCCGGTACACCTCGCCACAGTCGAAAGCAATCGCCGCTCGAAGATCATCATCCCCGACGTCCCCTTCACCTGCTGGCCACCCTCTGCCGAAATGGGCAGTGTCGCGCATCACGTAGCGGTCACAACTCGATGTGGGCTCAGGCTTCAACGAGGGCGGCGAGGCGAACAAGCGTGGCCTCCATGCTGACCGGGTGTTTCTTCGGGTATCCGGCCAGCTCGATCGCCTTGGGGATTCTCGCCATCGACCAGTCGAATGTCTCGGTCACGTTGGTGGCAGGGACGCCGTCGACTTCGGTGGCTTCGAGCTCATAGCGCCAACGGTGCTTGCCGAGGTGCGCCCAGGCGATCAGTTCGTTCTCTTCGAACTCGACGACCGTGCTCGAGATCTTGTACGGCAGGGGCCCCATCTTCATGTCCATCCCGAACTTGGCGCCGAGCGACAGCCGTGTGCCATCGCCGCGCACCTTCCGGACCATGCCAGAGCCATCGATGTCCGCGTGGCGGGCCGGGTCGGCAAGCACATCGAAGATCGCCTCCGGGGATGCTTTGATCACACGCGACACGGACACCATCTGCTTAGCCATAACTCAAAGATACGCCACTCTCCGGCGAACTGCATCGCGGTGCCACTGAGGCAGAATGACGACCATGGCAGCTCTTGACGCGACCTCAACGCTTCTGACCAGGATCCGGATCGTCGGGGCCGGGCGCGCAGGCGGATCGTTCGCGGGTGCGCTGACATCGGTCGGCCTCGACGTCGAAGTTGCTGATCGTCACGACCTCTCCACCGCTGCGGCCGACGTCGATCTCGTCCTGATCTGCACGCCCGACGATGTCATTGCGGAGGTCGCTCAGTCGATCGATGCTGGGCCAGCGGTCGTTGCGCACTGCTCTGGTTCCCGCCGGCTCGATGTGCTCGCCACGCACCGACGACGATGCTCGGTCCACCCGCTGATGTCACTTCCCAACCCGACAATCGGCGCCGCACGCCTGCTCGATGGCTGCCGATTCGCCGTGGCGGGCGACCCAGCTGGTCGTGCTCTGGTCGACCTGCTCGGAGGCCTCGCCTTCAATGTTGCCGACGATGATCGCGCGGCGTATCACGCAACTGCATCGGTCGCCGCCAATCACCTTGTTGCACTCTGTGCCGAGGTCGAAGCGCTGGCGGGTCGGCTCGACATTGACCCAGCAGGATTCTGGCGAATGATGCAGACGACACTCGACGACGTCACCGAGCACGGGGCAACAGCTGCACTCACGGGGCCCGTCGCACGTGGCGATTGGGCAACGGTTCGAGCGCACCTCGAGGCGCTCGACGACGAGCAACGCGAGCCATATATCACTCTGGCACGGGTCGCCGCCCGCGTCGCCGGACGCGTCCTCCCGAATGACCTCGCCTGACGTCAGCTAGCTCAGATGTACGTGCAGCTCACCCAGGTGGGATGATCCTGCGATGCCCACCATCGAAGTAAACGACATCGAGATCTGTTTCGAGAGCTTCGGCCCGCAGGATGCACCCCCGCTCTTGCTTGTCATGGGGCTCGGCGCCCAGATGACCCTATGGAGCCCCGGGTTTATCTCGGAGCTCCTGGAGCGCGGATTCCGCGTCATCCGATTCGATAATCGCGACGTCGGCCTCTCGACCAAGACCGCTGGCGATCCACCCGACGTGATGGCGCTCTATGCGCAGATGATGACCGGCCAACCTGTCGAGGCTCCGTACAGCCTGTCGACGATGGCCGCCGATGCGATTGGGCTGCTCGATGCACTTGGCATTTCTGCTGCGCATATCGTCGGCGCATCGATGGGCGGGATGATCGTCCAGATGATGGCAATCGAGCACCCGGATAAGGTCCTGTCGATGACCAGCATTATGTCGACGACCGGCGCTGCCGATGTCGGCCAGCCCGATGCGTCCGCGATCACCGCGCTTCTCACCCCGCCGCCAGCCGATCGTGATGGTGCGATTGCTGCAACCGTAGCGATGTCGAAAATCATTGCCGGATCGTTGTTCGATGAGACCGAAGCGCGCGCCCGCGCGATCGAAACGTATGACCGCTGCTTCCACCCGCAGGGGTCCGCATTCCAGATCGCCGCCATCGCCGCGTCAGGCGACCGCACCGAGCGGCTGGGCAACCTGCAGATGCCGACTCTGGTTGTGCACGGTCGAGAAGATTCCCTCGTCACCCTGTCGGGCGGCGAGGCCACGGCCGCCGCTGTTCCCGGTGCCGACCTCATCGTCTACGGGCAGATGGGCCACGACATCCCCGAGCTGTATTGGTCGCAGTTGGCGGATGCCATTTTTGGTACCGCGGTACGTGCCGAACACAGCTGACCCAGGCCTGGCCTCTCCTTGGCCGTCGACTGGCTTCAGCTGATGATGCAGCCTTCCAGGTCGCCCTGCTCGCGCCAGTCACTGAGGATCTCGAAGAACCGCACTGGCCCAGCGCCGTAGTTGGCACTGAAGAATCCATTTGGGTTCTCGGCGACACCTTCGTTGTTGTAATACCCCGGCGTACATTCGGATCGGAACTTCGCGCCGAGCCGCGCCTTGTCGATCATCTCGTCGACCCAAGCTTGTTCGCCCTCGGGAGTGGCCTCGATTTGTGATCCTCCGCGGGCCCGCACCTGGCCGAGCATGTAGGCGATTTGCACCGCCTGCTCGTTGAGCGTCTGCGGGATGTTGACCGTGACGGCACCCTGGTTAAAGCCCATGAAGAAAGCGTTTGGGAAGCCCTCGGTCTGCAGACCGTGCACCGTGCGAAGGCCATCTTTCCACTTCTCGCTGAGCTGGCGTCCAGCGCGTCCGACGGTGTCGTAGCCAGCGCGACGGACGTAGCTGGTGCCGACTTCAAAGCCGGTGGCGAAGATAATGCAGTCGAGCTCGATGTGCTCGCCGTTGGCGACGAGGCCGGTCTCGGTGAAACGTTCGACACCCCTACCATCGGTGTCGACGAGGTGAACGTTCGGCCGATTAAACGTCGGCAGGTACTCGTCGTGGAAGCAAGGCCGCTTACAAAACTGTCGGTAGAAGGGCTTCAGCGACTCGGCAACAGCAGGGTCATCGACGATCTCCTGGGCACGCCTGCGCACGGATTCCATCTTGCGGTAGTCGGCCATCTCCATGAGCTCGGCTCGTTCATGACTGGTCAACCGTCGACCGAGTTCCTTCGCAGCGGTCTTGGCGGCGATGCCGGTGAGCTTGCGGAAAATATCAGTCCAGCCGTCGTTGACGAGGTCTTCACCTTGGTCGGCTCCGGTGACCAGCTTGTTGAAGTTGTCCATCCGGCGGTACTGCCAGCCAGTTTCCTGACCTTCGAGAAAGTCGGCCGGTGTCGTGCGGTTGTTGCGCACGTCGACCGAAGACGGGGTCCGCTGGAACACGTACAGCTCTTTGGCTGCCGCCCCCAGGTGCGGCACGCATTGCACCGCGGTGGCGCCCGTGCCGATGATTCCGACGCGCTTGTTGGCTAACCCGTTGAGGCCACCCTCGTTGCTGCCGCCGGTGTACTCGTAGTCCCAGCGACTGGTGTGGAACGTGTGGCCGCCAAAGTCGTTGATGCCTTCGATGCCCGGCAGCTTCGGCCGGTTGAGTGGGCCATTCGCCATAACGATCACGCGGGCGGTCATCTCATCGCCGCGGTCGGTCGTGATCGTCCAGCGACCGAGTTCGTCGTTCCACTCGGTGTGCGTGACGCCGGTCGACAGCAGGGCGTTGTCGTACAGCCGGTAGTGCCTCGCAATGTTCTTCGAGTGCTCCATGATCTCGGGAGCAAACGAGTACTTGTGCTTCGGGAGGTAATCAAGCTCTTCGAGCATCGGCAGGTAGCAGTACGACTCGACGTCGCACATCGCGCCCGGATAGCGGTTCCAATACCAGGTGCCGCCGAAGTCGCCGCCCTTCTCGATGACTCGAATGTCGTCGAAACCGGCCTCTCGGAGGCGGCCGCCCATCAGCAGACCGCCGAATCCGCCGCCGACGATCACGACGTCGACGTGGTCGGTCACCGGCTCGCGCTCGACCGCTTGTTCGTACGGGTCGTCGACGAAGTTCGAGAAGTCGCCGGTGACTTCGATGTACTGGGCGTTGGCGTCGGTGCGGACCCGCTTGTCGCGTTCTTCGAGATACTTCGCCTTCAGCTCGCGCGGATCGAAGTCGATGCCACCCAGCGTTTTGTCGAGCACGTCGTTGAAGTCGGCCATGGACCACGGTGCCACTGTCGCGAGCCCGGTTGCGAGCCGGGCGCCTTAGTCGATGGCTTGGTATTCGCCCTGCACCGTGACGCGCAGGCCGATCGTCGACGTCTGCCAGATCGCCTCGGTGACGTCGGCCAATCCAAGCCACGAGATCAGCTCGTCCTGATGCAGCGGGAAGGTACGCGCGCACCCCTTGCTGCGCGGTGTCGGCGGCACGTACCCCGCGCCGTGGATCGCCTCGCCGTCGTTGAAGTAGATCGGCTTATACATGTTCCCGTTCAACGGGTTGTCCGCGGCGACGGGGAAACTTGTGCTGTCGTGCCATCCATCGGTCTCGAGCGCTGGGTTGAATCGGAATGCTTTGACGGCGTTCACATTCGTCGTCGCAGAGCCCGGCTCGCCAGTCGAGGTCGGATAGATGTTGACGAGCTGGTCGCGCTCTCCGGTGAACATGACCTGGCACGTCTTGTCGATCAGGATCCATTTCTCTGCCGAGATGTCGACACCATCGGGGAGCGAGAGCGAGGTGGCAGCAAAGAGTGCTTCTTCCTCCGCTGAACCGGCCGCCATGTGCGCCCCCGTGACCGTGAGCCCCAACCCCATCCGGGCAGCACACAGCAGTTGTCGGGTGAGCGGCCCGGAGTCGCCGTCGATGACAAGGTCGACAAATCGGTACGGCGCAAACAGTTCGTTGAGCTTGGTCTGCTGGCCGCTGACGACTGTTGCGTCCGAAGCAACGAGTGATGCACCAGTGATGTCGTCGACATCGTTGTCGATGCACACGTCAAGGATGTCGCCAGGGTGGAGGACATGTCCGTCGGCCAGCCGGTTCTCGGCCACGATTCCCTCGATCGAAACGTCGTCCATGCGCCCAGCGATCTTGGCAAGAAAGTCCCCGGCGAGCACCGTGACAACACACGAGTCGCTGGTGGCTGCTAACTCACTAGCCGCCAACGCCGTCGTCGTGCTGGTCGTCGTCGTGCTGGTCGTCGTCGGTGGATCCGGTTCGGCAGCCGATCCGTCACTGTTGCCATGACTGCAACTTGTAAAGACGAGGAGTACGGGCCAGAGGATCCATGCGGCGCTTCTCCTCACGAAATGGACAATACCAACACGAACCCCAGCGAAGGCGTGAGATCCGCGCCTACCTGGTGCACTTACCTCCGTCGGTGGGTGCAACGCCTTCGGCTCAGTTTGCGCGATGATCGTTCGATGGCCGGTGTGATCTGTCTCCAGGGTGGGCGCGAATTCACAGCCGACTGCCGAGAAATGGACGCCGAGGTGTTGCAGGTTGCAGGCCATGGTCGCGTGGCGATCATTGCTGGCGCCGCCCGACTCGGTTCGGATTACTCGGGGGCCTCCGCGCGCGCTGGCCGGCATTACGCAGCGCTCGGCCGTGACGTGGTAGTCGTGCCAGACCCACGCGAATCGGTCAGCGCAGCAGTGAGCGCAATGACCGACGACATCTCGCTCGTCGTGCTTCCCGGTGGATCACCTGCGAGCCTGCTCAAGGTCCTGTCTGGTCGTGTCGGGACGCGACTCGCCGAAATGCACACGGCCGGTACTGCGATTTCCGGAGCATCTGCTGGCGCAATGGTGCTGTGCAGCCGAATGGTTCAGCCCGGCCGCAAGGCAGAGATCGTCGACGGACTCAGGCTCGTGAGGGGGCTTGCGCTGCCCCACTGGACCCCCGATTCCGACCGCGGCTGGCCGATTCCAGCCGACCTCGACCTCTGGGGGTTGCCAGAATGCGGTGGCGTCGTGCTCATCGACGGCGCTGCGTATGCGGTCGGTCAAGGCAGGCCTGCAGTACGCAGCGACGGAAGGTGGAAGCTAATTCGGCGCAATCAACTGGTGGCGCCCGACGCTGCTGAGTGAAACAAATGCCTGCCAAAGCGGGTGAGTCGAACATTACTTGTCCGAATTCAGTCCATGCCATGGAATACTGGCAATCTGATGACGCGTTATGATCCCAACATCGAACGCCCCTTTGAAGAACGCCTCATCAAGTCGGTGAGTGGAACAACTCGTGATGCATCCGATGGCCGAATTGCCAATCGACTCCGCAATCGCGAGCACGTCATCAACACGTTCATTGAGCTGATTAACGAAGGCAAAGACGGCACGCTCGACGAGGTGATCGAACGGTCAGGTGTCGCCCGACGATCAATCTACCGGTACTTCGACGACCTGTCCGACCTGTCGATGCAGGTGTTCTGGCGTGTGGCCACAGCTGCCGTCGATGATGCAGTGCTGCCGAATCCGGGAGTCGGTCCCCTTTCCGAGCGGATCGCGGCCTTCACCGCACTTCGCCTCCAGACGCTCGCCACAACACATTTGTTCGGAGTAATGGCCCGCCGCCGTCTGGCCGCTGTCGACGACCTCAAAAACGGTCTCGCTGCCATCACCACCATCATGCGGTCCCAGCTGACCGATCAGTTTGAAACAGAGCTCTCGGCAATGGACAGCGGGCGACGCGAACGCTTGCTCGACACCATGGCCCTGCTGACCAGTTTCGAGGGCTACGACATGCTGGTGCGACAGCTGGGTCGGCCGGTCGATGTCGTCGAGACCACCTGGAACGAGGCGCTCACCACACTGCTCGGGGTCGGCTGACGTCGGGGTTCATCCGCCGGGCACGTCCAGCAGACGCGCGGCAATCGCGCGTAGTTCGGTCTTCTGGATCTTCGTGCCATTCGGACCGGGAGTTGTCGGGAACTCGTCGATCACGAGCACCCGGACCGGCACCTTGTAGCGAGCAAGCCGTTCGCGGCAGCGGTCGATCGCTGCCGACTCGACGAAGCCCGTCCTGACGCCAACGACGAACCCGACGGGGCGCGCTCCGCTCGGCATGTCGACAGCGACGACTTGCGCCGCAGCAACGGCATCGTCGTCCATCAGCACAGCTTCGATCTCGGTTGGGCTGACAAGGAATCCGCCCAACCGCAAGACGTCGCCCATCCGTGCGATGTACTCGAAGCTGCGCTCACCGTCGGCTTCAGCGAGGTCGCCCGTCCGGAACCAGCCGTCGTCGTAATATTTGGCCGTCAACTCGGCATCGATATGTCCGCCGCCTTCGGCCAGGTAGCCAGCAAACAGGCTCGGCCCGCGGAGTTGCAGTTCTCCGTCGACGATGCGGTAGGACGCGTGCAGCGACGACAACGTCCCACCCGCTCGGGTGCGGTTGGTTGCGTCACCGTCGGGGTCGCGCAGCGTAAACAGGGCCTGCACCTCACTCATCCCGTACAGGCCTGTCAGCGTGGCACCTGCCGCTCCGGCCCGCTCTACGATCCCGTCGAGGCTGGTGTTAAACCGCGCGTAGCCACCGAGGCGAACCGACGACAGGTCAGCGCCGTGTCCGAGTAGCCGGTGAAACATGTCGTCGCTGCCGTTCACGCAGGTCGCCCGCTCGGACGCGATCAGGGCTGCCGTATGTGCAAGGACGAAGTCGTTCACAATGACGCGACACCCAGCAGCGACAGCAGCCATGAGGGACCCGAGGCCGAAGGTTCCGCAGAGCGGCATCACGGCCATCACCGTGTCGTCTGAGCGGTAGCCAAAACGCGCGGCAGCATCGACGGCGTGGTCAGCGATCGAGCACTGTCGCTGGAGCACCATCTTTGGACGACTCGTGGTGCCCGACGTGGTAAACACGACGAACGGATCTTTCCGTCTCCGTACTCGCTCCATGGGCGTCGCCGATGTCCACAGATCTGGCGCGCCATCAGACGAAGTCGCGACCTCGACCTGGCGCGCTCCTGAACGTTCGACGAGGTCAGCAGCCTCATCGTCGCTGTAACGCGTGTTGACCGACACGGCGACGAAGCCTCCTGCGGCACACGCCAGCAACAACCTGATGTATGCGATGCCGTTGGGCAGTCGGATCGGGATGCGGTCGCCGGGCTCAAGGCCCTGCGCGCACAGCCAAGTTGCCAGCCGACGACCGTCGTTCGCAAGTTCGCGAGCCGAACGACTCATCCCGTCATCGAAGTCAAGGGACGAGTCGGATCCTTCGAACACGTCGAGAACGTCACGGTCAAGCGCTGGCACAGGGATCATTGTCGCACTCTTGCTCGGTCAGTCAGGAGGCGGGCTCGGTCGCTGTCTCGCCAGTTGGTCGGACCGAGCCGGGGACGCGAACGCGACCTACGCTTCGCTGATGGAGTTGACAGTCGAAGAAGTTCGCGTGCTCGGGTGTCTGATCGAGAAGGGCGCAACGACGCCGGATCACTATCCGCTATCGACGAACGCACTCGTCAACGCGTGCAACCAAAAGTCGAACCGCGAGCCGGTCGTCGAATACAGCGAACAGAAGGCTGTCGCAGCGATGGTGCTCGTCCGCCAGAACGGTCTGGCGCGGACGAATGGGAGTGGCCGTTCCGACAAGCACCGACACATCCTGAACGATGCGCTCGGGCTCGATCTCGACCAGCAGGCCTTGCTCGCCGTGATGATGTTGCGCGGGCCGCAGTCAGTGGGCGAGTTGAAAACACGGACCGATCGTTACACGACATCACAAGGCACCGGCTTCGACTCGCCCGACGACATCGAAGCAGTGCTGATCGCGATGGCTGCGAAGGCCGCCCCCTACGTCACCAACATCGGCCGAGGGCCGGGCCAGAGCCAAGACCGGTGGGCACATCTTTTCAGCGAGGCGGTGCCAGACGTCAACGACCGCGGTACGCCTGCAACGCCTACCGGCCCGTCGCTGGCGCAGCGCATCGAAGCCTTGGAGGCCCGACTGGCAGTTCTTGAGGAGGCACTCGGTATGCCTGCCGCCACGCCGTACCCTCGTGAAAATGACTGACATCGCCCCCGTTGATGACGGTTCCAAACTCTGCGTTGCCTGCGGGATCTGCTGCGATGGCATCCTGTTTGCTTCGGTCACGATTACAGACCCATCAGAGGCTGAGCGCGTACGCGCCCTCCGGATTCCCGTCCATGTGGTCGACGAACGCCATTCGTTCGATCAGCCGTGCCCTGCACTTGGAAACAGCGGATGTTCGATCTACACCGAGCGGCCGCTCCTGTGCCAGGCCTATCGGTGCCTCCTGCTCAAGCAAGTCGACGCTGGCACGATGCCACTCGCCGACGCGGTGCGCATCGTCGAGGCAGCACGCCGGCGCGAAGTTGAGATCAGAGCAATGCTGAATCAGGACGTTGCGACCGATGGCACCCCGCTCATTCAGCTGTACCAACAGTTCCGGCTCGACAACCACGACCAGCTCGACTCACCAGAGTCCCGCGAACTCATCAAGCGCTTCGAACACCATCAAGCCGAGTTGGCGGAGCATTTCGAGCCGTCGATGATCACGGCCTGAAGCACGCGCCGCAGCGCCGGACGCCACGTCGCGCGGCTGCGATGACAAGACGGTGCAACAAGAGCACGTACGATGCGGATCACACGACGAGAAACGAGCTCACCGCTATGTCCAAGAATGCTTACCGCGAGCACATGCAGAACGTTCCGCTGCTCTCCGGGCTTGATACTAAAGAGCTCGATGAGGTCATCGACATCTCGACCGACATCAGCGTGCCCGCTGCCCGGGTCCTCATCAAAGAGGGGTCCAGCGTTCAGGAAATGATCATTGTCATCGACGGCAATCTTGAGGTCACTCGCGGCGGTCAACACGTTGCAAACATTGGGCCTGGCGGCTTCGCCGGCGAAATGGCGCTCCTCACCGATTCGCCACACAACGCAACAGTTGCGGCCACGGTGGACTCACGAATACTGCACATCGAGGGTGGAGCCTTCGACGTACTGCTCAAGCGGGTTCCAGCTATCGCCGTCAAGATGCTG
>CAWUXP010000152.1:0-4895 GCA_963926495.1 Candidatus Ilumatobacter herschelensis
CTCGTCCCAGAGCATGTCGAAGGTCGTGCCGGACTTGTTGTCGAAGTCATTCGCCTCACCGAGGCTGTCCTGCGTACCGAGCCCAATCACGCGGACTTTGTCACCATGTTCTTGAGCAAACTGCTCAACATCGGGTGCTTCCCGACGGCACGTCGGTCAATGCGGAGCCCACATCCAGATGCGGACGGGCTTGTCGCCAACGCCATAGTTCCGCAGGTTGACCTTGTTGTCGTCGTTCAGGTTGTCGACGATGAGGTCGGGGAGCAAGTTCGATGCCAGGTCGGCACCCGGCTCGACAGCGAGCACATCAGCAACCACCACAGCCGGCAGGTCGCTCACAGCAGCGCCGCCGGAATCACCGTTGCCGCCGCCACCGCATGCCCCCCAAGGCAAACGCACCGGCCAGCGCGGCCGCAACGAGTTTGCCGGATCGGCTTCGTCGAATATTCGTAGAAGACATTCTTGCGGAGCGACGCAGTCCACACGCCGCCGTCGGGGCCGGTTGCGGGAACGTTTCGAAATCGCCCTGCAGACCACTCGGTTGACATCAGACGTGCCGAAAAATGAAGAAGACCCCGCCCGAAGGCGGGGTCTTCTTCAGTTGTTCAGTAGTGCTTGATCGTCAGATCAGGCGCACTTGCCTTGGGCCGTGTAGGTCGACGGGGTACCACTGGCGAACAACCAATTCGCGGCGGCCGGGGCCTCCTTCAGGAAGTCCGGCACGAGACCGAGAACGTCGTCCGCAGTGCCGAGAGTTCCGTCTGTACCAGCAGTAGTCAACTCGGTAGTCACGTCGAACTGGTTCTGAGCGTAGAACGCCTCGATGGCCGTGTCCAGTGTCCGCTGCTCAACGTCACAGGCATTTTCCTGGCCCTTGTCGGTGATGCCTCGGACTGCGAAGACCGTGACGGTGGCAAGAATACCGAGGATGACGATGACGATGAGGAGTTCGACGAGGGTGAATCCCTTGTCCTGATTGTTTTCCATTGTTTTGCGTTCCTTCCGCTATGACGGAGATGAATAGTCGTTTTGAGGTACCCCGTGAGTTCCATCTCCCGTGGCGTAGGTGTTGCTTCGGCATAGTTTAGGAATCCTTGAGAACAAATTTCAAAAATCCACGAACCGCTGTTCGTTGGCATCCCCTGCAGGTCTTCGTCCAAGGGTCTCCAATTCCTCAAGATTGACGGCGTCCGTGCCGATACCTCTCTGAACGCATCGCAGCAGATATAGCCCCATCGCACCTCACCAGGACGACCACATGTTCGGCAAAACAAAAGACATCCTCGATCCCAACCCAACGGGTCCGACGATTGACGACTTCTTCGGCGACGAAATAGCCGCCGACCACGGCACACAGCTCGACATGCTACGCGACCGGGCACAGCAGGCAGAACAGCAGATCCGCAGCCAGTTCACCTCAATGGCCGCCTACGCACAGATTGCTCAGGAACAAATCGAGTTGGCACGGGCTGAGTCAAAGTCAGAGACAGTGCGAACCGAAAGTCGGCTCACTGCGCTGATCGAGCGTGAGCGTACCGACCGCATCTCGGTGACCGGTGACGTGCCGAGCAACATCGATGCCCGGCTCACCACTCTTGAGGAGGCCGTCGAAGTCATCAAGGTCGGCATCAACGACTGCCTGTTGCGGCAGAGGGCGCTGGCCGATGCCATCACCACACTGATTGAACCCCGGCACGACGGTCCGGCGGAGCAGGCGTTCCCGCCGCCCACGATCAACCATCCCATCGACGGGCTCGCACTGCCTGCCTGAACACCGCGCTCATCGAATAACCCGCACGAAGGCCCCGCTGCGTTGCGGGGCCTTTCAGGTTTTCCGAGTGTCTTGTTTTCAGCGGACGATTTCCATGCGCATGCCTTCGGCATCCCAGACGGGATCGAGGGGCATCCGGGAAATCGCCCGGCCCGAACCGCGGCGAGCGGTCCACAGCATTGCGGCCGCTTGCAGCATGTGGACCTGCGCTGCGCCAGCCGGCGGCACGCGAGTGATGACGTCGTCGACGCCGGGGAGCTGTGTCCGGATCAGTTCCAGACGTTCGAGCCGACCATCTTCATGATACGGCGAGGTCGTCAACGGCTCTTGGTTGTTCATCTGCGTGAATGAGACGTCGGGGTGAGCCGAGAACCAGCTCCGTGCGTGGAACGGTTGAATTTCGCGCTCAGCTTCTTTGAGCCAACGCAGGCGACGGCGGTCGTGCCGCGTCATCCATGGCTCCATTTCGATCGCTTGTTCAGGCGATTCGGTACGTAATGCCGCTCGACTGGGGACGCCGTTAATACCGACCGACCGTGGCCAACCAACGAATTCACGTGCTTCGAGTTCGGCGGGGCGGAACCTGCCGTTGGGCGTGTCGTTCAGGCCAATCGGGATGTTGATCGCGGCAGCTTCGAACCTCGGTCGATAGTCGAGCACTTCGAAGAGTCGAGGAGCAACGAACGCGTCTTCAACCGAGATCGTGATGCCGGCAAGACGCGCCGGCAGAACCAGCCAGCCACCAGGGCACGGCGTGACACCAGCAAGGTTCTTGTAGGGGAGTTTCCTGATGAACATGGGGCTCTCGGCAGCGATCGGTGACGAAGTGTCAGGCTGGGACGCTCTGCTCGGCGCCTTCGTAAGTACCCGAACCTGACGAGCCGGCCTGGCCGGTTGCCATGGTTGCCTGGGCCTGCAGTTGCGCTCGTGCGGTGGCGAGTTGGGCCTGGATTTCCTTCGGGTACTGGCTGGATCCGGTTGCCGTTTCCATCGAGATGAGGCCGGCAGCAACGAGGCGTGCGAGGTCCATCTCGATCGTTTGCATACCTTCGGCACCGCCGGTCGAAATCATGTTTCGCATCTGGCGGGATTTACCCTCGCGGACCAGGTTCCTGATGGCTTCATTGGCGATCATGATCTCGTAGCCGGCGACACGACCGCCACCGATGGCCGGGAGGAGTCGCTGGGAGATCACGCCTTGCAACGCACCGGCCAGCATGATCTGAATCTGGTCACGACGTTCGGCCGGGAACACGTCGACAATGCGGTCAAGCGCTTGCGCCGCGTCGTTCGTGTGCAACGTGGCGAACACGAGGTGTCCAGTTTCTGCGAGCGACAGGGAGATCTCCATCGACTCGAGGTCGCGCATCTCACCGAGGAGGATCACGTCGGGGTCTTCGCGGAGTGCGCTCTTCAGGCCGGCACCGAACGTTTCGACGTCGGTGCCGACTTCGCGCTGGTTGACCATTGCCATCTTGTGATAGTGCAGGTACTCCACCGGGTCTTCGATAGTAAGGATGTGGAGCGGTTTGGTCTCGTTGATGCGGTCGACCATTGCAGCCAACGTCGTCGACTTACCCGAACCGGTTGGGCCCACGACGAGCACGATGCCGTAGGGCTTGTTGAGCAACGACAAGCACGCCGCTGGAGCACCGAGCTCTTCGAGTGATCGAACGCGGAACGGCACGACACGCAACGCGAGCGCATACGAGGCGCGCTGGCTAAACGCGTTGGCGCGGAACCGGCCCAAGTCGGGTATCCCGAACGAAAAGTCGATCTGTTTGTCTTTCTCGAGCTCAGCCTTCTGGCGATCATCGAGTAGCGAGAAGATCATTCGATCGATGTCTTCAGCGACGAGCACCGGAACATTCTCGAACCCGACGAGCACGCCGTCGCGGCGCACCGTGGCGGGCCGGCCGACGGTGAGGTGGAGGTCAGATGCGCCTGAATTGACCGTCGCATGAAGCAGCGACATAAGCATCGGGTCTGGTTCGGACATTGTTTCGCTACTCTCCCGCTGGAGCCATCGCTGGCCGCTGGTGGTTTTTCGAAATGGTCTGGATGGAAAGGTCTTGATGAGTCTTGCAGTACTGCTTCCGATCGCTGCCCTGATGGGCTTGCTGATCGGATCGTTCCTGACCGTGGTCGCTGAACGTGTGCCGCAGGGTGGCTCGGTGGTTGCACCGCCGAGTCGATGCGGCAACTGCGGGCTGCGCCTCCGACCGCTCGATCTCTTCCCGGTCCTCAGCTGGCTCGCGTTGCGTGGAAAATGCCGGCAATGCAAGACCAAGATCGGTATCGAGCCGCTCATCTTGGAACTGGCGACCGCCACGCTGTTCGTGATCTTCACGCTGAAGTTCCGTGACGACGCTGTGCTCCCGGCGTTCTGCATCTTGGCAGCGACGCTGGTTGTGCAGAGCTGGATCGATCTGAACACCCAGACGTTGCCCCGGCAAATCACCCTGCGGGGTACAGGATTGGGTGCGATTGCGCTCACTGTTGCGGCGCTGGTCAATGGAGAGCCCGAACGCATTTGGATGGCAGGCCTCGGCGCGCTCATCGCCCTGGCGCTGATTGGTGGGACCTACTGGGGGAGCAGCCTCTACTACGGCAGCGCGCAGGGCATGGGCTGGGGCGATGTCGTGCTGTCGCCGCTGCTCGGGATGTACCTCGGTTACCTCAACCCGGGCATCGTGGCGCCCGGCATGTTCTTCGGTTTCATCCTCGGTGCGGTCGTCGGCATTGGCGCGATGATCGGGGGCAAAGCGGGAAAGCAAACGGCACTGCCGTTCGGGCCCTTTTTGGCACTCGGCACCGTCACTGCGGTGTTCATCGGACAGCATTTCGTTGATCTCGTTCTTGGTCGCTGATCCCGGCGGCCGGGTCAGGCCTTTTCCTTGATGCCACCGAGGACGCCATACATGGCGGACACGAGGGCGATGGCGACAAAGCCGACGATCACACCGACGAACACGATCATGATCGGTTCGAACATGGTCGTGAACTTCTTGATGCGGCTCTCGAGCTCTCGGTCGAAGTAGATCGAAGCGACATGGAGCTGCTCGTCCAACGTGCCGGTCTCTTCGCCGACCTTGAACATCTGCTTGGCAGCGCCAGGGAAGAG
>CAWUXP010000153.1:0-7734 GCA_963926495.1 Candidatus Ilumatobacter herschelensis
GGCGGGGACGGGGGACGTTGTGTCAGGCGTCGTGTATTCCTCGGGTGGGTCGTCGGGGCCGAAGTGCTCGTGGGATCGGTACTCCAACTTCGAGTTCGAGCGGGCGACCGGAACGCCGCCGCGGGAGCCGCCGCAGTACTACGACGATCCAGACGTCGAGATCCTGCCAGAAGAGCTGGCCCGACGCGAGGCCGAACTCACTCGCTGGCAGCGGGACGAACGCCGCCGACGCTCCGAGGCAAAGATCACCTTCGTGGGCGGCGAGCCGCACTACGTCTACGCCGTGCGGTGTCCTGGCCTCACCGGCAATCTGAGGCTGGTTCCCACCGACCTCTCCGCCGACGATCTGGTCCCGGGTCTGTACGACGTCGCGACCGGCCGCATCCTGGCCCCGGTCCCCGACGTGTCGCCGGAGTTCGGCTTCACCGGCTACGTCAACCTCGGCATGTGGCTCGCCGTCGAACCAACCACCATCGCACCAATCACCGCCGAAGCCGGACCGAACGTCTGGATCACCGTCACGCCCGAACACCAGTCGATCCACTTCGACTTCGGCAACGGCGACACCAGAACCTGCGAAGGATTCGGCGAACCGATCAACGACCTCGAGACCTTCGACGAAGGCCCATGCGGCTACACGTACAGGAAATCGTCACCCGACAGCGCTCCCTATCAGGTCCAAGTCGGCTCCACCTGGAACCTGCCGTACGCATCGTCAAACGGCAGCGGCGCACTCCCACCCTTCACTCGCGACGCGGTGTTCTCCCACAACGTCGACGAACTCCAGACCGTCGGCCGCAGCAATTAGCCCCGGCTCACCCAACCGACCCCGGCTAACCCAACCGACCCCGACTCAACTGACCCCGGCCGACTCAACTGTTCAGGCCGACTCAACTGTTCAGGCTTGCCCAAGCGTCGAGCATCGACTGCGCCATGTCGCGATGCTCGCCAGCCAATGTCTTCGCCTCGTCCCCTTCGGCACGCATCCCAAGCGCTATTGCCCCGAACTTGTTGCCTGCAAAATACGGCCCGAACAGCTTCGGCGCGAACGCTCCCTTCTGTTGCTCCTCGGGCGCATCGCCATTCGGCAGCGCGGTTGGCCCACCGGCGGGCGGTGCGAACGACGCGAGACCGAGCGGTTCGAGCTTGGCGAACAGGTCCTCATCGTTACGACGGTCAGCGAAGTCGTTCCCTCGGTAACCGAACACCTCGTTGCCGTCGGGATCGATGACGAAGAGGCCAGGCAGCGCAATACCGTCACGCTCGTTGGAGTCGAACATGTCCAATGGCTGCAAATATCGCTCGCCGCCAGGATCGCTCACGTACAGGACGTGCGGAGTTGGCCAACGAGCAGGCATTGCCGCCGTCCGCTCGTCACCATCAACGCTGATCGCAATAACCTCGCCACCCGCATTGCTAATTCGTTCGCTCAGGGATGCCAGCTTCACGAGCTGACCACAGCAATACGGTCACCAGTCGCCCCGGTACGTCAGGAGCACCACAGCACCGTCCTCACGTCGAAGATCAAGGATGTCTGCCGTGACGTTGCTACCAAGTGTCATGGCCCGATCTTGACTCATCGGAGGAGCGTTCGACGACCGCAGGCCATCGACGGCGAGTAACAACCCGTTCGGTGTACGCGATTCCGACAGCTTCAGATGCCGTAGCGGAGGGTGTCAGCAGGCAGCAGTGCAATGAGCGCCGCTACAACTTCGCCTTCGTTGGCCTGTCGGCCGGTCTGGTGTTTGGAGTACATCGTGCTGACCTCCCCATCCTGTTCCGCGGCCACCTCAAACACGCCGCCGCCACCGGGGACGAGCGTGAGCTCAGCCACCATGTGCTGATAGTTCGCCATGATTTCATTGGTCACGCGCACGGCGTGGGGCCAATAGTTTCAAGCCAGGCAATAGGTGATGCGGATCTTCATAGATCCGTGTTTACCACTCACCACACCGGCCAGTAAGTTCGGCGCACATGAGTAACGGAAACAGCATCGAAGGCACATCTGCGAGCTTCCCGCTCCAAGAATTTCTCGGTATGGAGCTGACCAGCAACGAGCCAGGCACCGGCATTGCACACCTCACGCTCGGCGAGCAGCACGCCAACCCCAATGGCGTCGCACACGGTGCCGTGATATTCGCGCTGGTCGACACTGCGATGGGCAAGGCCACCATGAGCGTCGTCGACGAAGGCCTGTACTGCGCAAGCGTCGAATTGTCGTTGCGCTTCATTCGGCCTGCCGCTGAAGGCGAGCTGACCGCCGTTGCGACCGTCGTCAAGCGCGGCAAGACCATCGTCCACCTCGAAGCCCGGGTTCACGGCCCCGACCAACGTTTGATCGCCACAAGCGCCGGCACCTTTGCCATCCTCGGCGGCTGAAAGCTGACCAACGGCTGAACAAGTCGAGCGATCGATCACTGCAACTCGCTGGCAAGCTGGGCAGGTGACCGACAACGCAACTCCCGAAACCGACGCTTTGGCTCCCGAGGCCGATGAGTTCGATGACGTGATCGGTTCGGAAGCGGCCGAGCGGCTCAAGATGCGCTTCGGGTTCGCCGACGAACAGGCCCAAATGTTCATGCTGCTGACCGGCGCTGCATCGCTGTTCGCGAACGATGGCGACCCCGCGCTCGGGAAGGACGCCGAACGCGACGAAACAATCGCGCTCTTCCTCACCGCACTCGACGACCCGAGCATCGCCTTCGCCGCCTGGGATGCCTGGGCCGAAGAAGGCCTCACCGGACACAGACTCCAACCCTTCGTCGACGAAATCACCGGACCCAAGAGCACCACCACCGGATCCGAAAGCACCAACCGGCCCGGTATCACTTGGCTCCAATCGCGGCAGGCCACACTCCGCCTCGACAGCGACGAATCGATTCGCCTGCTCGACAGCGTCCGCGACTCGGGCCACGCCGCCGTACTCATCGACCTCGCTGGGCTCCAGGCAGACGCCAGCAACCCAATCGAGACTCGCGACCTCCTGGAAGCCGCAGGCGTGAACATCGTCATCGACCTCGACGCGGCCTATGACCCGTTGACCAGCGAGCAGGGTCTCGGTGTCGAACTCGCCGAGGAGATCGCACCGTTCGCGGCACTACGCCCCAAGGCAGTCGCCGGCCGCAACGACCACTGCCCGTGCGGCTCCGGCAAGAAGTACAAGCACTGCCACCTCGGCAACGAACTGCACTCGCTCAACGACCGTGCAGCCTGGCTGTACCTCAAGATGATGCGGTTCATGCAGCTCACCAACCCGTACCTACCCGACGGGATCGTCGCCGAAATGACGAGCAGCATGGCAACGCCCGACATGGCCGAGATGCTCGAACAGTCCTACATCCCGACCGACATCGCGCTCCACGAAGGCAACGTTGCACACCGCTTCCTGATGGCCAAAAGCGCCATCCTGCCCGCCGACGAGATCGAGCTGACCGAGCAGTGGATCGCCGCACCCCGCAGCGTGTTCCGTGTCAAAAAGTCAACGCACACCGACCTCGAACTCATGGAACTGCGCAGTTGCGACCGGGTCACGATCGTTGGCACGATCCCCGAGCAACCGCTCGAAGTCGGCACACTGATCTGCGGCCGGCCACTACCCGTCGGCCAAACACACCGCTCGTACGGCGGGTTCGTCCCGGTCGATGAGTCAATGATCGACAGCTTGCTCGAAGCGTGCGCGAGCCGCAATCTCGAGACCGTTGCGATCTCCCTGTCGCAGATTTTCGACGCTGCCGAACTCGCCGACGCCTTCGCCGCCGAAGACTCCGATGGCACCAGCGACATGATCAGCAACTCACTGAGCGAGATCGACGACGACACCAACTGATCAGCAGATTGCTCTCGTTGTCTCCACCCGAATTCGGAAAGAAGTGACAGGGCGCGGTTCGTTTGGCCCGCCCCTTGAGTCGCCGACGACTACCAGTACTCCTCGAAGTGGATGTTGCCGGGCGCGTTGCGACGATCGAGGGTGAAGCCCTGTTTGACGAGCAACTCGACGACGCCAACGGTCTCAGGGAAGACCTGCTTGCCGTCGACCTCTTCGGGCGAACCGATCATTGCGGGGTTACCGCAAAGGAAGACGTGGCTGGTCTCCGGCGACAGGGTGACGCCGAGCTTCTCAGAGAAGTCGTTATCGCGCAGCAAGTCCTGCAGGTAACGCTTCGGGACGCCTTCTTCTCGAGTCGGCATCGGCATGTAGTGGTAGTTCGGGTAGCGCGCTTCAAGCTCGATGTGCTTCTCGGCGTAACCGAGGTCAGCGTTCTGGCGAACAGTGACCGCTGAGATGATCGGGCCGGTGTGGCCCTTCCGCAGCAGGTCGATGACCATGCCGTTGTGTGGCGCCTCGCCGGTGCCGGTCGAGAAGAACACGATCTCAGCCCTCGGATTTTTTACCGAGTCGAGCGTGTAGCGGCCCGCGACCTTCGGGCCGAGGTAGATGCGGTCCCCGGTCTTCTTGAGCGCCAGACGCGGCGTGAGTGCCGGCGTGTTATCCGCTGTTGGTGGCACAAGGACGATGTAGAACTCGAGCTCGTCAAGACCGTTCTCGTCGGTCAGGTAGCCGTAGTCATCGAAGATGCGCGACGAGATCGAATACGAACGACGGATCAGCTTGTCCCACCGCTTCTCGGCTTCGAGGTCGTCGGCGTCGTCGATGCGCTTTTCCCAGTAGCCGAGGCCAAGCGAGGCATACTGGCCGGGCAGATACGACGTGTCGCCATTATCAGGCTTGACCCCCAGCACCCAGAGGTCTGAGTGCGTTTGCTTGAAGTACGTGATCGTGGCGTTGTAGTGCTCTTCGCGCAGCTCTTCGATGGCACCAACGTGCTTGGTGCGACGTTCGAGCGACGACCGAGGCGCCGGAACTTCGGCTTCCGGGAAGGAACTCGACAGGAGCGCGAACCCGATCTCAGAACCAAGTGCTGTCGTGGCAGGCTTACTGTTCCCGTCTGCGTCAAGCCCCGGCTCGCCGACGAACCACACGTTGCCAGTAGCAACCGCAGCGTCGCTGAGCCCAATGCTTTCGTGGGTGACGGTGATGCGCGGCGGTGCGAACACGATGTGATCGAACTGCAGGTCGGGTGTGCGGCGATCGCCAAACTCGACGAGCGGGAACTCGCCGATCATCGACACGTGCTTCGGTGTCGACCGGTAGAGCAACGTCGCGCGACGGTTGCGTTCGAGCTGACTCAACACGTACTCGCCGGTCGGCGAGAGCTTCGTCGGATCCATGCCCTGCGCAGCGAGGACGACTCGGTTACCGGTGTCGGCGAACTGCGCCGTGAGTTCAACAGCATGATCGGACGGGCCGACGACGAGGACATCGTTGTCGGTACCGACGTCGGCGTGGCCAACATGGATCCGGTCGCTGTCCGGCAGGTTCACTGCGGGCGACCAAGCCGGATCACTGTGGCGGTCAGCGATCAGCACGGTGCGCGTCCGGTAGCTGAGCCGGTTGGTGTCGACGACGAGATGTTCACCGACGACGTTGATCGCAGTGGCCGCCTCGCCGTAACCGACGTCGAGTTCGTTGGCGCCGATCACGTCGGGGAGCGCCACGCTGGAGTTGCCCTCCAGAATGCGAACACGCTGCAGGCCCGAACGGCGGGCGAGGACGGCGGCCGACAAGCCGCTGGCTGAGCCTCCGACGACCACCAGGTCGTACAGGGTCGGGTGGTTCAGCGCTGTCGGATCGATGGAATCAGCCATGGGTAAGCTAATCTACGCACCGCCAAGTTCATTCCAAAAGCCCAGCAGCTCCGAACATACTCAACAATCCAAATGAACGCGCTCAGCCGTGGACACTCATGGAAGAAGAGGGGTTGATCTGGCGGTTGCGAGTGAACGTGGCCATGTCAAGGTTCAGGCTTGTGTAGCGGGCCGTGACCTGGAGCGGCTCGGCGTCGTGGTCGTGGCCGCCTTCGACCGCCTCGATCAGCTCCGCCATCATGTGACCAGCGACGCCGGCGTTCTTGAATTGGTTGCCACTGGTGCCAATAGCGACGTAGAAGCCGTCGAGGTCGGTGCAGTCGTAGATCGGGATCCAGTCGTCGCTTTTGTCGTAGCGATCGACCACGCCCTTCTTCTCGTGCGGCAGGGGCACGCCGAGCGTCGGCATCCGCTTGTTGATCCGCATCGTGTTGGTCTCCCAACCGTCACTCGTCACCTCGCCGAGTTCTTCGTCGGGACCGACGAGAACTTTTGGATCGCACGGCGGGTCGGTCGTGCCGACGAGGATGTTGTTGCCGGGCTGCGGCCGGAAATAGATACCACTGTCATCGTCTGCCACAGCGAACCCGTCAGCGGTGAAGTCCATATCTGACGGGCCCGGCACGTGGTACGTCTCATGCCGGATCGATGTCGTTTTGATGTTCATCGCGTCGTACACGCCGGCCAACTTGTTGATGTCCGAGCTGTGCGGCCCGCCGACGTTGACCACGACCTTCGCCGTGACCGTCGAGCCGTCAGCCAGCTCGACCCCCGTCACGCGGTCGCGCGAACTACCAGATTGCTTCAGGAAGCCAACGACCTCGGTGCGGAAGCGGAACTCACCGCCCTGGGCTTCGGTCGCGCGCTGCAGGTTGTGTGCCGCGAGTTGCGGGTCGTCGACGTAGCCAGCATCGGGTGAGAACAGCGCGCCAACCATCGTGCCGTGGGCGTCCTTCCAGAAGTCGTCGTCTGTCGATCGTGACGGGGGGCCGTAGAGGCCGAGGTCAAAGGTCGGCACACGCCGTTCGAGTTCGGCGCGGTCCCAATATTCGTATGGCACTGCGAGGCGATCCCACAGCGGCATCACTCTGTTGTGGTGACCCTCTTCACCCTGGATCAGCAACACCATGCCGCACTGCACAAGCTTGGCGTAACCGCTCTCGTCGGCCGCCCCGAGATATTCGGCCCAGTTCCGCCAGTAGTGCATACCGTCCCACGCCGCAGCGACGCCGGTCTCGGTCGAATAACTGAATCGGATCATGGCGCTCGATGCGCTCGTGCTGCCATAGCCCGCGCCCGGACCCTTGTCGATGCTCAGGGTGCGATGGCCGCGACGGGCCAGTTCATAAGCGACCGCCGCACCGATGACGCCGGCACCAATGACAATCGCGTCGTACTCAGGCTCACTCGATCCGGCACCTGTGTGATCGCTCATGATCCCCGATTGTGGCAGATCGACAGACATCGATCGACCGCGCAGCACCATGACACCCATGCGACTTGTTGAGCCGCTCCACAAGGTTCTGTCATAATGGGCCTATTCCAAGGAGATCGTCAAGAAGAGGGTCAAGGAAAGGGCCAAGGAGAGAGAGTCATGGGGAGTTTGCGACTCGACGTCGAATCACTGCGCACGTTCCGCGCCGTCGTCGATTGCGGCAGCGTTACCCAGGCAGCATCGCAACTCAACCTCACCCAGTCGGCAGTGAGCTGGAAGATGAAACGGCTCGAAGAGCGACTCGGCTCGCCGCTTCTCGTGCGCGACGGACGCGCACTTGCGTTGACCGAACTCGGCAGCGAACTGTTGATTCATGCCGAGCAGATCGTCGGCGCACACGACGACGCAGTCGACAGCCTGCAGCAGTCGCAGCTCGAGGGCACCGTGCACCTCGGCATCAACGATGAGTTAGAAGCCGACGAAGTCGCCGCTCTGCTCGCTCGATTTCAGCGCCGCCACCCGATGGTCAGGCTCCACGTCCGGATGGGGCTCAGTGGCCCCATTGCACAGCTCGTGCGCGGCGGCGAACTCGA
>CAWUXP010000154.1:0-2978 GCA_963926495.1 Candidatus Ilumatobacter herschelensis
AGACCTCGTTATCGAAGGCGGCGACGTGATCGTCGACAAGGGCAAAGTGTTCGTTGGCATCGGCCAGCGAACCACACTTGCCGGGGCTGCCTGGTTGATGCAGTTGGTGCCCGAGTACGAGATCGTGCCCATCAACCTGCGCGGCCTGACCGACGGCGAAGACGTCCTCCACCTCGACTGCTCGTTTCTCCCCGTCGGCGAACACAGCGCTCTGATCTATCCCGACGGAATGCGCGAAGTCCCCGCGACCGTCCGTGAAACGTATGACCTGATCGAGGTGACTCGCGAAGAGCAACAGCGGCTCGGCACCAACGTGTTGTCGCTCGACCCGCAGACGGTTGTCTCGCAGCCGACGTCGCAGCGCATCAACGACGAGATGCGGGCACGCGGGATTACGGTCATTGAAGTGCCGTACAGTGAGCCACCCAAGACGGGCGGGAGCTTCCGCTGTTGCACGTTGCCTCTTCACCGGTCGTTCTGATCCGGTCGTTCTGATCCGGTCGTTCCGATCCGGAGGCCTGTGGTGCAGCTATTGCGGGCACTGATCCACCTGCCCAGGCGTGTGGTGCCTCGCATCTTTTCGGTGCCGCACGTCATCAGACATGATCGCCTTTCGAATGCCGGGGACCGAGCCCTCTTCGGCACCCAGATGCGAAGCGGCTTCTCGCCCGCCGCCAGTTAGCCACGACCGAGGGGGAATTCATCGTGTTGCTAACGAGTTGGACGTTCTGCCGAGCGAAACACCGCCCACAAAGTCGACTGCATCGGTCGGGTATCGTGTCGAGATGAGCGATCAGCCACCTCTTTCCCAGGCGACCTCGGCCATCTCGGCGGGGCGCGCCAACAGCGGCAACTCGCTCGCCCCGGCGCTGTGGGCATCGAGTACATGGGAATCAGAAGGCCTCAATGACGCTCACCATCGAGCCACCTCGGTTCGTCACGGCGATTTCTACAGCCGCTACGCCAACCCGACCGTCCAGCAGTTTGAGCACGCAATCGCCGAACTCGAGGGCGCCGAAGCCGCTCTTGCGTTTGGGTCTGGCATGGGCGCAATTGCTGCCACGGTGCTGGCGCTCTGTTCAACCGGCAGCCACATCGTCGCTCAGCGCCAGCTCTATGCCGGCACCCTTGCCTTCCTGCAGGGCCCGTGCCAACGCTTCGGCATCGACGTGACGTTCGTCGACGTCGCGACACCAGGAGCGTTCAGCGACGCGGTCATTCCCGGCAAGACAATTTTGGTCATCGCCGAGTCGCCATCGAACCCGCGCCTCGAATTGGCCGACCTCGACGAACTCGGTGCGATCCGCGGACCCTTCACACTCGTCGACGCAACATTCTCGACACCGCTCGGCCAGCAGCCGCTCGCGTATGGCGTCGACCTCAGCCTGCACTCCGCAACGAAGGGGATCGCAGGGCACAACGACGCAACACTGGGCGTGATCTCCGGCGAGCAAGAACTACTCGACGAGATCTGGACCTACGCCGTGCTGCATGGTTCGACACCCTCGCCGTTCGATGCACTCAACGCGCTACGCGGTGTCCGTACGCTGGCGGTTCGCACCCGCCAGCAAAACGATTCAGCACGCTCGCTGGCCGTGATGCTCGCCGATCATCCGGCCTGCCTGGCGGTGCACTACCCAGGGCTGTCCGAGCATCCGCAGCACACGCTCGCGAGTCGACAGTTGCTGCAATACGGCACGGTGTTGTCGTTCGAGGTGCCCGACCGGGCAGCTGCTGCGAAGTTCATGGACACGGTCGCCGTCGCTCGTTGCGCGACCTCACTCGGCGGCCCCGAAACGCTCGTCTGCCACCCTGCGACCTCAACGCATGCAAGCCTCACACCGAGCGAGCAAGCCGCGGCCGGCATCAGCGACGGGCTCATCCGCGTGTCGGTCGGCCTGGAAGAGACCACCGATCTGCTTGACGACTTCGAGCAAGCTCTCGCCGGCATCTCCGCCTAACACGAGCACGGCCAACTCCGCCCTCCGAGCGTCAGCGAGTCGGGCGCCAGCAAGTCGGGCGCCAGCGAGTCGGGCGCCAGTCCGAGCACCGCTGGCAGCGACGCAGTCGCTGTCACGCTCCGGTCTGACCAAAGTGTGACAGATCAGCGGGCGATGAGGCGGCCGTGGCGGTGCATGGTGCGCGAGATCGACTGCTCTCGGACCCAGCGGTACAGCTCGACGAAGCCATCGCCCACCGGAACTGATTCGTCGATGGCAACGTTGGCCTGGTGGCACAGTCGCCGAGCTTCGTCGCTCAGGTCGGTCAGCAACCTGATCCGATCGACGCCACCAAGGCGGGTGGCGAACTCGAGATCTGGCTCGTCGGCCGTCGACGATTCGTCGAGGACAACGCCCGTCGTCGCAGCGGCGAGTCGCAGCAGGTCGATGGCGACGGGGTCGTTGCCATCGTGGCGGACCAACACGCGATCAACCGGGAAATAGCGCAGCACGTTCGACTCGGCAGAGAGGCCACTCGGGTCGTGTTCGGCAGCGAATTGACTCGCCCACGCGGCGGCGTACGACACCGCTGGGTCAACGCTCGATGTACCGGAGGCAATGCGCGCGAACTGCTGGACGTAGCCGGGCCCGCCCGCCTTCGGACCACCGCCGACCGACGACTGCTTCCAGCCACCGAAGGGTTGCCGTTGCACAATGGCACCGGTGATCATGCGGTTGACGTAGGCGTTGCCGATCTCGACGCGATCAAGCCACGTGGCTATCTCACTCGGGTCAAGCGAATGAATTCCACCGGTCAGCCCGAAGTCGCTGGAATTCTGGATCTCGATCGCCTGGTCGAGGTCGTCAGCCCGCATCACACCAAGTACTGGGCCGAAGCATTCGGTCCGATGGAACCACGAGCCGGACCGGACTCCGATGCGCACCCCAGGTGCCCAGAGGTGCCGGTCGGCGTCGAGGCAGACAGGTTCGACGAGCCACGATTCGCCTGCGTCGAGCGTCGTCAACGCACGGTGGAGC
>CAWUXP010000155.1:0-17201 GCA_963926495.1 Candidatus Ilumatobacter herschelensis
GCTGAACGCGGCGTGACCGAACGCGAGCTGACCTCGATTGGCCGCGACCTCGCGAAGCTGCCGGTCGACCCTCGGCTCGGGCGAATGGTGCTCGAAGCCGACGACCTGGGCTGCGTCCGTGAGGTGCTGGTCATCGCTTCGGCACTGTCGATCCAAGACCCTCGGGAGCGTCCGCAGGAGAAGATCGAACAGGCGAATGAGTCTCACAACCGTTTCAAGGTTGAGGGCTCTGATCTGCTGTCGCTCGTGTCGCTGTGGGATTACTTGCGTCTCAAGCAGCGTGAGTTGTCGGGCAACCAGTTCCGACGAATGTGTCGTAAGGAGTTCCTCAACTATCTGCGGGTTCGCGAGTGGACCGATCTGTACAGCCAGCTCCGTCGGGTCGCCGGTGAGCTCAAGATCAGGCCCGGCGGAGGGCTCACAGAGAGCCACCCCGACCACGTTCATCAGGCACTGCTCGCCGGGCTCCTCTCCCAGATCGGCATACGTGAGCGCGAGACACGCGAGTACCGCGGCGCCCGCGATGCGCGCTTCGTGATCGCTCGCGGTTCGGTCATTGGTCGCAAGCAGCCCGACTGGGTAATGGCTGCCGAACTCGTCGAAACCAACCGGCTGTACGCCCGGAGGGTCGCAGCGATCCAGCCCGAGTGGATCGAGAAGTCGGCCGAACACTTGGTCAAGAAGTCCTACGGCGAACCACGGTGGGATGTCAAGGGTGGTCGAGCGGTGTGCGTTGAGCAGGTGACGCTCTTCGGTATTCCGATCGTCACTGATCGGATCATCGGCTACGACCAGATCGACATCGACGGCGCACGTGCGATGTTTATCCAGAAGGCATTGGTAGAAGGGGAGTGGAGTAGCCACCAGAAGTTCGTGCAACGAAACCAGGAGTTCCTCGACCGGGTTCGACAGATGGCGGCACGGGTGCGCCGAGTCGAACTCGTCGACGATGAGATGCTGTTCAACTTCTTCGAGAGCCGCGTCGACGCCGACGTGACCGACACGCGCCGTTTCGACCGGTGGTGGAAAGAGGAGCGGCAGCGCAACGGTCGGCTGCTCGACCTGACCGACGAACTACTCGCCAATCGTGAACACGGTGCAGGGATCAAGCTTGAGGACTTCCCCGACGTCTGGCGCCACGGTGACATCGAGCTGCCACTCACGTACCGGTACGCCCCTGGCGAGCCGCTCGACGGTGTCACCGTGCATATCCCGCTCAATGCCCTCAACCAGATCGAGCCGGCCAGCTTCGCCTGGCAAATTACCGGGCACCGACCGGAAATCGTGGCCATGTTGGTCCGATCAGTACAGAAGGATGTGCGTCGTCAGCTCGGGCCGATGGCTGAGATGGTCGAGGGAACAATCGAACGTGTCCAGCAATTTGAGGCGGGTTCGATCCCGTTCTTGCACGCTGTTGCGGTTGGCTTGACGCGGGCCTCGGGCCTACGCATTGATCCGTCGGTTTTCAACCCCGCCGTACTCGATGACTACCTGAAGATGAACTTCGTGATCAGCACCGAGCTTGACGGTTCGACCGTCGTGGTCGATGTTGGCGTCGACCTCGCATCGATCAAAGCTCGCCAAGTTGGCGCGGCACGTCAGTCGATCGCGGCGGCTGCGCCGATTGAGGAGCGCCGCAACATCACCAGCTGGGACTTCGGCGATCTCGAACGCGTTGTCGCGTCGTCGGACCTTACGTTCGACGTATTGGCGTACCCGACCTTGCTCGACATCGGCAATAGCGTGGCGTTGCGTGTTGTCACGAGCGCCTCGGTACAGCGGCGCGCGATGCGCGGCGGTGTCCGGCGACTGCTGTTGTTGACGGCAGCGCCGAGCGGCAAGGTGGTCGAACGGCTACTGACGAACGCAGGGCGCCTGGCCCTGGCGACAGCAGACATGTCGATCGCGGCGCTGGCTGACGACTGCATCGCTGCCGCGGTCGATCATCTCCTCGACGAACACCTGCGGAGCGGTGGCCAGCTGCCGTGGACCGAAGCCGACTTCGAGTCGTTGCGCGCGCACGTGAAGAAGGCTTCGCCGGCGTTGGCACGCGAGGCACTCGTGCAGGCCACCGCCGCGGTTGCTGCCACCGGTGCCGTGCACTCGAAACTTGCAGCGCTGCGAGCTGGAACGTTGCAACGATCGGTCGACGACGCCAACCAACACCTCGGCAGGCTGGTGCGACCAGGCTTCGTGTTCAACACAGGAATCACCCAACTCCCCGAGATCGTGCGGTACGTGCGGGCCATCTCGGCACGACTCGACGGGCTCGCCGGCACCGTCGAGCGAGATCGCCGTCGGATGGATGAAGTCGTACCGATCGAAGCTCGGTACTCGGCGCTGTTGGATCGAATACCGGCGAGTGAGATGACACCTGCGATCGCCGCCCTCGCATGGGAGCTCGAAGAGTTGCGCGTCAGCGTGTTCGCGCAAGCGGTCGGGGTCCGTGGCCAGGTGAGCGCGAAACGGATCTCTACCGCGCTGCAACGCCTCGGCGCATAGGACGACACGGTGCCAGGCACCAGGTCGTCCTCTGACAGAGTTGCGGCATGGATGATCGTGAACTCGACCCGCTGACCGCCAACACCGTTGCGCTGTTGCAGACGCTGATTCGGAACGAGTGCGTCAACGACGGTACTGCCGAGTCGGGCCACGAGACTCGTAACGCCGACGTCCTCCAGGGCGTGATCGAAGGGCCCGGCGTGGTCGTCGAGCGGTTCGGGCCGAGCGAGGACCGGATGTCGATCATTGGCCGCATCGAAGGTTCCGATCCGAACGCACCCAGCCTCTGCCTCATGGGCCACACCGACGTTGTGCCGGTCAATCGTGACGGCTGGGACAACGACCCGTTCGGTGGTGAGGTGATCACGTCGCCCGATGGCGTCGACGAGGTGTGGGGCCGCGGTGCCGTTGACATGCTCAATCTCACTGCGTCGATGGCCGTCGCCTTCCGCCACCTGGCCGACGACGCTGCTGCTGGTCGCTTCAAGCCAACTGGCGACCTCATTTACTTCGGCGTCGCCGACGAGGAAGCGGGCAGCGCACATGGTGCCCGCTGGGTGGCTGACAACCACGCCGACTCGATGCGTGCCGACTACGTGCTCACCGAGAACGGTGGCATTCACTCTGGCCCAGCCGAGTCGCCGTTCGTCAGCGTGAACGTCGCAGAAAAAGGTGTTGCCTGGCGCCGACTCACCGTGCGAGGCACACCGGGCCACGGCTCGACACCGTTCCGCGGCGACAACGCATTGGTCAAAGCAGCCGGCGTCGTGCAACGGCTTGCTGACTACCGGTCGAAGCCCCGCTTCACCGAACTTTGGCGGACCCGAGTTGAGACGCTCGGCCTCACTCCTGAGTGGGCTGATGCACTGCTTGACGAATCGAAAATAGACGGCTTTCTTGACGACCTGCCGGTCCCGAAGCTTGCTGCGTACCTCCATGCCTGCACGCACACGACGTTCTCGCCGAATCTGCTCGATGGTGGCTTGATGAAGACGAACGTGGTGCCCGACACTGTGGTCATCGAAGTTGATGTGCGCACGCTGCCGGGTGACGGACCCGACGAGGTCGAGCAGCACCTCCGCAATGCGCTCGGCGACCTTGCTGACCATGTCGAGGTCGAGCCGATCATGAACGATGAATCGTCAATCAGCCGAACCGACACGCCACTGTGGGATGCGCTGCACCGTGCCGTCAATGTGCCATTTCCAACCGCCACGCTGACCCCGCAGATGATCGTGGGCTTCACCGATTCGCGTATCTATCGTGAGATGGGTGCAGTCGCCTACGGCGCCGGGCTGCTCAGCCCGTCGCTTGATTCCAGCGAGTTCGGCTCTCGATTCCACGGCCACAACGAACGCATCGATGTCGAGTCGTTGGCGCTGACGACCCGTTTGTGGGATCACGTCTGTCGCGACCTGTTGTCCAAGTAGCGGCGGGCCGCGTCTTTCGCTTCGGGGTCGGCCATTGCGGCCCCGAGTAGGTCAGCATCGCTCCATGCGCCACCGGTCGCGGCCATGTTCTCGAGCACCACGTTGACCTGGCGCTTGGTGGCGCGGACCACTGACGGCGCCTTGTTCGCGATCGAGATGGCGAGTTCGTCGACAGCTGACTCGAGGTTGGCGCGCGGAACAACCCGGTTGAGGAACCCGATTGAACGAGCCTCCTCGGCGTCGAACGGCCGGCAGGTGAGAACCAACTCGCGTGTGATTGCCGGGCCGATCTCACGGACGAGGCGCGGGATCCCGCCCCAGGCGAGGGGGATACCGAGATCGACCTCGGGGATCGAGAACACCGTGTCATCAGCAGCGATTCGAAGGTCGCACACGCCCGCCAAGACAACGCCGCCACCGACGCACGGCCCTTTGATCGCAGCAATCGACAAGGCAGACATTCGCTCCATCGCCTCTGCCATCAGCCGACCGAGGTCGGCCTGCTCGCGGGGCGAGACGCCGTTGTCGCCCTGGCCCGCGAACTCCCGGAGGTCGAAACCCGATGAGAAGGCGCGACCCTCGCCCGTCACGATCACGACGACGGCGTCGGTCGTGTCGAACCATGCGGCGGCCTGGGCGATCTCGGCGAGCGGCACGACACCGAGCGGGTTGAGTTGCTTGGGCTGGGTAAGTGTCAATCGGCCGATCCGGTCGGTGACTTCGGCGCGCAGGGTCGTGAACTCAGGCATCGCCAACGTTCCCACACCTCCGATACTGCACTCCGATCAGACCGCCTGCCACCTGCGCTGGTGCTGTGCTTGTCACACTCTGAAACCAAGCTGACCAAAGTGTGACAACCGGGGTGTGCAATCGGCCTCAGCTTCTCTGGTAGCGACCGGGTTCGACTTCTGTGGCTTCGCCCCGTTCGAGCATTCGAGCAACGTGCATTTCGGCGCTACGCGTTTCGACGGAGTCGGCAAACGAGTGCTCGACGTGCGGGCGATAGATAAATCGGTGCGCTCGCATGTCGTCGATGGTGTGCGGTTCGGTGAGGAAGTCGAGCATCGCGCCATGGCGGCGGCCGATCACGGCGGTGAAGGCGTCGACCATTTCGACGAACGTCTCGCGTCCTTCAATGACACCCTTGTGGTGGAACGTGACGTAGAAGTTAGCTTCCTCATCGCGCACCTTGGCGAGGCTTGCCTCGAAGTCTTCGAGGTCGCTCCACACGTCGCCGTAGTACGGGCCGAAGCCGGTGAGGTCGATGTCCGACAGGAAGAACACGCCGTCCATCCGGAAGCCGCTGTGGCCCCGTGTATGGCCGGGCAGGTGCACCGCTTCAACCCTTGTGCCGCCACCGAGGTCAAACACGTGGCCGTCGGTGAAGCCCTGAGCGTCAGGCCGGGGCGTGTAGTGGAACTCGTCAAGGACAAGCGCCGAGAATGTGTCGCGGGCTTCGCCTGTTAACCCGTAAACCGCCATCAGCCCGTCGATGCTTTGGGCGCCGACGAGGTCGGCTTCGTGGATGTGGAGACGGGAGTCGGCGAAGAATCCGTTGCCGCACATGTGGTCTTCGTGGCTGTGTGAGTTGATGACGGCGTCGATGGCGACGGGTGCGCCACCCTTGGCAACGACAGTCGTCGACGGATCGATCAACACTGTCTCGCCGGCGCCGCGTACGAGTAGCGAGTTCCCCGAGGGGTAGGCCCCGTTGTTCTCGCCGACCAGCACGCTGACCGTGTCGGTCAATTGTCGTTCTCCGTCGGCCCAGTCAGTGATCACGGCGCCGAAACTACAACGTGTTGCTTTGCTGCAGCGTGGTCGGTCAGCCGAAGGCCTGGTCGCGAACCCAGCCTGGCAGTGCGCTGCGATGTAGATGGAGGTTAAGGGAGGGCTCGGAGTTCGTTTGCCCGAGTCATGAGGTCGCCATGCGCAGCCTGAGCGCCGAGCGCCAGCGGGAATCGGTTGTCGACAGTGCCAGACCGTTGAGGGACAGCCTCGCTTTTCAGTCGGCTGGCTTGAGGTTGAGCGACGCCGAGTTCATGCAGAATCGGTCGCCCGTTGGCGCCGGGCCATCGGGGAAAACATGGCCGAGGTGTGCGCCGCACTTGGCGCAGACGGTTTCGGTCCGGGCCATGCCATGGGAATTGTCGGTGCGGTTCTCGATCTTGTCACCGTCGAGTGCCTGATAGAAGCTCGGCCAGCCGCAGCCTGCGTCGAACTTGGTCTCGGACGAGAAGAGTTCGGCGTCACACACGATGCAGTGATACGTACCGTCCTCGGTCGTGTCGTGGTACTGGCCCGTGAACGGCCGCTCGGTTCCGGCGTGCTGGGTGACTTGGTACTGCTCGGGCGTGAGTCGATCGCGGAGCTCCGCGTCGGAGGGGATTGCGGCTGTGTTGTTCGATTCGTTTTCGGCCATACATCTATGGTGCCAAGTCCTGAGCAAGACCGCAGCATCCGGATCTGAGTTTCGTGGTTGTTACGTCCGCTGTCCGACTTCGGCTACGGCTGGCTTCCTAACCTTCGGGCATGCGTCAGCGCTCTCCTCGCACCTGGGTCGTGACAGTCGCCGCTGCTGCTGTGGCTGGTGCCATGCTCTTCGCCGCCTGCTCATCAGGCGGCGAAGCATCAACCAACTTGAGCTCGGTTGAGCCTCCGCGGTCGGAGCCCGCGTCGGACGAAGCAACGACCGCCGCGCCGACGGAGGTTGTTGACCCGGTGACGCCGCGCTCTCGGTTCCGTTTCCCACCAGCGCCCGATGCGCCACCCGCCGAGACGCAGAGCGCCGCAGCTGCACTCGACAACATCGCCGCAATTCGCCAGCTGATCATCGCCGGCGAGATGGATATTGCAGCTGTTCGTGGGCTTGGCGAGACCGGCGATGTTCGCCACGCCTGGTATCTGTCGGATCTCTTGCGGTTTTTTCGCGGCGCCGACGGAGTGATCATCGTTGACTCATTCGAACAGCTCACTGGCGTTGACATCGCGAACGATCCGGAGAGCGAACTGAGCCCGTGGCTCAGCCTCACGAACCACCTCATTGCCTGGGACACGCCAACCTATCCCAGCTATCAGAGTGACAAGGGGGCCATCTTCACCCAGCTCGAACCCGCTTGGGAGCCGTTTTTCAGCGACGCAGACGCAGACATCGACTGGCGTGTCCTGAGCTGGGGCGGTGTGTTTATCGACGACCGCGAACTTGGCGATCCTGACACCTGTCGCGGCGGCTGTATTCCGTCGCTTGACGACTTCGCAACGACCGATGCAGCTGGGGGCGAGTGGTACCCGGACGACCGAATCGTGTTCGGCCTGGTCGAGGGTGACGCAGCGCTGGCGATCCCGAAGAACATCGCGGAGATCCATGAGATGTTCAACTTCACGCTCGGCGAACGGCGCTTCGGGCTGCCCTATTGCACGCTCTGCGGATCGGCGCAGGCGTACTACACCGATAACTCGGGTGCCGATGAGCAGCCGGTGCTTCGAACGTCGGGGTTGCTCACCCGGTCGAACAAGGTGATGTTCGACCTCGTTACTAAGTCAGTCTTTGACACGTTCACTGGCCGGGCGGTCTCTGGGCCGTTGCAGGACCAAGGCATTCAGCTTGAGGAGTCCACTGTCGTCCGCTCGACCTGGGCTGAATGGAAAGCCGAGCACCTGAACACGCAGATCGTCGCCGAAGATGGCGGTATCGGCCGGCGCTACGACCTCGATCCGCTCGCCGGGCGCGACGCAGATGGGCCGATCTTCCCAATCGGTGAGGCCGACAGCCGACTGGATGTTCAGGAACTCATCGTCGGTGTATTGACAAACGACGGCACGCCGCTCGCATTCCCGTCGACGCAGGCCAGCTCGATCTTGGCGACCGGCGGCACGGTGTCGCTGGGCGGAGTTAGCCTTGTCAAGTCAGGCAATGGCCTGCGAGCCATCGACGATGCAACCGGCGAGGAGATCGCTGCGCACGAAGCGTTCTGGTTCGCGTGGAGTCAGTTCCACCCTGCCACCCAACTCTTCGAACGCTGAAATGTCCAGCACCTCTCGCTGATCCCGTTACAGATTGGTTTGGCTGGTTTGACGAAGAAAGGTGAGCGAGTCCCAGGTGTCGACTCGCTTGGTGATCACTTCGTCGCGAATGCTGAACCACATGACGCCAGGAATCTCGAAGGGGGTCTGCTCGTACGTGGCGGCGAAGCGGTAACGGACGACCACATCGGTCACCGACTGACGCTGCTGCTCGACGATGTCGTCAATCGAATACGTGCGGTCGGAGAACGCGGCCAAAAAGTGCGGCAGTCGCCGTCGGTATTCCTCACGGCCGACGCAGCCCGTACCGAGCGCGCTGTGGTGGACGTTGCGGAAGCCTTCGGCGACGAAGCCAGCGATGTAGTCCGGATCGTTGCGCGTAAACGAGCCAAGAAATCCGGTGACGACATCAATCGGTGAACTCATCGTCTAGCGACGGTACATCTGGTCGAACGGCGATCCAATGTGACTGTGGCAGCGATCTGATCCACGTCTCCCGAAATGGCGACCATCTCTCATCACAGGTGCGCCGAGATGGTCTCCATTTCAGGAGATCTTCATCAGGCGCGGGGGAGGAGGCTGTCGAGCGCTGCTTCGGCGGCTGACGTGTCAGTGCGATCTTCGTGGAGCAGCCGGGTCAGATTGCTGACCGACACATAGCCGGCCTCAACAGCGCCACCATCGGTGTTTTCGGGAAGCACGTTGATCTTCTGGCCCCAGTCCATCACGACACGGAATGCCCCTTCGTCGCCTGCGATGGGCTCGAGGGTGGCCTCGTTGACTGTTCGTGGTGGGAGGCTGCCGACGTCGGCGTGGCGCCAGCCGAGCATCTCAGAGATAGGCCGATCAGGGACGTTGATGTTGACAACCACCGGTTCGGTCGGCATGTTGTCGACCATGGCCTGTACATAGGTTCGAGCAATATCGGCCGAGGCTTGCCAATCGAGTTGGTCGACCAACTGGTTCCAGGCCTGGCCCTCGACGCCGTAGCCCGTGACCGCCTGGCTGAATGCAACGCCGGAGATGTTGCCGTTGCGAGCAGTCAGCGCAGCGCCGACCGTTCCCGAGTGGTACACCGCACGCCCGACGTTGGCGCCCGGGTTGATACCGGAAATGACCAGGTCAAACGGTTCCCCGAAAGCGCCGAGCCGGGCAAACATGACGCAGAGCGCAGGTGCGCCGCTGACCGACCACGAGGCTGCTGCGGGCACTGGGATCTCGACCGGCCGGATGATCGGGTCGATCTCGTGGAGTGCGCCGAGCGCGGAGCTTGCGCCGGAGTACTCGGTGTCTGGCGCGGCCACGATGATCTCATGGCCGCCCTTCAGCTCGCACATTGCATTCGCCAGTGCATGGAGCCCTGGAGCGTGAATTCCATCGTCGTTTGTCACCAATATCCGCATGGGTGCATCCTGGCACGTGTTGGCTGCTCAGCCCTGCTCAGCCCTGATCCGTCCGGCCCTGGTCCGGCCGGCCGAGGTACGTTGGCCGCGTGTTCGATGGTGCCGTCAGTAAAGGTCTGCTTGACCAGTGGTATGTCGTAGCCGACGCCGCCGACGTCGTGGCCCAACCAGTTGCGGTTCGGGTGCTCGGCCGATGGTTTGTGCTGTGGCGTGCTGCCGACGGGTCGATCGCCGCCAGCACGGACCGGTGCCCCCATCGGGAAGCGCCACTTTCGGCTGGCCGCATCGATAATGGCTGCATCGTCTGCCCCTACCACGGCTGGACGTTTGAGCCTGATGGCGCCTGTTCGTTCATCCCATCGGGAGGGCCGAACTCTCCGATTCCGCCATCGGCTCGGCTCGACACGACTGCCGTCGCTGAGCGGTACGGCGTCATTTGGCTCAGCCCCGGCGATCCCGACGCTGGCGCAGGCATCCCTCAGATTGAGCAAGACGAAGACGAATCGTTCGCGCGTTGGACGTCGGGTATCGAGTGCTGGACCGCTTCGGCGTCGCGGATGGCCGACAACTTCTGCGATGTCGCGCACTTCCCATTCGTGCACGCCGGAACAATCGGGGCAGCCACCGACCCCATCGTCGGGCCGGTCGATATCGGCGAACTCGGTGATGGTTTCGTGGGGTACGGCTACTCGGTCGACGTCGTTGACGAGAGCGGCGAGACGATCCGACAGGACATGTCAACCGGCTACCACCTACCGTTCACGGTGCGCTCGAACACTCGATATGCGACCGGCGGCCGGGCCGGGCAGGAACGCGTGCTGCTGCTGTGCACGACCCCGATCGACGACGCCACGTCGTTTTCAGCTTCATTGTGTGGCGCAACCATGATCATGCCGCGCCTGCCAGCGAGGTACTCGCCTTTGACCGTGCGATCGGGGCTGAGGACCAAGTGATGCTGGAACGGATCCCCGGCATGTTGCCGTTGGACCAGTCACAGACCGTCAGCGTGCAGTCTGACCGGTTGTCGGTCCGTTGGCGGCGGGCGCTCCGTCAACTCGTCGAGCCGGGCTGAGCGATATCGGCCGGCGTGACGCCGCTGGTCGGAGTCGCTGCGGTCGGTCGTTGACTCGCCCACGTGAACAACGAGAGGCCGACCACGACCAAGACCATGCCGACGATCTGCGGTGAGCGGACCGACTCGCCGAGGACCACGAAACCCCAGAACACCGAGAGTGCGGGTTGGCCTGTCTGGATGATGCTGATTGTTGCGACAGGAAGGTGGCGCTGGGCGAAAATGATGCAGCCGTGGGCCAGCATGCCGGTCACGAGGGTGAGGAGCGCCACGACGAACCAGCCGCGCCCCGACAATGAGAACAAGCCGGTGCCCGCTATCGACGCGGCGATCGGCCCGGCCGTGATGAGGCCGAGCGGCATCATGCAGGCCATAAAATCGAGCACGTCAACGCCGCGTGAACGGGCCCGTTTTGAGGTCAGCATGTAGCTCGTCCAGGTGCCGATGACGAGCACCATAAGGAGGTCGCCACCGAGTGTTGCCTCGCCTCCCTTGGGTCCAAATGCGAGGACCAGAGCAATGCCGACGACCGAGATCAGTCCGAACCTGAGTGCGCCCCAGTTCGGTCGCTCACCGAAGAACGCGGCGCCAGCGGGGAGGAGTACCAGCGGGGTGAGTGTGGTGATGAACTCGGCGTGAGCAATGCTCGTTCGAGTGATCGCCGTGAAGAAGATTGCGATGTTCAGCCCGAAGAACAGGCCGGGCGGAAGGACCAGTTTCCATGTGTCGCGCGTCGGCAATGGGCGGCCGGTGCGTTTCCGGGCAATGAGCACAATGACCCACCAGCCGACGACGGCGCCGATCATTCGCCAGAACGCGATCACTGAGCCGGTCGACTCGGACCATTTGATGGCCGCCGAACTGATCGAGAAGCTGACGACGGCAAGGCCGACTGCGAGGAAACCGATCGACCGCAATTGGGCCGGGTTTGAAGCTGTCGCGGATGGAGATGCGTTGCTGCTGCTCACCAGTTGGGCAGGTCGAGCCAGGCGTCGGCTGTGGACGCGTCGCCGACGATGTCGAGTTCGGAACGATCGAGGCGGCCCATCAGCATCAGCCAGATGTCGGCCGCCGGTCCACGAATCGCCGCGTCGCCCTTGTCGTGCACGGGCAGCATCCGGTACTTGCCGTTCTCCCCCCACACCAGCCATTCGCCGGCGACGTCTGTGCAGTGGACGTGGAGGCTGACCGCTGGGGGATCGATCTCGGCGTGGGTGAGCACTCGGGGCAGGCCAAACTCGAAGTACTCCTGAATTCCTTCACTCGACAGCTCGGGGTCGAGCATTGCTTGCACACCAATCGCAGTCTGCGCATCCCAGCGGTGCATGGCAGTTTCGAGCGCTTGGCGACGCGCCCACACCCACACCTGCTGTTCGAACGGGAACGGGTGCCACGTGGGATCGTTGGGCGCGGCGTTGCTGAGCGCGTTGATCAGGGCGGTCGCACCGTCGACGATCCAGACCGACAAGTTGTCGTCGGCACTCGGCCCGAAGCTGGTTTCAGGATCCGGCGCAGCGCCGTTGATGATTGCATCGGTCGCCCAACGGTGAACCCATCCGGTGTGCTCGATCAGCTTCGAAAGGTCCCAATCAGGGCACGCCGCGACCGGGTCGCTCGGGTCGCCCGTGCGGATCGCTGCCGACATCAGATCAGTGTCGGTGCGGAGCGCATCGAGGTAGACGCTTATGTCGTTGGTTCCGAGTTTGCTTGTGCTCACAAGCCTGACGGTAGCCTTTTCATCATGAGCCCCCTCGAAGCACTTGCGACAGATTCTGGTAGCGGTAACGCCAGCGAGCCGATCGTCACAGTTACGCCCGAGGCGCTTGAGCATCTGACTGAGTTGCGTGACGAAGAAGCCGACGGCGAACAGCTCGGTCTGCGCCTCGGTCTGGCCTCGGCGCCTGGCGAAGACTTCAAGTACGACCTGTCGTTTGAAGAGTTCCTGAAGGCTGCATTCGAAGATGAAGTGCGCACGCACGAAGGCCTCAAGATCATTATCCCTGGCAACGATGTCGCAGTGATGACCGGTGCCACCCTCGACTACACCGTCACGCAGGGTCTCGTTATTCGTAACCCGAACAAGCCCGAAGCGCCGAACATCGAAGGCCTCACCAGCGACGACGAACTGTCAGCCGAAATCGAAGCACTCGTGTCAGGCGAAGTGAACCCGGCGCTCGCCGCGCACGGTGGCTTCGTCACGTACGTTGGCCACGACAGCGAGGGCACCGCATTCCTCACGATGGGCGGCGGCTGCCACGGTTGCTCGATGAGCAAGATGACGATGCTCGATGGCGTTCAAACGATGCTCGTCGATGCGTTGCCGGCGATCGAGCGGGTCAAGGACCTCACCGATCACGCCACCGGCTCCAACCCCTTCTACACCTGACGCGGGCCTCAGCGAGCTACCTGCGGGTGAGGTGTTGGAGCGGGGGCTCAACCTTGACTGCGCCGCCGATCTTACGAAAATATTGACGAGCGCCGGCCTCGATTTCTGGAACGGCGACGCCTGGCTGCAAACCGCGCAGCGTCGTGATGTTTCTGCACATCGTGTTCCCCTTCAGTGTTCGAGCAGGTCGTTGGTCTCGGGCTGGCGCTGCAAGTACGAAGTCTGGCAGGCCACTCCCGGCGGACTCCCTGCTAACGTATTCTCAATGAGTGAGAATCACGAACGTGACGCCGAGACGGCAGCGGGCCTGCACGATCATTCACACCGCCACGGATCGGCGCAGCGGCTCGGCTGGGCGTCGGCCGCCAACGTCGCCTTCGCCGTCATCCAGGTAGTTGTCGGGCTGGCCATCGGGTCGGTCGTCGGCCTGCCAATGCCCAATGGACCTACGGCATGGGAAAGTCCGACGCGCTGGGCGGATTCGTGTCAGCGCCGTTGCTCGTGGGCTCGGTTGTGTGGATCGTCGTCGAATCGACGCGCCGCCGGTTTGAGCCGGCTGAAGTGTCGGGCTCGGGCGTGATCGCAATTGGCGTCGTGGCGATCGTTGTCAACGGTGTCAGCGTGCTGCTCGTCGGCCACGATCACGGCGCCGATGACATCTCGCTGCGCGCCGCTCGCCTGCTCTTACTCACCGACCTCGCTGGCTCGGTGGTCGTTGTCGTCGCTGGCGTGCTGTTGACCGCCGGCGGCCCTACGTGGATTGACCCCGCGGCGTCCACCACGTCCACCTTCGCCCGGTCGGCCCGGGTGTCGTGAGCGTGACGGCGCACGTTGTCGTGCACGGACAACTCTCCGTGCACGATGCGCAAGCTCTGACTGACCGCCTCGGTGCGCTGCTCGTGGACGAACACCGAGTGAGTCATGCGACCCTGCAATTGGAGTGCCACCACTGCGACGACATCGAGCACGACGAACACGGCCATCACTGACCGCCGTTGCGCAACCGTCTCGTCACACTTTGGTCTGACCTCGGTGTGACATCGTTCGAAAGGTGGCGGGTGCCATACCAACCGCGCGCTTGAACTGGCGGGTGAAGGCGCTCTGGTCGTAGTAGCCGCACGCCGATGCGATCGTTGCAATCGAATCGGTCGACGTGTCGAGTAGGCGCAGTGCCTCCTCCAGTCGGAAGCGCAAGATCAGCTGCTTCGGTGTAAGGCCCAACACTCGCTTCGAGAGTCGTTCGAGCTGCGTCACGCTCACGCCGGCGGCGGCCGCCATCTCGCTCACGGTGACCTGTTCGGCGAAGCGAACACGAGCGATCTCTACCGCGCTGGCGAGTTGCCGGTGCGGGGCTGCGCCATCGACCGGTGTGCGCTGATCGACCGACACGATGACGATGCCCATTGGCTCTCCAGCGTCATCGGTCCAGCGTGATTTCGAGGTCAGGAACCAGCCGTAGCTCCCGTCGGGCCGAGTGATTGCTTCAAGCTCGTTCGAAAGGATGTGGCCGGTGCGCATGACCTCGTCGTCTTGCGCTTCATACTGCTCGACCAGTTCCGGCGGAAACAGATCAGCGGCTCGCTTGCCGTGGACGTCACCGGGGGCTCGGACGCCGGCCCGGTCGGCGAATGCTTGGTTCGCCGAGAGGTAGATGCCGTCCGTGTCTTTGATGCAAAACATGACGTTCGGCGTGGTTGCGAGCACGTCGGTGACGGCCGTGAGAGAACGGTCGAGCGAACGGTCGGGCACACCGTCATCATCGCAGGGTCGGAGCCAGATGCCCGACAGGTACGAATACGACTGCGCGTCAGTCGAATTCGACCAAGACCGGGCAGGCGAATCAGTGTTTGCTTGGGAGATGACCGATCTGTCGTCTCGCACTGTCCCGGAATCAGCCCAGGCGTCAACCTCGGTAGCCGTATCGGCCTCGGTCGTGGCCACCGACACGCAGCAAGCCAACGATGCAGTCGACCTTGCCCGGAGGCTGCTTGCTGTCAGCCTGGCTGACGAGTCGAAGCGCGAGCGGCGGCGGCGTGAACGCCTCGGTCGGCTGCTTGCCGATCACCACGGGCGCGAGCTGATCCTGTCGCTCACCGACGAGGTACTGCGACTCGACAGCCCCGCAGTGGCAGCGAAACGGTTCGCCGAACTCGTGCGGGAGCATCCGACGCGCGAGATGGGGCCGATCGACGGCCTGATGCTGCGCGCCGGCGCACTCGTGGCGCCGCTTCTTTCGCGCATCGTCATGCCACTCGTTGTCCGGCGCATTCGCGCCGAGACATCTGGGATTGTGTTGCGCACCGACGAGCCGATTTTCGGTCAGCACTTGGCCCGCCGTTCAGAAGAAGGCGTCCGGTTGAACGTGAACCCGCTCGGCGAGGCGATTCTGTCCGATGCTGAGGCTGACGAACGTCTCGCCACGGTGCTCGAAAAAGTCCAGCGCGCAGACGTCGATTATGTCTCGGTCAAGGTGTCGGCAATCGTTGCCAACCTCGACGTGCTCGCGTTCGACGACAGCGTCCGCCGGGTGACCGACCGCCTCCGCACGCTCTACCGAGCAGCTGGCGCAGCGACTCCGACCACCTTTGTCAACCTCGACATGGAGGAGTTCCGCGACCTTGATCTCACCATCGACGCGTTCATCGCCGTTCTGAGTGAGCCGGAGTTCGCCACGGTCGATGCAGGCATCGTGCTGCAGGCCTACCTGCCCGACAGCCATGGTGCAGCCGAGCGGCTCGGGGGCTGGGCTACGCAACGTCGCTCCGAGGGTGGTGGCACGGTCAAGGTGCGCCTCGTCAAGGGGGCCAACCTCGCAATGGAGTCAGCCGAGGCTGAATTTCACGGCTGGATCGCCGCCCCATACGGCAACAAGGCCGATGTCGATGCGAGCTACAAGCGGCTACTCGACTCGCTGCTTCGCCCCGAGTGGGCCGAAGCGATCCGCATCGGAGTGGCAAGCCACAACCTGTTCGACATCGCGTGGGCGATGATCCAGATCGACAAGGCCGGCGCGGCCGATCGCGTGGTGTTCGAGATGCTCGAAGGCATGGCGCCCGCACAGGCGCGGACAGTGCAAGCCGCCGCGGCCGACGCTGGCCTCGGCCAGTTGCTGATGTATTCACCGGTCGTGGCCGAAGCCGACTTCGACGCGAGCCTCGCCTACCTTGGCCGCCGCCTTGACGAGAACACGCAGGCCGACAACTTCCTGCGTTCGCTGTTCACGCTCACGGTTGACTCAGCAGAGTTCGACCGTCAGGCCGACATGTTCCGCGCTGCAGTCGCGCACCGCCACGACGTCTCGACCGATCATCTTCGTCGCGCTGCGCCACGTCCCGCCGGCCAATTCAGCAACGAGCCCGAGAGCGACTTCACCGATGCAGGACTGCGTGTCGAGATCGAAGCGGCGATGTCATCGGTCGCCCTCGTCGCACCACCAAGGATCAACACCACCGACGAGATGATCGTTGTCGTGCAGCGTGCTGTAGCGGCAACCGCAGAACCTGCGACGGTCGAGCAGCGCCGCACGTGGCTGCGGGCAACGGCTGACGTCATGCGCAATGGATGGGTCGACACCATGGCGATCATGGCCGCCGAGACCGGCAAGACGATCCACCAGGCCGACCCTGAGGTTGCTGAAGCGATCGACTTCTGCGATTACTACGGCACCGTCGGTGTCGCCGGGCTCGAACGGCTCATCGCCGACGGCTTCGATGTCTCGCCCCGAGGTGTCGTGGCAGTTGTTGCCCCCTGGAACTTTCCGTATGCCATCCCGACCGGTGGTGTCGCATCAGCCCTGGCAGCAGGCAACGCGGTGATCCTCAAGCCGGCCCCCGAAGCAGTTCACGTCGGCGCACGGATCGCCGAGCAGTTCTGGGCCGCCGGCGTACCGGCCGACCTCCTGCAACTCGTCATCTGCGACGACGGCCCCGTGGGCAGCAGCCTGGTCACGCATCCCGACATCGACACGATCACGCTGACCGGGTCACACGAAACCGCAGCCATGTTCCTTGACTGGCGCCCCGGCGTGCGAGTGCTCGCTGAGACGAGCGGCAAGAACGCCCTGGTCATTACCGCCGCGGCCGACATCGATGAGGCAATTGCCGACCTGGTGAACTCATCGTTCGGCCATGCCGGGCAGAAGTGTTCAGCGGCAAGCCTCGCCATTGTCGAGGCATCCGTCTACGACGATCCGACCTTCGGCACCCGGCTCCATGACGCCGTGCAGAGCTTGCGGGTCGCTGAGCCATTTGACCTGTCGTCGATGGTTGGCCCAATCATCGGTGCACCGAACCCGGTGCTCCACCGTGCGTTGACGACGCTCGACGCAGGCGAATCGTGGCTCGTCGAACCTGTCTGCCTCGACGCCGACCGGCACCTCTGGGCAC
>CAWUXP010000156.1:0-6354 GCA_963926495.1 Candidatus Ilumatobacter herschelensis
GTCAATTTCGTCCTCCATGCGGCTGGCTGGATGGAGGGCGGCCTGGCCGTCGGTTATGAGAAGTTCATGATGGACGCTGACCAACTCGGAATGATGATGACGCTGGCCAAGGGCCTCGATATGAGCGAGAACGGCCAAGCCATGGAACAGCTCACCGTGCACACTCCCGGCGATCACTTCCTCGGAACTGCTCACACCTTCGCCAACTTCGAAACCGCGTTCTATCGGTCGACGATGGCCGACAACTCGAGCTACGAGCAGTGGCTCGAAGACGGTTCGACCACCACTGCCGACCGCGCCAATACCGCGTGGAAAGAGTCGTTGGCCGCTTACGAAGCACCGCCGCTCGACGATGCAATCGACGCTGAACTCCTCGACTTCATCGGCCGCCGCAAGTCAGAAATGCCCGACGGCATCGGCTGACTTCGGCCCGCCGAGCTGCGTCGGCCACACTTTCGCGATGAGTGCACCAACAGAGGGTTCCGCAACCGTCGACGTGAACGCGTCAGCTCTTGACGTCTTCGCCTACCTGACCGATCTCGACCGCCTTCCCGGCCTCAGCCCGGAGAATGTCCGCTGCGAGTTTCTTGACGGGTCGACCGCGGTCGCCGTCGGCGTAACGTTTCGTGGCCACAACAAGGCCCGTGACTACGAATGGCACGCCGATTGCGTCGTCACCGAATTTGAACCGGGTCAGTCGTTCGCATACTCGGTGCCGCCAAAGTTCGAACATGCGACCATCTGGCGCTACGACATCACCCCGACCGGCGATGCCACCTGCACCGTGACCGAGTCGTTCGAAGCACCACTGCTCGGACTGCCTGAGATCTATCCCGGCAAAATCGAAGGTCGCAGGGACAATCTCGAACAGGCCTGCCAGACCACCATGAACAACCTGCGCGCCGCCTTTGAATAGTTGCGTTTGGGGTCAGGCCCCAAACGCAACTATTTGGGCTTGAGGGCGATCACCAGGCAGCCCAGTCCGAGCGAGCCGTAGACGAGCGACCCGAGGACCATTGGTGTCACCGTGGTACCGATCTGGGCGTCGACGATGGCGGCAAACGCTGCTCCAGCACCGAGCTGTGCCACGCCAAGAATCGCTGCCGCTGTGCCTGCCTTGTCGGCCATCGGTTCGAGCGCGAGCGACGCGCTCATTGGCCCCATGATCATGCCCATGGCATTGGCAATCAATGCCCATCCGAACCAGAACCAGACCGACGGCACGCCGCCCGCAAGCAGCGTCCCAGCCAAGCCAACGACGCTCACCACCACGAACACCGTGGCCGCGCTGATGACCATCTTCTCCGCTCCGTACTTGACGATCAATCGACGGTTGAAGAGCAACGCCAGCGCCATGCCGACGCCAGACGCCCCGAAGAACAGCGTGAACTGCGAGTCTCGGTCGTAGATCTTGTCGAGCACGACCTGCGCACTCCCGAGCCAGACAAAGAAAGCGCCACCAAAGAACGCCTGCGCAATGAGAATCCACAGCGTGACGCGCGTGCGCATCACCGCACCGAAGGCGTCACTGATCGGCGCCAGTTTGATCGGACGCCGCAGTTCGGGCGCCAAGGTTTCACCAAACCGAATGGCCCAAACGAGCGTCATTGCCGCAAGCACAATGCCAACCGAGAACACCATCCGCCAGTCACCGACGAGCAGAATCGCTTCGCCAACAAACGGCATAAAGATCGGCCCGAGGAGAAAGATGGCGCTGAATGTGCTGACGACGCGTGCCATCTGGTCGCCGGCGAACAGGTCACGCGCGATCGCCATGCGCATCACGGTCGGCGACGATGCACCGAGACCCCACACGAACCGCGCGACCAAAAGCACTTCCAGGTTGGGTGACAGTGCGCTGCAGATCGCGCCGGCCGCGTACACGGCAATACCCGCAATGAGTATCGGTCGCCGGCCAAAACGGTCGGAGAGGATGCCGTACAACAACTGCCCGACCGCCATACCGCCGAAGTAAACGGTGCCCGTTACCGCCGGGCTGATGCCACGCCCAGCGAGGTCGAATGCATCCGACAGTTCGTCGAATGCCGGCAGCGCGGCGTCGATCCCGAAGGCCATCAGGACACCGAGGAACGCAAGGAACGCGATGACCGATCGTTCCGTTCTCACCCGCCCTGCGTCCTTCACCGATGCACCATAGCGACACACCTACGTCCTTCGGAGACGGTCGGATCGTTCACCGGACAGGGCGACCGACCTTAGTGCGACGTTCTGGTGCAAGCGGAGAACTTTTGGCGCGACGGCTACGGTGAACAGATGGCAAATAGCGACATCGTGATGTTGGAAGGTGGGCCCCTGATTGACGTGGCCGCCCTCGAAGGTGCACTCGGCTGGACATTGAAGCCTGAAGGCCTCTGCAAGGACGACACCTGCGTCATCGTTCACGATCGTGCCGCTCTGATGAGCGGCGATCGCGTCGACGTCACCGCCGTAGCCTCCCTTATCGACCGGCCTGCAGCGCACGACGCCACATCCGGCCTCGTTGCCATCGGCGCCCCACGCGAACTGCGCCGCGCCGCCGTCAACGACATGCAGGCGCCCGACTTCACGTTGCCCGACCTTGACGGCTTGCCAATGAACTTCTCCGACCATCGCTCCAAGAAGCGCTTGCTCGTAGCGTTCTCATCGTGGTGAGGTTGCCTCCTCGATCTGCCAGGTTGGCAGGCACTCCAAGAAGAACTCGCTGATCACAACTTCCAAGTGATTGCTGTCGCCGTCGACGAAGACGTCGAGGCCATTCGTGGCGCTGCTGACGGCATCACGTATCCCATCCTGATCGACGCCGACCACGTCGTCGCCGAGTTGTACGCGATTTCGAACGTGCCGACGGTGCTGATGATCGACGAAAACGACAACATCGTGCAGCCGAACTGGAGCGCCTACGCGAGCGATACGTTCCGTGAGCTCACCGGCATCGACTCCGAGGTCCAGAAGGATCACATCCGGGCATGGGCCAAAGACGGCACGTTGCGGATGTCGCCCGAGGACGCAAAGGGTGCGGTCGACGACCTGAGTCCAGAGGAGGAACAGGCCCGATTGTTCTTCCGAATCGCCACGCGCCTCCGCAATGACGGCGACGCTGACGGTGCCGAAAGGAACTTCGTCACGGCGATCGATCTCGCGCCACACGACTGGACCGTGCAACGTGCGGCTCAGCCGTTGCGCGGCATCAACCCGTTCGGCGAGGCCTTCATGGAGCTGTACACAGCCTTCAACGAAGCCGGCCGACCGTTCCATGGCGTCACCGGCCACTGATGCTCTGTACCGATTCGTCTTGGCGATAGCAAGAGAGTCGATACGGTGAGGTGATGGCTGAGACGTTTCACCTGGGGCTCAACGCCTCCGACATCAACGGCGCAAGTCTGGCGATCATGCCAGGTGACCCCGAACGGGTCGAGCGCATCGCGCAACTCCTTGATGAGCCGCGTGCGCTGGCTGCGCACCGCGAGTTCACCTCGTGGATCGGAAAACTCGACGGCAACTCCGTCGTGGTCTGCTCGACCGGCATCGGCGGACCGTCGACATCGATCGCTGTCGAAGAACTCGCCCAACTCGGCGTGACCACCTTCCTCCGGGTCGGCACCACTGGCGGGATCCAACCGAACGTCAACCCAGGCGACGTGATCGTCACGACCGGAGCAGTACGACTGGACGGGGCAAGCTTGCACTTCGCACCGCTGGAGTTCCCCGCCGTTGCGGACTTCGAGTGCACGACCGCCCTCGTCGCCGCGGCGCGCGACTCCGGTTCGACCATCCATGTCGGCATAACGGCGTCGAGCGACACCTTCTACCCAGGCCAAGAGCGCTACGACACGACAACTGGTCGTGTGGTCGAACGATTCCGTGGGACGCTTGACGAGTGGCAGTCGATGGGCGTCCTCAACTACGAGATGGAGTCCGCGACCCTGTTCACGATGTGCGCATCGTCAGGCTGGCGCGCCGGCTGCGTCGCCGGCGTCCTCGTCAACCGCACCCAACAGGAAACGCCAGATGCCGCGACGATCGCTGCGACGGAGTCGAATGCAGTCACCATCGTGGTGGCGGCGGCCCGCCAGCTCGCTGGCTGATCAGAGATCGTTCGCGGCGATGAAAGCTCGGTAGACGTCGAGCAGCGACTGCTTTTGCACGTCCGTCAACGCCTCATCGGTCTGGATTGCCGACTCAGTCGACACCACATCACCCTCGTGGCGGTCACGGCCAAGGAAACGCAGCAGCTTGTCAGCGGGCACGTTCAACGCCGACGACAGGCCGTTGACGACTCGTACCGACGGTTCGTGTAACCCTCGCTCGAGCTGGCTGAGGTACGCATCAGAGAGGTCTGCGAGTTTGGCGAGCTCACGTTGGCTCAACTCCGCGAGTCGACGTTGGCTGCGGATGAAATCGCCGAGTGCTCCGGCGCCCCACTTCTGATCGTCAACTGCGTCGTTCGACTTCGAACTCATTCGGTGATCCTGTCTGGCATGGGATGAGAAAGCGACGACGCCCCGCCAAATATTCAGCGGGGCGTCGATCGTGTTCACACGGCGCTGCCCGCACCGTCACCCCTGAGGGGGTGGAGTGCTGTGCGGGGCGCTGGGCGGATCACTTCGTGGCGGCAGCAGGTGCTTTTGCGGCGGCAGCAGGAGCCTTCTTCGCTGCCGGCTTCTTCGCTGCCGGCTTGACACCTTCGATCTTGAGCATGTCGATGACGCGCCCGTTCAGGTCACGGTTCATGTCAGCGGCACGTTCGACGAAGGAGATGTAACGCTTGCCGGCCTCGGCAGCGGTCGGGAACACGGGGAGCTCGAAGCGGCCAGCAAACGGCAGCTCCGGCATGGCGGGAACTTCGACGGCTTTGGTGATGGCGTCGACGGTCTTCACGGCGAAGTCGACGGCCTTGCGGTTGGCGTCGATGACTGCGTCGAGGACCTTGGCGTTGGTGCTCGTGTAATTGGCCGTGGCCGTTTCGAGCTGATCGTTGATTTTGGTGATGATTTGATTGCGCATTACATGCTCCAGTGTGTTGAGAGTTTTTTTTGTATGGGGGGTCTCTGAGCCGGTGGGGGTTGCCTACTCTGCTGTTGTAATGCGTACTTTACCTTGCAATCAACAGAATGCAATGGGTTTGCACGAAATACTTCGCAAGCTATCTGAAAGGGCCGAACGCGCAGCAGTAGATTCAATCGTTGTGCCTGCCTCCCCCTCCCCAGATTCGCAGTCGTCCGCAGCGATGAGTTCTGCTCTGGCTCCATCCAAGACCCCCGCGAGGAGCGACATCACCATTCTCGACGGCGGGATGGGCAAGTTCCTGCGGCGAATCGGTGCACCGTTCCGGCAGCCCGAATGGTCTGCATTGGCGCTCATCGAGAGCCCCGACCACGTGGTCGATGCACACACGCAGTTCATCGATGCCGGAGCGCGGGTGATCATCACCAACAACTACGCCGTCGTCCCCTACCACCTCGGTGATGACCGCTTCGCTGCCGCAGGCGCCGACCTCATCGAGCTGTCAGGACGCCTTGCACGCCAAGCCGCCGACACTGCCGGAGTGGTGCTCGTCGGAGGTTCGATGCCGCCGCTATTCGGCTCCTACGAACCAGACCTGTTCGACGCAGACCGAGCCCCCGGAATCTATGCCCTCATCGTCCAACAGCTCGACCGGTACGTCGATATATGGATCGCCGAAACACTCAGCCTGGTTGCCGAACTCGACGTCATCGTCGCCGCAATCCGCGAGCACGGGTCGGGGCAGCCCATCTGGGCATCGTTCTCGCTACCCGACACCTACGACGGCCAGATCGCGCTTCGCTCGGGCGACACCATCGACGACATCATCGATGTCGTCACCGAGCACGCCGATGTGATCGATGCAGTGATGTTCAATTGCGCGCTGCCGGAGCAGACGACACCAGCCATCATCGAGCTTGCTGAGAAAGTCGCTGCGTCCCATCTCAACGTCCGGATCGGCGGCTATGCCAACGGCTTCCCTGATGCCCGACAGCCCGAATACGCCGCCAACAACACGATCTTTGACCGTCGACCGGACCTTGACGCGGCCAGCTACGCAGACATCGTGGGCACCTGGGTCGATGCCGGAGCGACGATCATCGGTGGGTGCTGCGACATGTACCCCGAAGACATCGCAGCGCTGTCAGCCCGATTTGGCTGACAGCTAAACCCTTCCGCTCGGAGCTATCCAACGAGCGCGACGACCTTGCCGTAGGTCTTGCGGTCAGCAAGGTCCTGCAAAGCCTGTGCCGCCTGATCGAATGCGTACGGCGGGTAGAGCGGCGGGTCGATGGTGCCTGCTGAAGCCATTCCAAGCAGCTTGGTCATCTGCTGCTCGAGCGCCTCGGG
>CAWUXP010000157.1:0-15400 GCA_963926495.1 Candidatus Ilumatobacter herschelensis
TTGTCGACGGCAAGCTCGAAGGCGTACTCGCCCGCGCCGTAGTTGTTATTGGCCCTGACGGCAACGTGAAGCACACCGAGATGGTCAGCGAGATCGCTCAGGAGCCGAACTACGACGCGGCCCTCGGCAGCATCTGATCCAACCCATTCACTGACTCACCGTTGGCGTGAGGGAGGTGCGCACCTGGTGCGCACCTACCTCACGCCTTCGTCGTTTTCGCGGCCAGTATCGCGATCAGTCGAGGTAGGGGTCGAGGCTGAGGACCAGGCCCGGGTGCACGCGGATCTGTTTACAGGCCAGCACGACGCCAGGCATGAAACTCGATCGGTCATAACTGTCCTGGCGGATCGTGATCGTTTGGCCCTGTGCGCCAAGAATCACTTCCTGGTGGGCCACCATGCCCTCCATCCGGATCGCATGAGCCCGGATGCCGCGTGGGCCCAGTCCCCCGCGCGCTCCGGGATAGATCTCGATTTCCGTGGGGTCTTCCTTGAAATCGGCGTCACGTGCCGCAGCCATTCGCTCGATCGTCTTGACTGCGGTGCCGGACGGCGCGTCGATTTTATGGTTGTGGTGGAGTTCGATCACTTCGGCGGTGTCGAACCAAGGCGCAGCCATCTCGGCAAAGCGCATCATCAAGACGGCTGAAATCGCGAAGTTCGGTGCGATCAAACAGTTCGGGCTCCCTGGCTCCTTCGCGTCGCCTCCGAACCTCGATTCAAAGAGCGCGAGGTCGTCGGCGGTAAACCCGGTGGTGCCGACCACTGCGTGAATTCCGTGCATCGCAAGCCAGGGCAGCGTCATTCGGGCAGCGTCGGCGATCGTGAAATCGACGACGACGTCGCACCCTGCGTCGGCAAAGGCGCTCAGTTCGGTGCTGATCTCGACACCTGAGACCGACTGACCAGCTCCGTTGCGATCAACCGCTGCGACCAGTTCGAGATCGGGATCGGTCTCCACAGCCCCACACACGGTGCGCCCCATCTGACCTGCTGCTCCACTTACTCCAACACGCATGCCCGCAGTCTCGCACGTCTCCCGAAAAAGGGACCACCTCGCAGCATCAGCGCGTCGCAACGATCTCCATTTGGGGAGGTGGCGCAAGAAAACGACGAAGGACGCCGCGGCACTTGGCCCCGACGTCCTTCGGTTGTTCAGGTGTGCGGTTGCTGGTGCGGATCAGCGATGACGACGACGAGCGCCACCATTGCCACCACCACCGCCACCGCGACGGTTACCACCGTCACGGTCAGCAGCCGGGCGTTCGCTCTTCGGACCGAGGTCGCCGAGTTCACCAGCGAGTTCGGCGTCGAAACTGTCTTCGAAGCTCACCTCGACGACGTCGCTGGCCGAAGCGGACTTATCGCTACCCCGATCGTTGCCCCGATCGTTGCCACGGTCATCGCTGCGCTCACGGCGCGGTGCCCGCTCTTCGCGTCCACCACGGTCGTTGTCACGGTCTCCGCCGCCACCGCCGGAGCCGCTCGTAGCGCCCTCCGGAATGTCGAGCTCTTGGGAGAGCATCAAGCTGACCTTGCCCTTGTCGTCGATCTCTTCGACCTTGACCTTGACGACCTGGCCGAGTTCGAGAACGTCGTCCACCGAGTTGATGCGCTTGCCGCCGCCCATCTTGGAGATGTGCAACAGACCGTCACGGCCCGGGAGGATGTTGACGAATGCGCCGAACTTGGTGATGTTCACAACACGACCGTCGTACTCCTTGTCGAGTTCAGCCTTCGGCGGATCGACGATGTTGAGAATGGCCGTCTTGGCCTCCTCCATGCGCCATGCCTCGACTGCACCGATGGTGACGATACCGCGGGCTCCGTCGTCGTCGACGGCGATGTCGGCTCCGGTCTCCTGCTGGATCGTGTTGATGACCTTGCCCTTCGGGCCAATGACTTCACCGATCTTGTCCATCGGGATGTAGATGGTGCTGATCTTCGGCGCCGTCTCGGCAATTTCGTCACGGGTGGCCGGGAGGCACGCATTCATCACTTCGAGAATTTCGAGGCGAGCGACACGAGCCTGGGCCAATGCGGCGGACAGCACGTCGGCGGGGATGCCGTCGATCTTGGTGTCGAGCTGCAGGGCCGTGATGGCATCTTCGGTACCAGCGACCTTGAAGTCCATGTCGCCCATGGCGTCTTCGGCACCGAGGATGTCGGTCAGCGTGATGTACTTGCCGTCCTCGTAGATGAGGCCCATAGCAATACCCGACACGTGACTACGCACCGGCACGCCGGCATCCATCAGCGAGAGGCTGGAAGCACAGACCGAACCCATGGAGGTCGAGCCGTTGGAAGCCATGACCTCGGAGACGAGGCGCAGCGTGTACGCGAAGTCTTGCTGGTTCGGGATGACGGGCAGGACGGCCCGGGCTGCGAGGGCGCCATGGCCGATTTCGCGGCGCTTCGGCGAACCGACGCGGCCGGTCTCGCCGTTGGCCCACGGCGGCATGTTGTAGTGGTGCAGGTAACGCTTCGTGTCGTTCGGCGACAGCGAATCGATCATCTGGTTCATCCGCGGCATTGCCATCGTGAGAACGTTCATGACCTGAGTCTCGCCACGCTGGAACAGGCCGGAGCCGTGTGCACTTGCGAGCACGCCGACCTCGGCGGTCACCTCACGGAGATCGCCAGGCGCTCGACCGTCGATACGAATACCTTCGTCGAGAACGCGGCGACGCACCATCTTCTTCATGAGGGAGCGAACGGCTTCCTTGACCATCTTGGACTGGCCGGGGAACTCACCGTCGTCACCACAGAGCTGCGCGACACAGTCAGCAGCGACTGCGTCGACGGCGGCGTTGCGCTCGCCCTTGGCAGCGATTTTGACAGCGGGCGCCATGCCCTTGGCACCGATCTTTTCGACAGCATCGAAGATTTCGGGGGTGTAGTCGAGGACCGGGGTCCAGGACATCTGCTCGATCGGGCCGTGGGTGGCGATGACCGAGGCAACGAGTTGGCGCTGCAGTGCGATCGATTCCTTGATCCAGACCTTGCATGCCTGGAGGGCGTCGCCGAGGACTTCTTCGGTGACCTTCTTGGCGCCATCGTCGTAGTAGTAGAACGCGTTCTCGGAGCCACCGGCTTCGACCATCATCACGGCGACATCGCCGTCTTCCAGCTCACGGCCGGCGATAACGATCTCGAAGGTGCCGTTCTCGGACTCTTCGTAGGTCGGATGCGGGATCCATTCGCCTTCTTGGCTGTAGGCCAGGCGGACGGTGCCAAGCGGACCGTCGAACGGAATGCCAGAGATCATCAGTGCAGCGGAGGCTGCGTTGATCGAGAGCACGTCGTGCGGGTTTGACTGGTCAGCACCGAGGACAGTGGTAACAACCTGCGTCTCGTGGCGGAAGCCCTCGGGGAACGAGGGGCGCAACGGCCGGTCGGTGAGGCGGCAGGTGAGGATCGCGTCCTCGGTCGGGCGGCCTTCACGACGGAAGAAGGATCCAGGGATCTTGCCCGCGGCGTAGGCCCGCTCTTCGACGTCAACCGTGAGCGGGAAAAAGTCCATGCCCTCACGGACGGACTTCGCTGCATTCGCAGTGGTCAGTACTTGTGTTGCACCGATCGATGCCACGACGGCACCCATCGACTGGGGGGCAAACCTGCCCGTTTCAAAAATGAGTGTCTTGTCGGTCCCCGAAATGGGCCCGGACACGGTAATGGCTTCAGCCATGATGATTCCTTTCGATCACGCAACACCCTGCCGCGTGGCTTCTGTGCGAAGAAAGGAGCCGGTTCCCAGGTCTGACCCGAGATCGACGGCTTGAAATCAAAGACTCCGCACGACATCTCGGAGTCATCCACCGGCAACAAGCGCCTGAACTCCGTCGACCGGACGTTCCGGTCAGGTAGCAGTGTACCCAGAGTGGCCACAACAACACGCGGACCCCTAAAATGTGAAACGGCCACTCGCCGAGGCGAGCAGCCGTTTCACTCAAATTATCTTTCTGATCTACTCAGACGGGGACACGGCTTTCCACACGCAAAGAAACCGAGAGGGAAAGCTGGCCGTCTCAGCGAACTACCTTCGGAGGCCGAGGTCCGCGATGATTTTGCGGTATCGCTCGATGTCGATGCCCTTGACATAGTCGAGCATGCGGCGGCGGCGGCCGACAATCATCAGGAGGCCACGACGGCTGTGGTGGTCCTTCTTGTGCATCTTCAGATGCTCTGTGAGGTGGGTGATCCGCTCGGTCATGAGCGCGATCTGCACCTCGGGGGACCCGGTGTCAGTTTCGTGGATCCGGTTGTTTTCGATGGTCTCAACCTTGTTGGGCATACGACTGCCTTCCTCGTCAGCATCACGCTGACCATTGTGCCGGCGGCGCGCCGACCGTTGTGGAGGTCGCAGCCGGCTCGGATGAGCCGATCTGCATCACGCCCACGCCAAAGCCTGAACGGACTCGGCAATACTACGGCGTCGCCAGCGTTGCCACAACAGGCTAAATCCACGCCAAGCCCAGCGTCACGGTTACGCTCGCACGAGTGCCCAGCGCTGTTTGCATCTCGAAGGACTCCAAGACCTTTGCGGGCCGCGGCCGACGCGGCCCCGGCCGAGTCGAGGCCCTCGTTTCGATCGATCTTGAGATTGAACCAGGCGAGGCAGTCACGCTGCTCGGGCCATCCGGGTGCGGCAAGACAACGCTGCTCCGTCTGATCGCCGGACTGGAGAGCACAAGTAGCGGCTCAATCACCATCGACGGACTGGTCCCGGCAGAAACGCGGTCGCGTAAGCAGATCGCCTTCGTCCCCCAGGCACCAGCACTGCTTCCTTGGCGGACGGTCGGAGCCAACGCCCGCCTCCTCCTCGACGTGAATCCCAACACTGGCGCCAAGAGCTCCGCCAATGTTGACGAACTTCTTCAGTCGGTGGGCCTCGGCGACTTCGTCGAGGCGTATCCGCACGAGTTGTCCGGTGGGATGCAACAGCGTGTCGCTCTCGTTCGAGCGTTCGCCCTCGACGCCCCGCTCATTCTGATGGACGAGCCGTTTGCCGCTCTCGATGAGCTCACTCGAGCCGATATGCGCCATCTTCTTGTCCAGCTCCGACGCCAGCGCAGCTCGACGCTGGTGTTCGTCACACACTCAATCACCGAGGCTGTCTACCTCTCCGATCGCGTGGCAGTGATCTCAGGTCGACCTGGCCGGGTCACGCAACTGGTCGATGTACCACTCGAACGCCCACGACACCCCGACCTCGTGGACGACCCCGAGTTCTTCGCTATCACCCGGCAGCTGCGGCAAGCGCTCAGCACGGGGCGAGCTGCATCGTGAGCAGTGTCCATGCCATCCCGACGCGTCTGCTTCGCACGTGGTGGATCGCCCCATTTGTCGGCGTGGTCATCTTTGCGGCGCTGTGGGAAGCCGTCGTTCGAGTCTTCGATGTCCAGCCGTTCGTGCTGCTCGCGCCTTCCAAGATCGGTTCCGAGCTGAGGGCCACACCGGGCTTCTTCTTCGACAACGCTTTAGTCACCGGCCGCCACATGCTGATCGGATTGGCGATCTCGCTGATCGTGTCGATCGGCATCGGGGCGGTGATGGCTTCAGCAAGATTCATTGAGGAGGCAACGCAGCCGGTCCTCGTTTTGATACTCGTCACTCCGTGGGTTGCCTATGTCACCTCGGTCGTCACGTGGCTCAGCTTCGGCGAGGCACCGATCGTTTTCATGGTGGCCTTCACATCCCTGCCGATCTTCACGTTTGGTGTCGTCGGTGGCATGAAGTCCGCCGATGCATCCGCGCGCGAACTCTTCGCCTCGATTGATGCCCGCCGAATTGATGTGCTCTTTCGCCTCCGGCTACCAGCGGCACTGCCGTCGATCTTCACGACTGCGCGGTTCGCCGTGGGGCTCGGCCTCGCTGCGGCCTACTTCAGTGAAGGTGCGGCACTTTCGAACGACGGGCTCGGCGCCGCAGGTAAACGGGCCGCAGCTTTCAACAACGGCCCCACACTCTGGGCCACCATCGTCACAACCGCCGCGCTGGGCCTCATTGGGCTTGGGGTCATTGCTGCGATCGAGCGTGTAACCCTTCGCTGGCACGTGTCGCAGCGCTGAACAACACGTCGGAACGTCGACTGGTTGATATGTCGATGGTGCGCCAATTTATTGACGATCGTCCCGATGCATCTCGCGATGTACGTGATCGTTAACGTTCGGTCATCCGAGTGGTTGCAGTCCGTTCAAATGGTTTTTACCGTTGCCCAGGCGCCCCGCCGAACCTCAATGGAGATCCACATGCGAACGCGACACTTCACCGCTCTCGCCAGCGCCGCCATACTGCTCTTGGGTGCGTGTGGCAGCGATGACCCGACCAGCGCTTCGGTACCAGGTAGCGAAGCAGGTACCGCTTTGGCCGCCACCGACGTCATAGCGGGCGAACCATTTCCGGAGGCCCGCTGTGCAGCAAACAAGGCCGCTGGCACGATTACCTACCTGACCGGCTTTGACTTTGCTGCGGCAGCATCAATCGTTGAGATCATCGCCGCCGACGCAGCCGGCTACTACACGGACCTGTGCCTCGACGTCGACATCAAAGCCAGCTTCTCGGTTGCCAACTACCCACTGATCGCCGATAATACTGCGCAATTCGCCTCCGGCGGTTCATTCAGCGAGGTCGCTGCGTTCGCCGCAGCGAACGATGCCGATTTCGTCGTCACGGCTGTCGAAGGACGCACAGCAATCGAGACCCTCATCGTCAAGGCGGGCGAAGCGGCTGAACTCGGAGATCTTGCCGGCTCAACCCTCGGCGTGAAGGGCAAATTGCCGCCGAGTATCGAAGCCATGCTGCTCGGCGCCGGCCTGACCGAAGGCATTGACTTCCAGACCGTGTTGCTCGACGGTTTCGACCCGACACAGCACATTGCTATTCCCACGATCGTTGGCTTCCCAGGTTTCAAAAGCAACGAGCCGGGCGGGCTTAACCGGGCCGGTATCGGCTTCCAAACGTTCGACCCGCTCGACTTCAACATTCCGGGCTCGTTCGGCGCGATCTACACGAACCAAACCTTTATCGCCGATCACCCAACGGCTGCCGAAGACTTCATGCGGGCAACGATGCGGGGGCTTGCTGACTCGCTCGCCGACCCAGTCGCCACCGCCAACATCGCCGTCGACAAGGTCAATGCCAACGGCAACCCAAACTTCCTGTCGCCTGAAGGGGAAGTGTTTCGGTGGGAGACCGACGCCGAACTGATCATCGACACCACGCCAGAAGGGGTGGCATTCGGCGTCCCTGATGCAGCCAGGCTGCAGGCCGAACTCGATGCGTATGCCGCCGTCGGCCTGTTCGGCGACGGCGCAACTCCCGACGCTGCGTCACGCCTCGACAACGACGTCATTGCGGGCGTCTACGACGCCACCGGCACGGTTATCTGGCCCGGCTGAGACCCAGCAGGGCCAACGCCTACTTGCTGAGTAGCCCTCGAGCGTGGGCGATATCGAGGTCAAGTTGTTCTTTCAACGCTTCGATGCCATCGAACTTGCGCTCGCTTCTCAGGAAGTGAGTGAAACGGACTCGTGCTCGCTCGCCGTACAAATTGGCTTCAAAGTCGAGAAGGTGAGCTTCGAGGAGTGAGCTGTCGGCATGTTCGTAGAACGTCGGACGACGGCCAAGGTTGATGGCACACGGATGCGACTCACCAGATGGACGTTCATACCATCCGGCGTACACCCCGTCGGCCGGCAGCGACATCGAGTTCGGCACTTCGACATTCGCCGTTGGAAATCCAAGCAGCCGGCCCCGCTGATCGCCGGTGACGACGGATCCACGTGCTTCGAAGGTATGCCCGAGCATCTCGTTGGCCCGCGTGACATCGCCACCAGCAAGCGCGCGACGGATTGCCGTACTGCTGACCGGCTCATCGACTCCGTCGACACGTGGCAGTAATTCGAGCGGCTCGACCTCGAAGTCATGCTCAGCGCCGAGCTTGCGCAACAAATTGACATTGCCGTCTCGATGTCGACCGAAGTGGAAGTCTTCGCCGACGACGATCACCTTGGTGGCAAGGCAATCGACGAGCACACGTTGCACAAATGACTCGGGCGACTCCCCTGCTTGCTCTGCATTGAACGGTACGACAACGACGGCGTCAACGCCGGTTGCTTCGAGTAGTTCCATCTTCTGTTCGGGTCCGGTGAGGAGCAATGGCGCCGATTCAGGCCGGACCACCGAAGCGGGGTGACGGTCGAACGTCACGACAGCCGACATCGCTCCCAACTCGAGCGCGCGTTGTCGGACGTGGGAAATCACGGCTTGGTGGCCAAGATGCACCCCGTCGTAAGCGCCGATCGTAATGACGGTCCGCTCGCCAGGGAACGCACGAACGGTCTGATCGTAGATGATCTGCATCGGGCTCGACGCTACCCGTGGGTGTCCATCAGGCACTATTCGAGCAAAGGGTGCCACAGCGCAATCTCTACCCTTGAGGGACAACGACGGCGGGTTTGGCCTCGCCTCGGTACGACTCGTAGACCGCGATGAGCGAACCCGCCGGGTTGAACAGTGCCCACGGCCCGTCGCCTTCAAAGTGTGGGAGCACACGGCCGTTTGCGACCACCGCAGCGAGGTCGTCGGTGATGTCGACTCGATCGAGCGTGCGGACAGCCTCTTCGACGGGGAGCAGCTCACAGTCATCCGGCCCCGCCGCCTCGCCGATCGTGAACCGGCCAACAGCGGTCCGGCGCAGGTTGCGAAGGTGGGCGCCACCGCCAAGCATCTTGCCGAGGTCGGCGGCAAGCGTGCGAATGTAGGTGCCTGGCGTGCACTCCACGGCGGCGAGAAAGACGTTGGATTCGTCCGTCGGCAGCAACTGAAACGAATAGATCGTGCAGGACCGCGGAGGCCGTTCGACTTCGATCCCCTGGCGGGCCAGTTCATGGAGACGCTTGCCATCAATCTTGATTGCCGAGACCATCGGGGGAATCTGCTCGATTTCACCCGTGAAATGCTCGGCGACGAACGCTTGGGCGTCAGCGAGTGACACTTCACCCATGTCGTAGGTAGCGGTTACTTCGCCATCGGCATCGAGCGTGTCGGTCTCGCTCCCAAACACAATCTCGCCGAGGTATGCCTTGCGTGTCTTTTCAACGAAGCGGAGCAGCTTGGTTGCCTTGCCGACAGCGACCACGAGAACCCCTGTGGCGCTCGGATCGAGCGTCCCACCGTGACCGACTTGGCGTTCGTTGAAACGAAGCCGCAGCATGGCGACCACGTCGTGACTGGTGATACCCGTCGGCTTATCGACGATGACAATGCCGTGCGTCGTCGGCGGCTTCTTGCGAGCCATATCAGTACCGCAGCGATCAGTCGGTGGCTTCAGGTGAACGGTATTGATCGCGCTCGCGGTCGGCGCGCAGAATCGTGTCGATGCGCTCCGCGGACCGGATCACCATGTCCGGCCTGAAACTGAGAATCGGTGTCTTCTTTGCTTTAATCTGTCGCGCAATCGAGGACTGGAGCTTGATGCGGTGCTCGCCGAGGGTCTCGACGATGTCGTCATCGCCCTCCTCACCGGTCAGGGAGTCAAAGAAGACGATGGCGCGATTCAACTCGGGGTCGACGTCGACCGACGTGATCGTGACGAATGCCAGCCGTTCGTCGTCAAGCCTGACGAGATCGTCGGCGATGATCTCACGCAGCGTTTCACCGACACGTGCACTTCTCGGATATTTCTGGCCGGTGTTGCGGCCGCGTCGCTGTGCCATATCGGCATCCTCTCATGTCAGTTTCAGTTGGGGTCAGACCCCAACTGAAACTCAGGTGTAGTCGGGAGCGTCCCGGTTGGATCGTTTGAGTTCGGCAACGCCTGACGTGGCGAGCTTCTCGATGGCGTCCCAGAGTTCGGATGCTTCCACACCTTTCGGCGCCTTCGAGATAACCGGACCGAAGAAGCTGCCTTCCCTGTCGCTGCCGGGACGGAAAGTGAGGATCGGCGTACCGACGTCCTTGCCCGCACGGCTCAGGGCCAACTCGGTTTCGGCTCTGATGTATTCGTCGTGACTCTCGTCGTCTGCATCGCTCAGGTACGCGGCCGAAAAACCGGCCTCGTCGAGCAAGGTTTCGAGGAACGCCTCGTTATCAGCCCGCGCTTCATCGCGACGGTTGTTGAGATGCAAGGCTTCGCCGAGGGCCGTGTACCACGAGCCGACCGCTTCGCCGTCCTCCTGGAGTCGGATCGCATTGGCGATTCGGAGCCCCTTGTGGCCAAGGTAGTGGCCGGCGCGATACTCAGCCGTGTACCACTCTTGGTTGGTCTCCTCGTTGAGGATCCATAGCGAAATGAATCGCCAGTCGACCTCGTACGAGCGTTGCTGTTGCACATCCACCACCCAACGGGAGGTGATCCAGGCCCATGGTCAAACGGGATCCCAAAAGAAATCGAGATCCGGCTGCTTTGTCGCATCGGGATGTGCCATGAGGTAAAACCTATCTACGAAGTGCGGTCACACTGCGCCTGACACAGTGTGACCCAAGCACAATCAGGTACGAGGAATTTCTCGGTCTTCGTAGGTTTCGATGAGGTCGCCAGGCTTGAGGTCCTGGAAGTCATCCAGGCCGATACCGCACTCGAAGCCCTCGCGGACTTCGCGGACATCGTCCTTGAAGCGACGCAGTGTTGCGATTGCGCCCTTCCAGATGATGGTTCCGTCTCGAAGGAAACGCACCTTGGAGCCACGTGTGATAACTCCGGACGTGACCATGCAACCTGCGATTGCACCTTGCTTCGGCACCCGGAAAATCTCGCGGACCTCGGATTCGCCGGTGACCACTTCTTCGTACTCCGGGTCGAGCATGCCGATCAGAGCCTGCTCGATGTCTTCCAGCAGCTTGTAGATGATCTCGTAAGTACGGATCTCCACTTCTTCCTGCTCAGCCAACTTGCGGGCCTTGCCGTCAGGGCGGACGTTGAAACCGAGGATCGTCGCGTTGGTCGCATTGGCCAACGTGATGTCGTTCTCGGTGATGCCGCCCACAGCGCGGTGGACGAACTGCAAGTCGACTTCTGGACGCTCAAGGCGGCGCAGTGACTCGGTGACGGCTTCGAGCGAACCCTGGACGTCAGCCTTAAGGATGATGTTCAGCGATGCCCTCTCGCCTGCCTGGATCTGTGCGAACAGATCCTCAAGCTTGGTGCCCGTCTTGACTCGGCTGTCTTCACGCAACTGGCGTGCCTTCAAACGGAGTGCACGCGCCTCGCCAACGGTCTGAGCAATCTTGGTGTTAGGTGCTGAACGGAACTCGTCACCAGCCTCGGGGACCTCGGACAGGCCAAGGACCTGAACCGGTGTCGACGGACCAGCGGACTTGATCATCTCGCCCTTGTCGTTGATCATGGCTCGGACCTTGCCCCAAGCACCACCGGCGACGATTGGATCGCCGATCTTCAACGTGCCCTTGTCGATGAGGATCGTGGCAACCGGGCCACGTCCCTTGTCGAGCTGGGCCTCGATGACGACGCCCTTGGCACGGCCATTCGGATTGGCCTGAAGATCTTCGATTTCGGCAACAACCTGCAGCTGCTCAATCAGTTCGTCGACGCCGACACCCTGGAGGGCCGACATCTCGACGACAATCGTGTCGCCACCCCACGACTCGGGAACGAGTTCGTATTCGGCGAGTTGAGTGAGCACGCGCTGCGGGTCGGCGTTGGCCTTGTCGATCTTGTTGACCGCAACCACGATCGGCACACCAGCGGCGCGGGCGTGGTTGATGGCCTCGATCGTCTGAGGCATCAGGCCGTCGTCAGCAGCGACCATGAGCACAACGATGTCGGTTGCATCGGCACCACGAGCACGCATCTGCGTAAACGCAGCGTGACCCGGGGTGTCGAGGAACGTCACCGATCCGTACTCGTTGTGCACCTGGTATGCACCGATGTGCTGCGTGATGCCGCCAGCTTCGCCATCGACAACGTTGGCACCGCGAATGCGGTCGAGCAACGTGGTCTTGCCGTGGTCGACATGACCCATGACAGTGATAACCGGTGGGCGAGGCTCCATGTCCTCTTCATCATCCGAGTCGTCGAACAACGCCTGCAGCCCTAGCTCTTCCTGCTGGCCAGGCTCGACCATCAGGATCTCGGCGCCAACTTCGAGGGCAAAGAGCTCCATCTGCTCGTCGGCGAGCGTCATGGTCGCAGTAACCATTTCACCGTTCGTAAGAAGGAATCGGAGCACGTCAGCAGACGTACGGTTCAGCTTGGGACCGAACTCCTGCGCGGAGACGCCGCGCTCGATGACAACGATGCCGTCGGGTACAGGTACGTCTGACGACGTGTACTGCATTGCCTGCGGTTGCAAATCGTCTTGATCGCGGCGACGCCGGCGGCGACCGGTGCGACGTGGGGGCCTGCGTTGGCCGCTGGGCCGGTTGCCAGGTCCACGACCAGGGCCGCCACCAGGACCACCGGGGCCGCCACCTGGGCGGGGAGCGCCGGGAGCGCCAGCGGGTCGCGCGGCGTAACCGCCCGGACGACCACCGGGGCGCGTGTTGGAACCCGGTTGAGGGCGAGACGAGCCGGGAGGCGGCGGAATTACCTTGCCGCTGGGCGACAGCGGACGACCCGGAGGTGGTGGTACGGGCTTACCGCTGAGAGACAACGGCTTGGGCGCTGTCGATGCGGGTGCATCAGTGGCAGCAGTGGCCGTAGCAGCCTGCTCAGGCGGACGGCCACTTGCATCGGGCCGTGCACTGGAAATGACACGCAAAGGTGGCTCCGGAGCCGGCGTTGGCGCCGGTGCGGGTGTCGGCTCGGGCTGAGGTGCCGGTGCAGCAACGGGCATGCGGCCCTCCGCAGCGGCAACCACTGCATCGGCGGAACTCATTGGAGCAGGCGCCGGGGCTAGCTGAGGAGCAGGAGCAGGCTTCGGCGCAGGTTCGGCAGCAACCGGTGCTGTCGGTGCGGGCGCAGATTCCGTATCGGGGGGTGTCGGTGCGGGCTCCTCAGCAACTGGGGTTGCCTTTACCGGGGCATCAGCGACCGGGGCATCAGCGACCGGGGCATCAGGAGCTGACTCGACAGGTTCGTCGACCACTGGCACTTCGGCCTCGGGCGCGACAACGGCTGCCGTACTGGCTGCAACGTCGGAAGCACGATCGGACGATTCCGTCTTAACTGCGGCCGTCTTGTTGGCTGGCGCCTTTTTGGCCGCGGCCGTCTTCTTGGCCGCGGTTTTCTTGACGCTCTTCACCTCTTCTGGTTGCTCGTCACGAGTCAACCCATCACGCTGAGCGCGACGAGTCACCATGTCGGCGTATGCCTCAGCGAGCGACGACGAAGGTCCCTTCGCGGCAACACCGAGTACTCCACAGAGGCCGATGACCTCTGCATTTGTCATCCCGAGATCTTTGGCAAGCTCGTGGATTCTGATCTTCTTTGCTGCCACGCTTCGATTCAACCTTTCCCAGTCGTCATTCCCTCGCAGATGTGTCAATGAATGCACATCGCGCAGTGTTCGTTTCACCCGTCAGACCGTCGGAGTTCCGACGGCTGGTGTCATGGACGGATGGCTTGTTCTTTAATGTTTGTGATGTCGTCACCACTGACGTCGCTGCGCCAGGCACGAGCAAACGCTCGCTTGGTGATTGCGGTGTCGAGACACTCCCCCGCAACCCCATCTCTTCGTTGATCTCGACAAACCCATGCCCCGCGCCCGCTGCTCGGACCATCGACGGTGATACCGCTAGGCGACCGAGTGATCCGAACGAGGTCGGATTGCAGTCGCTTGGCGCGGCAGCCGATGCAGCTGCGGACGGGGCCAGGAGTCTCAGTCGTCTTCCTCACTTGTTGCTTCGTCATCTGCTGCCTCGGTTGCTTCTGCGTCGTCGGCCGGAGCTTCTGTAACTGCAGCGGGTGCTTCGTCTGTCTCGGCGGGGGCTTCGGCAGCTTCAGCGGCCTCTTCCTCTACGTCGGCGGATCCGGCAATGTCAGAGTCGGACATGTCGTCGCTCCCGCCGGGTGGCGTGTAGCCAGCACCTTCAGCTGCGTCAACGCTCCGGAACCACAACTCAGCCTTCGTCGCGTCGTAGTAACGCGAGCCGGGTACGTGGTACATCTCGGACTGCTCGTTGCCCTTGATCTCGAAGCCCGGAGGCACCTGATCCGGATCGGACATCGGCAGGACCGAACCGGCCCAGGGGCCAGCCTTGAGCTCTTCGAGCACTTCGGGGATTTCGGCGTCAGCAGCAGCGGCTGCTTCTGCCTCGGCCTGGGCCTCCTCGGCCTGCTTGTTCCACTCGGATTCGGAGATAACGGAACCGTCGGCTGCGTGCCATTCGTTCTCGCCAGTCTCGGCGTTCGGGCGCCATTCGCCAACGGCGTACTCGACGTCGGAATCACGACCGTGACCGGCCGGGATACCTTCGGCGAGTTGCGTCTCGGAGCGAATGTCGACACGCACGCCGGTAAGGCGAGCAGACAGACGGGCGTTCTGACCTTCGCGACCGATTGCCAGACTCAGCTGGTGGTCAGGCACGATCACATCCGCAGCGGTGCCATCTTCGGAGATGATGACCTGCGTGACCTTGGCCGGCGAGAGTGCCTTGGCGACGAAGTCGGCGAGATCTTCGCTAAATGGCACGATGTCAATCTTTTCGCCACGCATCTCATTGACGACCATGCGCACACGGCCACCACGGGCGCCGACGCAGGCGCCGACGGGATCGACGTTGTGATCGTTCGACCAAACGGCGATTTTTGTGCGGTGTCCGGGTTCGCGGGCGCAGGCCTTGATCTCGACGATGCCGTCAGCGATCTCGGGAACTTCGAGTTCGAAGAGCCGCTTGATGAGGCCAGGGTGCGTCCGAGAGACGACGATCTGCGGGCCTTTCGGCGTCCGGCGAACTTCGACGATGTATGCCTTCTGGCGATCACCCTGGGCCGGGCGTTCGAACGGCACTTGCTCGGCCTGCGGCAGCAGCGCTTCAGCGCGGCCCAGGTCGAGAAGGGTGTAGCGAGCGTCGGTGCGCTGGATGATGCCGGTGACGATGTCGCCCTCGCGGTTCGCGTACTCCTCGAACTTGCGGTCGGATTCGACTTCGCGGATGCGCTGGCTCATCACCTGACGGAAGGTCATGGCAGCAATGCGGCCCATCTCTTCCTTGCGCGGCGTGTCGTCACGCTCGTTGACCCAGTTGCCGTCTTCGTCGACGTCATACGCAATAAAGGAGAACTCCAACGTTTCAGGGTTCACTTCGACCACGACTTCGTCGGCGGCATCGTCGCGGCGCTTGTAGGCCGAGGCCAGCGCGTCAACAAGGACGTGCAGGAGCGCCTCTTCGGAGAGGCCCTTCTCCTGGGCCAACATGCCAATTGCTTCACTCATGTCCATATTGGTCATGACGTCTGCGTCTCCTTCTGGGTAGCGGTCTTGTTCTTCTTCGCAGCC
>CAWUXP010000158.1:0-2680 GCA_963926495.1 Candidatus Ilumatobacter herschelensis
ACGAACTCGGCTACCGCCCCAATGTGTTGGCGCGAAACCTGGCGTCTCGCCGAACCCAGACCATCGGCGTCGTGCTCAACGACCTCCACAACCCGTTCTTTGCAGAGATCGCTGACGGTTTGCAAGCCGCAGCCGATAACAACGGCTACCGGCTCTTAATCGGGAACGCAAGCCATTCGCAACTGGGCGAAGAGCGGTCGGTCGAAACCTTCCTGCAGTTCCGTACCGACGGCCTCGTGATCGCTGGTTCGATGCTCAGCGACGATTTGCTTGAACGCACGTCTCGAACCGCGCCGATCGTGGTCGTCGGCCGGACATCATCGAGCAAAGTCTTCGATACGGCCAACACCGATGACCACGTCGGTGCACGGCTCGTCGTCGATCACCTTGTCGCCCTCGGCCACGCACGCATTGCACACATCGACGGCGGTCGCGGTGCTGGCGTCATCGAACGCCGGGCCGGCTACCGCGCAGCAATGCGCACCCATGGCCTCGGCGAACACATCCACGTCGTCCGCGGCGATTTCACCGAGGCCGGCGGGCGACAAGCCGCACATGAGCTCATGCAGCATGATCGACGCCCCACTGCGATCTTTGCCGGCAACGACCTGAGCGCAGTCGGTGCTCTTGGCGTCGTCGAAAATCTCGGGTTTGATGTTCCCGCCGACGTGTCGATCGTCGGCTACGACAACACATCGCTCGCCGCGATGCATCACGTGTCGCTCACCACCATCAATCAGCCCACTGAAGAATTGGGTCGAGCGGCCATCGACCTGCTCCTGGAACGCCTCGACGGCAACCGCACCAAAGCAACTCACCACGTCGCCGAGCCTGCCCTGGTGTGTCGGGCGACAAGCGGCCCGCCGCCGGCCCTGTGACAACGCGCACGGAACCCCATCACACACGCAGATCGAGACGAGACCATCATGACCACATTGCACTCCCGCGTCCGCGTCGGCCTCCTCGGCACCAGCTGGTGGGCCGACTCGATGTACTTGCCAGCGCTCAGAGCACATCCTGACGTCGAGGTCGTCGGGCTCTGCGGCCGGACCCCGGCCAAGGCAAAGGCGCTCGCGAGCCAGTGGAACGTGCCCTGGTGGTCCGTCGACAGCAACGAGTTTCTCGACCCCGAACGGCTCGATGCCGTGATCATCGCAACGTCGAACGACAGCCACGAAGCGCTCACGCTGCTCGCCATCGAACGCGGCTTGCACGTCCTGTGCGAGAAGCCGATCGCCACATCGGTCGCTGCCGCGCGGGCAATGGCCAACGCTGCGGCCGCTTCGGACACCACCACCTTGGTCCCGTTCACCTACCGATACATGCCGAACTTCCAGTACGTCAAGCGCTTGATCGACACCGGATTCGTCGGTCGACCGTTTCACCTGAATATGCGCTACTTCACCGGCTTCGCCCGAGACAGCGAGTACAGCTGGCGCTTCGACACCGAACTCGCAGGGTCGGGCGTGCTCGGCGACCTGGGCTCGCACTGGCTTCACGTTGCGCGTTGGCTGCTCGGCGAAGTGACCGAGATCGGCTGCATGAGTTCCACATTCGTCAATCGGGAGCTCCGACCTGACGGCTCCGACTACGCACGCAGCGAAGACTCAGCACAGATGACGGTGCGGTTCGAGAACGGAGCGTACGGCACGCTCCAGGTGAGCGCGGTCTGCTGGGAAGGCACCGACTTCGGGCAGACGCATCACCTCGATCTCCACGGCACCAACGGCACCGTCTATTCGCTCAACGACTGGTCGACGGTGCAAGAAGTACGCGGCCTCACAGCCGGCGCCGCCGGACCAACGCAGGTGATGCCGATCCCCGACGACATCTGGGGTGAGGCCCGCCGGGATCGGGTGCACGACACCTACCGCGACGTGTTCCGGGTCAATCGCGCGATGATCGGCGAGTGGGTCGATGCCGCGCGCGACGGCGTTCCAATCAGCAGCGAGCTCGCTCCGGACCTCGCCGAGGGCGCACGAGTGCAGCACCTGCTCGAGTTGGCAGCCAAGAGCGCAGCAACCGACGGGCGCCTGCTCGACGCCAGATGAGCACCGGGCCCCTTCTTGCGCGAGCACCAGCGCTACACCGTGCTGTCGCGGCTTCTGTCTTGACCGCGCTGGTCGCGCTGACGGGCTGCGCCACCGATGGTCCAGACATGACTGACCCTACTTCAGGGACAGGCCCCGTCGAGTCGGCTGGTGCCGAGGCAGCAGTCCTGGTGGCGAGTGGCGTCGGCGTCATTGCCGAAGGCTGCAGCATGGTCGCCAGCCTCGGGAGCGGGGTCGTGGTCGAGCGCTCCGGCCAAGTCGCGACTGCGGCCCATACGGTGCGCGGCGCATCAACAATCATTGTCGTCGATGCCGAGGGCCAAGAACACCCTGCGTCCGTCACCAGCTTCGACAAAGACAGCGACCTGGCACTCCTCGATGTCCCGACGCTCACCGTGCCGCCCCTTGGTATCGGCACCGCCAGAGTTGGACCAGCCGCCTTGATCACCTGGCGCCGCGCCGATGGCGTCACGCAACAGTTCGTGAATGTTACACGACTGCTGAAGATCAACATCGAAGACATCTATACCGACGAGGTCGTGCAGCGGACCGGTCTGGAAGTCGACGGGGAAGTCATCGTCGGCCAATCGGGCGGACCAGTCGTCGACGCCAGCGGCGAGGTGATCGGG
>CAWUXP010000159.1:0-9025 GCA_963926495.1 Candidatus Ilumatobacter herschelensis
GATCCGGCCGAGTTCACGATGGAAGTGATCGGGGCCTTTCGTTCCGCCAATGTCGAGGTATCCCTGGAAACGGTCTCGCGCCTCTTGCTCGGCAGTGACAAAGGCCTCGTGGCTGGTGTCTGGGATCGGCTTGTTGAGCAGATCGGAGAGGTATGGGGCAATGGTGTACGGGAGCACGAAGTAACCATCGGAGAGGCCTTGCATCAACGCCGACGCACCGAGGCGGTTTGCTCCGTGATCGGAAAAGTTTGCTTCACCAATACAGAACAAGCCGGGGATCGTCGTCTGCAGTTCGTAGTCGACCCACAATCCGCCCATCGTGTAGTGGCTGGCCGGGTAGATCCGCATTGGCGTCTCGCGCGGATCTTCACCGGTGATCCGCTCGTACATCTCGAACAAGTTCGAGTAGCGCTCGACGATGGTGTCGAGACCGAGTCGGTTGATCGACTCCGCGAAGTCAAGGTAGACGCCATTCTTCAATGGGCCGACACCCTGACCAGCGTCGACAAGCCGCTTGGCAGCTCGCGACGATACGTCACGCGGTGCGAGGTTGCCGAAGCTCGGGTAGATCCGCTCGAGGTAGTAGTCGCGCTCGTCTTCGGGGATCTGCGCGGCAGGACGGGTCTCGTCGGCATCCTTCGGGACCCAGATGCGCCCGTCGTTGCGGAGCGACTCGGACATCAGCGTCAGCTTTGACTGGAAGTCGTCGGCTTGCGGAATACACGTTGGATGGATCTGCGTGTAGCTCGGATTCGCGAACGCCGCCCCTCGGCGGTGTGCACGCCACGCTGCGGTGACGTTGCACGCCATGGCATTGGTCGACAGGTAGAAAGCGTTGCCGTACCCGCCGGTCGCAAGGACGACAGCGTGGCCTGCATGCGACTGAACCTCGCCGTTCATCAAGTCTCGAGTGACGATGCCAGCACACTTGCCGTCAACCGTCACGACGTCGACCAACTCAATCCGGTTCCAGAGTTTGACGTTACCCAAGCCGATTTGGCGAGCGAGCTGCTGGTAGGCGCCGATCAACAGCTGCTGGCCGGTCTGGCCGCGTGCGTAGAATGTCCGGCTGACCTGGGCCCCGCCGAACGAGCGGTTGGCGAGCAGGCCGCCGTACTCGCGTGCGAATGGAACACCCTGGGCAACCATCTGGTCGATGATTTTGACCGACACTTCAGCCAGTCGGTGGACGTTGGCCTCGCGGGCACGAAAGTCACCGCCTTTAACGGTGTCGTAGAACAGACGATGCACGCTGTCACCATCGCCCTGGTAATTCTTCGCCGCGTTGATCCCACCCTGCGCAGCAATCGAGTGCGCACGCCGGGGAGAGTCGTGGAAGGTGAAGGCCTCGACCTCATAGCCGAGTTCGCCGAACGATGCAGCCGCCGAGGCACCGGCCAGGCCCGTGCCAACCACGAGGATCTTGAACTTGCGCTTGTTGGACGGGTTGACCAACTTCTGGTTGGCGATGTAGTTGTTCCACTTGTCGGCCATCGGGCCTTCAGGAATCTTGGAGTCGAGAGTGATGGTCATTCGCTATGTCCTTCCTGGTCGACGCAGCAGGTGATGGCGTCGGGGTCAAAATCGATGATGCCGGCGAGGGTGGCGATCGGGAACGAGACGTTGCCGACAACGATGACCGTGGCCACACCAGCAGCTGCGGTCTTGCGCCACTTGTTGAATCGGGGGTTGTTCGCACCGACCGACTGGAAAAGCGACCAGGTGCCGTGGAACAGGTGGATGCCAAGCGCGATGTTCGCCACGATGTAGAGGATCGCAACGGGAATCCGGCTCAGTGATGCATCAAGGTTGCGGTACACGGCGCCGTGAACGAAGTCTGGGTTGACCCAACCCCACGTGAGGTCAGCAAGGTGCCAAGCAATGAAGGTCAAGACAATGAGGCCGGTCCAGCGCATCGAGCGACTGGCGAAGTTGGCGATTTGATAGTCACGCGCCGACTGGTACTTGACCGAGCGAGCCGTGCGATTGAGTTGTGTAAGCGACCATGCAGCGTGTAGGTGCAGCACAAGCGCCCCGATCAGGCCGAGGCGCAACAGCCACAGCGCATAGCCGTGGGGCAAAATCGGCACGAGCAGTTCACGGAGGAACTCGCCGTACACATCGATGTCGTACATCTGCTGATCGCCCTCGGTGATAACACCGAGGTACGCCTTGAGGTTGCCGATCATGTGTGACAAGACGAACCCAATGCCCATGAGGCCGGTAATCGCCATGACGTACTTTTTGCCGACTGCCGTGCCATAGAGGTCGAGCAGGAACGGTTTTCTCTTTGCTGCGTTCGCCTTCAAGGCGGTGCCCGTTACCGGGCCGCGGCTCAACATTTGTGCCATGTCTTCGAAGATACTCTCCCACGCCAGGCCGCGGCCCAATCCACCTCACACCAATTCCGGTGACGACCGTCGCATAACCGATCCCCGAGCGTCCACCTGTGGCCTGATGCGGACCCGGGCGCCGGCGGTAAACCGGCCACTCGCCGACCAGTTCTGGTGGCGATGTGACAGGCGTGGAAACCGATGAGTTGGGATTTAGCCTTGCTGACCGGCCATCATGGTCTTGTTGCTTGTGCGTAAGCGCACAAGCGCGTTCAGCACCCAATCTGCCCAGGAGGCATTACCCCGTGGGATCAATTCCATATCTCGCAGCACTGTCGGCCATTGCCGCCCTCGTTGTCGCGTTCTTCTATTACAAGTCAGTCGAGAAAGAGTCGCCCGGAGACGAGCGAATGGTCTTCTTGATGACCGAAATCCAGAAGGGCGCCAAGGCGTTCCTCCAGGCCGAATACAAGTGGGTCAGCGTCTTCGGCGCCGCCATGGCGGTGCTGCTGGCAGTCGTCATTGCACCGCTTGCCGCAGTCACGTACCTACTCGGCGCAATCCTGTCGTCGGCAGCCGGTTACGCCGGCATGACCGTCGCCACGATGGCCAACGCCCGCACCACCGAAGCTGCAAAGCAAGGGCCTGGTAAGGCACTTCCCGTCGCCTTCCGTGGCGGTGCCGTCATGGGTTTCTCCGTCGCAGGCCTCGCGCTGCTCGGTCTCACAGGCACCTACATCGTGTTCGTCACGCTCCTCGAGGTCGACCAAGCATTCGAGATCGTCACGGCCTACGGCCTCGGCGCATCGACAATCGCCTTGTTCTCCCGCGTCGGCGGTGGCATCTTCACCAAGGCTGCTGACGTCGGCGCCGACCTCGTCGGCAAGGTCGAAGCTGGTATCCCCGAAGACGACCCCCGCAACCCGGCCACCATTGCTGACAACGTCGGTGACAACGTCGGCGACGTCGCAGGCATGGGTGCCGACCTCTTCGAGTCGTATGCCGGCTCGATCATTGCTCCAATCTCACTGATCGCCTTCGCTGGAGCCGTTGGCGCCGAGCAGGCTGGCGACGCAAGCGCCCTCGGATTCTTCGTGTTCCCGATGTTCGTCGCCTTCATTGGCATGGTCGCTTCGATCATCGGATCCTTTCTCGTCAAGGGTGGCGATTCAACCGACTCGAAGCACCTGAGCAAGGCACTCCACCTCGGTACGAATGTGGCAATGGCACTCACCGCAGTCGGCGTCGTGGCCGGCGCGTATTGGATCTTTGGCGATACCTCCGACAAGCCGTGGGGTCTTGCGGTCTCGGTCGTCGGCGGTCTCCTCATCGGCTGGGCGCTCGGCAAGACAGCTGAGTACTACACCTCTGATCACTACAAGCCCGTGAAAGACATCGGACAGCAGACTGAGACCGGCCCCGCCACCACGGTGCTCAAGGGCATCAGCATCGGCATGCAGTCCGTCGCCGCCTCCGTCGCTTTGATCCTCGCAGGTGTCGGTATCGCCTACTGGGGCGGCCAGCAGGCGTTTAGCAACGAGTCCGGTGGCATCTTCGGCATCGCCGATCTTGGTGGCCTGTACGGCATCGCCGTTGCCGCCATCGGCATGCTCGCCACCACTGGCATCGTCGTCTCCGTCGATGCGTACGGACCCATTGCCGACAATGCTGGCGGTATCGCCGAAATGGCCGAGCTCGACCCGTCGGTACGTGAAGTCACCGATGCCCTCGACTCCCTCGGCAACACGACGGCCGCAATCGCAAAGGGCTTCGCTGTCGGTTCTGCAGCGCTGACCGCTCTTGCGCTGTTCAAGAGCTTCGAGTTCGCGATCTCGACGGCTTCAGGCGGTGACACGGTCCTCAATCTCGACATCGGCAATGTCGAGGTGTTCATCGGGCTCTTTATCGGTGCCGCGTTGCCATTCCTCTTCGCCTCGCTCACCATCGATGCTGTTGGACGCGCTGCTGCCAAGATGATCGAAGAAGTGCGCCGCCAGTTCCGGGAGATCCCGGGCCTGCGCGAAGGGCTTCCGGGCGTCATTCCCGACTCGGCTCGCTGTGTCGCGATCTCCACTGAGGCCTCACTCAAGGAGATGATCGCCCCGGGCGCCCTCGCCGTTGTCGTGCCGCTCGTCATCGGCTTCATCAGCGTCGACGCTCTCGGCGGCCTGCTCGCCGGTTCGCTCGTCACAGGCTTCGCCCTGGCCATCTTCATGGCCAACGCCGGCGGCGCTTGGGACAATGCGAAGAAGTACATCGAAGCCGGCGCCCATGGCGGCAAGGGTTCCGAGCAGCACAAAGCTGCTGTTGTCGGTGACACCGTTGGCGACCCGTTCAAAGACACCTCTGGCCCGTCGATGAACATTCTCATCAAGGTGATGACGATCGTCAGCCTGGTGTTCGCATCAGCCTTCGTCTGATTAACACCTGAACAACTGAACGGAGGGCGGGCCTACGGGCCCGCCCTTCGTCGTTTTCAGGCGGGTTCAGTCGTCGTCAGAGAGATCGGCGACGAAGTCGATGAGCTGCTCGACGGCACCAACGAGTTCTGGCGTGAGGTCAGCAAACGTGTGAACCTGGTTACGCAGGCGCGGCCAGAAACCCTCGAACGGCGCACCGAGTGCAGCACACAGCCCTTCCTTCCAGGTGACCTCGGGGTCAAACGGGATGTCGGGCCAGGCGTCAAGGCCCAGCACCTTCGGCCGGATACCGGCCCAGACGTCGACGAACGGATGCCCCGTAATCAGGACGTTCGGATCCTTCACTGTCTGGGCGATGCGCGTCTCCTTCGAGCCGGGAACGAGGTGATCGAGCAGCACACCGAGCTTGCGCTGGCGGCCCGGCTGAAACTCGGTGACCATCGCCTTCAGATCGTCAGCACCGTGCAGCGGTTCGACGACGATGCCGAGATCGCGAAGATCATCACCCCAGACATGTTCGAGGAGCTCGGCGTCATGTTTGCCCTCGACCCAGATGCGGCTGGCGCGAGCAACACGCGCCCGTCCGTCACCGGCAAGCGACCCTGATGCGGTCGTTCGCTGCGTGACTGACTTCACCTGCTTCGGTCGCACAAGCGTGACGGGTTTGCCGTCGATCAGGAATCCGCCGGGCTTCCACGTGAAGTGCCGGAGGTACTGAGCGCGGTCTTTCAGCGTGACGCCTTCAGCATTCCACCGGGCGATGCTGCCGACAAAGTGACTCGACCGGTCTTCGATCACCATGCCAAGTTCGACCACGATCGATGGATATTCCTTCGGCTTTGCGCGGCCCATCCCACCGTGGGTGAACTCGTCGAGGATGTCGCCGTTGAAACTCATATTGGAAGCCATTGAGCATGCCACGGAGACCGGCACCCGTCGCGGCACGAGCCAAAACACAGCCGTTTGCGTCGAACAATCCGTTGGCATGTCAGCCAATTCTTCGACGCAAACGGTGTTTTCTGGTCAGGTGGTGGCGCGCCGGTGCCAGCCATCGGCAGTGAGGACCACGTCGCTTTCGCTGCCGTCAGGGAACCGGAACGGCGCACGGACGCCACTATGCGCGACGGCTGTCGGTAAGACCAACGGGCCGAGGGGCATCTCGTCACCGGTGGTCCATCGATGCCAGCGGCAAGCAGGTGCCTCAGCGAGCTCGACCGTCGGCTCGTTGAGAATTTCGATCGAACCATGCACGACGCCTGCCTGCTCGTAACCCGTTGACATGTCGGGTTGCGCGTCGAGGCGCTGCTCGGCGGCCGTGGCGTACCACTCAAGGTCGAAAGCAATCGGCGTCGGGATGCCATAGCCCCGGCCGAGCGCATCCTCGGGGTCGTCGAACGATGCCGCGTACGTCTCGTTACCAACGGTCCACTGTTCCATTGGAGCCTCACGAGTGTGTTCGGCCCACATCGCCTCGCCTTTGACAATGAATGGGTCGGCAAGCCTGACCGGCACGTCAAAGTCGGTGATGTGGAGCAACGGTCGACCGGCTCGCGCGAGCGCCGCCCAATACCAGGCCGTCCGGCCGACGATGCGATGCCCGGAGATCACACCGAGGCTGGCGTCTGCGGTCCATGCAGCAAACACCCACTCTTCGACAGTGCCCGGGTGTCGGCCATCGTGCAGGCCGCCGGTATCCGAGTTGGCTGCGAAGTCCGACATCATCAGGCAGACTACGGGGGTGTTGCGATACCTGAGCCTTGACTGGATCAACGCCCTCACCGCGGAAGTGGCAGCGAGCGAACACCTCCGGGACATTTCATCGACGCATACGATCGGCGTCACGCAGGTCGTGTCCGACGGCCCCGAGGGCGACGTCACGTATCACCTGCAGGTGGGCGACGGCACTGCCTCGTTCGGCGCCGGTGTGGCTGACCCCGAAGACATCAAGATGGAACAGGGTTGGGATACCGCCGTCGCCGTGGCAATCGGCGATCTCAACGCGCAGGAAGCCTTCATCAGCGGACATATCCGCCTGTGGGGCGACCAGCAGAAGCTGATCGACAACCAAGCGGTATTCGGCGCACTCGACGCAGTGTTCGCCCGCGTGAAAGAACGCACGACCTACGAGTGACAGTCCAACGGATTCGGCGGCCCGTTTAGTCTCGGTCCGTGCCAGAGATGCCCGAAGTTGAGGCACATGCCGAGCGACTCGATCGCCAGTTCGCTGGACGCCTCCTCGCCGACACCAAGCTCTCGGCGAAGCCACGCAGTGGCCAAGCCCGCTTCATCTTTGAACCCATCGAACGCGACGACGCCGGGATCGACGAGACAGCGTTGCTGCTGACCGAACAAGACAAGGAGGGGCGCGCCGGGCTGGGGTGACCCTCGTCGCGCGCCCGCAACTCTGACCAGACTCCTCGTTAACGTCGTCAGGTGACTCAACTCGCGCCGAACGCTCCCCCGGCGACAACCCCGCAGTACCGCATGGGACAGCGCGAGTTGCTGACGCTGATGTCGGCAGTCATGGCGCTCATGGCACTCGGCATCGACACGATGCTGCCCGCCTTCGATGAAATCCGCACGACCTTCGACCTGGGCGCGGCTTCGCCGCGCGCCGGTCAGGTCATCACCGTGTTCTTCATGGGGCTCGCCATCGCTCAGCTCGCCTGGGGGCCGATTGCCGACCGATTTGGTCGAAAGCCTGTGCTGTACGCCGGCAGCGCGATCTACATCGTTGGTGCGGCCGGGTCGGCCTTGGCCCCGACGTTCGAACTCCTGCTGCTCAGTCGATTTGTCTGGGGCATCGGTGCAGCCGGCGCCCGAGTCGTGGCTACAGCAATCATCCGCGATCGCTTCCAGGGCAGCCAGATGGCCAAGGCGATGTCGCAAGTCATGGCGGTGTTCATGCTGGTGCCGATCCTGGCTCCGAGCATCGGTGCCGGGATCATCGCGGTGCTGCCGTGGCGCTCAATCTTCTGGTTCTGCCTCATCTGCGCCGTCTTCATCACGCTGTGGAGCGTCCGGATGCGCGAGTCGCTCGACCCTGCGAACCGTCGTCCGCTGCAATTCCGCTCGACGACAAGCGGGTATATCGAGGTGGCGCGCACCCCGATCACGTCGGGCTACACCAACGCGACAATTTTCCTCCAGGGCGTGTTTACGACGTATCTGGCGAGCAGTGAGCTGATCATCAGCGAGGTATTCGACCGAAAAGACCAGTTCCCACTGATCTTCGGATTGGTTGCCGTGCTCTTCGCCGCCGGAGCCATCATCAACGGGCGCATTGTCGTGCGCGTCGGCGTCCACCGACTCATCAACACGGCCTACGCACTGCTGATCCCGACCACCCTGCTGCTGTGCGTCATCTCAATCACGGCTGGCGGCCGGCCGAGCATCTGGCTGTACATGCCGGTGCTCGGTCTCACGTTGTCGTCGTTCATGTTCCTCATGCCGAACCTGAACACCGCGGCGCTTGGCCCGGTTGGCCACTTGGCTGGCACCGCTTCGGCCTACGGCGGAGCGATCCGGATGGCGGGCGGCGCTGTGCTCGGCACGATTGTCAGCGCATTTGTGAGCGACTCAACCACACCGTTCTCGGTCGGTATCGCCCTGCTCTGCATCGGTTCCTGGATCACCGTGCTGAGCGTGCGTCGACGTTCACCCCAGCTGACCACAGAGCATTTACAGACTCCGGACCCTGTCGCCGTCTCGTGACGTTGCCGACCGGGCGCTGAATTGCACCCGGCGGGCACAGAGTTGCGAAAGGGGCCTGACCCCATTCGCAACTCTGGTTGGACGTCAGATCAGATCAGGCCGAGTTCGGCCACAGCGTCACGCTCGGCGACCAGTTCTGCAGCCGATGCATCGATCTTCGAGCGGCTGAACTCACCGATCTCGAGACCCTGAACGATCTTGTAGTTGCCGTCCTTGCAGATGCACGGGAACGAGCTGATGATGCCCTCGGGCACGCCATAGCTGCCATCGCTTGGCACCGACATCGAGACCCAGTCGCCGTCGGGCGTACCGAGCGTCCAGTCACGGATGTGATCAACTGCAGCCGAGGCTGCTGACGCTGCCGACGAGGAACCGCGTGCGTCGATGATCGCTGCACCACGCTTGGCAACCGTGGGGATGTAGGTGTCGGCGTACCAGGCTTGGTCACCGATCAGTTCGAGCGCGTTCTTGCCGCCAACTTCGCAGTTCGACAGGTCGGGATACTGCGTGACCGAGTGGTTGCCCCACACCGTCATCTTCTTAATGTCGTTGACGGAA
>CAWUXP010000160.1:0-3072 GCA_963926495.1 Candidatus Ilumatobacter herschelensis
AATGCCGTCGATCACGACGTCGAATCGGTCGCTGAGCCCGGCAGCTTTGAGGACCGGAACGGCATTCTTCGACGACGACACGATGGCGTCGGGGATCGATGCGTTGATCAGGAGCTCGAGTGTGGCCGTCGAACCCGGATATGGAGCGACGCCGTCACGTTCGAGCACTTCGTTAAAGAGTGCGTTCTTGCGGTTGCCCATTGCACAGACCGTGTTGTCTCCGGGAGCGTCAGACGGGTTGCCGTCGGGGAGCGTGAGGCCACGCGCAGCGAGGAACGATCGGACGCCGTCGTAGCGCGGCTTGCCGTCGATGTATTTAAGGTAGTCGGCCTCGGTGTATTTGTAGTCGGCGAACAGTTCGCCCCACGCGTACTCGTGAATCTTGGCGGTTGGTGTGATGACACCGTCAAGGTCGAAGAGCACTGCGTCGTAGTCGGTCCACCGGAAGGTGGCTGCCGTCGGTTGATCCATCATGTTGAGGTTACGCGACCGACCAGAGCTGTGTATCGGGTCAGGCCCGTTTGGTAACTGTTGAAGAGACGCCCGCGCCTTCTGCTCTTCTTGCGTTACTACTGGGCGGTGAGGTCGATCGCGCGTTGCTTGAGGGCGCGGTAGTCGAGCTTTCCATTGTTGGCACGTCCGACCGTGTCGATTTCGAAGACAGCCTTCGGGGCCTTGTAGGCAGCGAGGTTCGCCTTGACGTGATCGCGTAGCTCTTGTGATTCGACGGAGGCGCCTGGGTGAGTTTCGATGAGCGCAGTGATCGATTCGCCCCACTTTTCGTCCGGCAGGCCCACCACTGCTGCGTCGGCAACGGCGGGATGGCGCTTCAGGCACTCTTCGACTTCTTCCGGATATACCTTTTCACCACCGGTGTTGATGCACTGGCTTCCGCGCCCGAGGAGGGCGACGGTGCCGTCGACTTGGACCGTGGCGTAGTCGCCCGGGATTGAATAGCGCTCGCCGCCGATGATCACGAAGGTTTCGGCCGACTTGGCCTCGTCCTTGTAATAGCCAATCGGAGTGCGGCCGCGGAGGGCCACCCGGCCACGCTCGCCAGAGCCCGGGACAACATCGTTGCCGTCGTCGGTGATGACTCGCGTGTTGGGGCCAAGTTGGAACTGGGCAGTCTGACGGTTCGGGTCGTTGACGGACTCGGAGGTCGTCGTGTTCGTCGCCATGCCGATTGCTTCGCTCGATCCGAGCGCGTCGACCATGATCAACCGATCATTGTGGCGGAGCAGGCCGTCCTTGGTCTCTTTTGACCACATAACGCCGGACGACACGATGACGCGGAGCGAAGAGATGTCCCAACGATCAGGTTCGGCCTCGAGAGCCTTGAGGATCGGCTTGGCGAACGCATCGCCGACGATCGACGTTGAGTTGATCTCGTACTGCTCGACTGAATCGAGGAATTCCGCGGCGTTGAAACTGCGGCCCACGATGGTGGTGATACTGCCGCCGACCATCAGGTTGCTGATCGCATTGAACAAGCCGGTCCCATGCATGAGAGGTGCTCCCGGCATGTTGCGCGGTCCGGGCTTGGTAGCGCGTGTTTCAACAGCATCGAGGTCCTGTTCGGGCGGAAGTCGCATGCGATTGTTGGCGTCGAGTACGCCGAACAAGTCGTCTTGGCGCCACATGACGCCCTTCGGCATACCCGTGGTGCCGCCGGTGTAAAGGAGCATCAGGTGGTCGCCCGAGCGGCCCCATGGCCCCGACACGTTCTCGTCGGTTCCAGCAACGGCAGCGACCTCATAGGGTGTTGCCCAGTCGGGGCACGGGCCAGCGTCGTCGTCGACCCAGAGCCATGTCGTGATGCGCGGGACGCGAGAACGGATGGCCTCGATCTGGTCGACAAAGGTTCCGTGGAAGACCACGGTGGTGACGTCGCCGTTGTCCCACAGGTAGACGAGTTCGTCAGCGGCATACCGATAGTTGGTATTGACCGTGGCGAAGCCCGCCTTGAACGCAGCGAAGGTCGACTCGAGGTACTCAGGACAGTTGTAGAGGTACTGGGCGACCTTGTCCTGTTCCGCTGCTGCGGGCTCAGCGAGCAAGGCAGCCGCAACGCCATTGGCGCGCCGGTTCATCTCCGTCCAGCTGATCTGGCGGGCGCCTTGCTGCTGGGCGAGTGCCTCGCCGAGTCCACTGGCAATCGTCTCCCAGACGTCGGCGAGATTCCATCCCGTTTCGTTGGGGCTTGAGTCCATTGTCGTCACGCAGCGCGACGGTAGCCACCTAGCTGGGCGGTCCCTGCATTAGCCGGTCGTATGCGGCCGCAACAGGGGAGTGTTCGGACATTGCGCCCCACATCGATTCGATCCACCAGGTGGCTCCGGCGTCTTTGTATGCGCTCGGCGAATGCTCGGTGCCCTGGCCCTCGACCACGATGTCGAAGTCGTCGCCGGTGTTGGGGTGCGCAGCAATCTCGGCGCGCAGTGCAGCGACCTCGTCAAGCGTTGGTTGGCGGATGCCCATCTCGGTTGACGGGTCGATCACCTGCGGGATGATCCCGTCCCAGCTGAGTGCTCGGCGCATCGACTTCGGTCGGCCGAGGGCTCCAACGCACCAGATGGGGACCCGCGGTTGCTGGACGGTGTGGCCGATAGTCGGGAACTCGGTGGATTTTACTGTGTAGTGCGTGCCCCCGTATTCGAAGGGCTGGCCCTGCCAAAGACCGCACATAACGTCGAGACACTCGTCCATGAGCTTGGCGCGCACCTTGCGGTTGCACTCCTCGCCGAAGGTGTCGAATCCACTGCTGGTCGCTCCGAGGCCGACCGACAGAGTGACCCGACCGTCGGAGAGGCGGTCGACTGTTGCCACCTGGCTCGCCAGTTCCCACGGCCGACGGCGTGATGGGGCTGTGAGCATCGTGCCCAATCTGATCTTGGAGGTACGGACAGCGGCGAGGCCGAGCGAGATCCACGCGTCGACACCCCAGACCGGTTCCCACACGAAGAGGCCGTCCCAGCCCGCCTGTTCGGCTGCAGCCGCGAGGTCCCCGACGTCGGTGGCGTCAGCCCACGGAATCACAAAACCAAACTTCACGTTCTCGACCTCCTGCTG
>CAWUXP010000161.1:0-7045 GCA_963926495.1 Candidatus Ilumatobacter herschelensis
CGCCACCGTCGCACCAATTTATGTCGGACCCGCCTGGCCCGACTTCAACCCGGCTGTTGTGGCAGTGGTGACACCGTCACCCAACCCGATCAACATCTTCGTGACCATCAACATCGCCAACGGCCAGACATACAACGTGCCCGCAGGGAACAACGCAACGCCGTCGGCACCATCCCCCGTCGCGGACACTCAATCCACTACACCGCCTGGCGCTATTAGCGATGCGGAGGTGATTGCAGCCTTCGAGGCCGCGATCGTCGTTGGGGATCGTAACGCAGCGGCCGCCCTTGCATCGGCCGAAGCCCTCGCCCTCTTTGATCCTTGGACACCAAGGCCAGGCTTGTCAGCCATGGAACAAGGAGGCGGCGTGTTCACCGTTCAGTTTGAGCCCGGATACATCATTGGCTGCAATGTCGGCAACGGCCAAGTTCTGGGATGTGCCCCGCTGATCGAAGAGGAGGGCGAGTTGGACGATGGCGATGGCATCACGTTCGGTCTCGACGCGGGCGGCCTCGGAACAGTCGACTTCCTCGCCGATCCAGAGAACTCGATCATCCATATCACGGCCTCGCTCGGTGACCCGGACTTTGACTCGGCCCTGGTCGATGGATACCAGTTCTACGGCATCTGCCCGGCCGAGCGGATACGGATACTGCAGTGGGGCAACCTCGAAGTGGCATTCGCCTATCCACCGGATGAGGGCCCCTACTTCTTTCAGTGGCGAGTACCGGCTCGCGACGGCGCCGGGTCCGTTTCGCCGACCACACCGCAAGGGATTGGCCTCGGCTCCACGGTTGCCGAACTGCAGGCCGCCTATGGCGATGCCGTCACAGTCGGCTTCGACGTGGACTTCCAGTTCTGGTTCTTCAACTTGGCCAACACAGCCTTCTATGGAGAAGGACTCAGCGGTGCAGTCAGTGGTGGGGATCCGACCGATGTCATCACGAACGTCACGGCTGGCCAGAGTTGCGCGGACTGATCGCGGTGACGGCTGTGGTCTGGTCGCCGCCGAGGATCGGGTCGATCACTGCTTGCGTCGTGAACGGTGCTGCGTCGGTAGTCGATTCCAACACGCGGTGTTTGGCATCGACAATGCGTTGCGACGTGAACCGGGTCAAGTCCGCGTGGGCGTAGCGGTGGTTGTCGTCAACAGTCAGATAGATGCAAGGCACAACGACCTTTCCGGTCGCGAATTCGAGCCGTCTGGTGTCGGAACAGCCATCTGTTTGGTGAGTTCGCCGTAGGCGTGGGCACGTGTCCAATGGGACTGTTGCCCGTAAAGCGCATCCAACACAGACGAATGAGCCAGTGTTGGCGTCGAGTGTTGATGCCGCGTCGATCGAGGCAAAGTCTTCGTCACTGACGCGGCGCCGCCACTGGGCACGCAGGTTTTCGTCGCCGTGCTCGAACATCATCCGCCGATCGACAGCACGTTGCGACCGGTGTTTCCTTTGCGGTGCTGAGTGGACCTGATTGCCATACCGCCCGCAGCGCCATCGGCTTTCCACCGGTTCCCTGAACCCCCGCCAACGCCTGAGCGGCATCATCGGTAACCTCCTCCGCAATGGCGCACGAATTTATTTACCAGGCCTACAAGCTGTCGCGGGTCTACCCGCCAGACAAGACGGTCCTCGAGAACATCTCGCTGTCCTTTTACCCCGGCGTCAAGATCGGCGTGCTTGGCAGTAACGGCGCTGGCAAGTCGTCGCTCCTCAAGATCATGGCTGGCCTCGACGACGGCTTCCAGGGCGAGGCGCGCCTCACCGCTGGCCACACCGTCGGCTACCTGGCACAAGAGCCCCAGCTCGACCCGAACAAGACGGTCCGCGGCAACGTGATGGACGGCGTCTCTGAAGTGCAGTCGATTATTGACGACTACAACACGGTGATGGCCAAGTGGGCCGACCCTGACGCCGACTACGACAAGATCGGCAAGCAACAGGCGATCCTCGAAGACAAGATCGCTGCCGCCGATGCATGGAGCCTCGACCGCAACGTCGAAATCGCCATGGACGCACTGCGCTGCCCGCCCGACGACGCCGATGTCACCGTGCTGTCCGGTGGTGAGCGCCGCCGCGTTGCACTCTGCCGCCTGCTGCTCAGCCGCCCCGACCTTCTCCTGCTCGACGAACCCACCAACCACCTCGACGCCGAGTCGGTCGATTGGCTCGAACGATTCCTCGGCGACTACGCCGGAACCGTCGTCGCAATCACCCACGATCGCTACTTCCTCGACAACGTGGCGCAGTGGATCCTCGAACTCGACCGCGGCCGTGGCATCCCGTTCGAAGGCAACTACTCCAGCTGGCTCGAACAGAAGCACGATCGCCTCGCTCGCGAAGAGCGCGGCAACGAGGTCCGCCAGCGCGCGCTGGCACGCGAACTCGAATGGGTTCGCCTGGGCCAGAAGGGTCGCCAGGCCAAAGGCAAGGCTCGCCTTGCTGCCTACGACAAGCTGCACGCCGAAGCCAAGGCAGCCGAGACGCAAGACTCCAAACTGCAAATCACCATCCCGGCCGGACGCCGCCTCGGCGACCAGGTGATCGAGGTCGAGGGCCTCAGTAAGGGCTTCGGCGATCGCCTCCTCATTGACAATCTGTCGTTCACGCTGCCGCCTGCCGGCATCGTCGGCATCATCGGCCCGAACGGTGCCGGTAAATCGACGCTCTTTAAGATGCTTGCCGGCCGCGAACAGCCCGACTCTGGCTCGATCAAGATCGGCGACACCGTCGACCTCAGCTATGTCGATCAGGATCGTGACAGTCTCGACGCCGACGCAACCGTGTATGACGAGATCACGGGCGGCGGCGAAGTGCTCGAAGTCGGTGGCCGCGAGATTCACGGGCGTACGTACGTGTCGAGCTTCAACTTCAAGGGAACCGATCACGGCAAGCGCGTCGGCGACCTGTCCGGTGGCGAACGCAACCGCGTTCACCTCGCCAAGCTGTTGAAGTCCGGCGGCAACGTGCTGCTCCTCGACGAACCGACCAATGACCTCGACGTCGACACACTGCGTGCGCTTGAGACCGGCCTCGAATCGTTCCCCGGCTGTGCCGTCGTGATCTCCCACGATCGCTGGTTCCTCGACCGCATCGCCACACACGTGTTGGCGTTCGAGGGCGACAGCCATGTCCGCTGGTTCGAAGGAAACTTCAGCGAGTACGAAGCACGGCGCAAGCAAGAACTCGGCGCCAGCGCCGATCAGCCGCACCGCATCAAGTACAAAAAACTCGCCTGACGCCTTTCGTGATATGTCTGCGCACCCCAGTGCGCAGACATATCACGAAAACATCGACTGGAACGTTGATGAAACTGCCTCGGTAGCAGCGGCCCACATCGCAGACTTCGGCTTCAGTGCATCGACGTGTGTCTCGTTTGGCACGAACACGGCGTCGGCTGCACCGAGATCGACAAGCCGCTTCGAGTTCCACGGATACACCGTGGTGTCCGCCTCGCCGTGCACGCACACAATGGGCGCGTTGAACGGCAGCATCTCAACAGGTGACGTCAGCCTCCAGCGGTTGACCTCAGGAGCGCTCGCCACGAGTGCGTCGACCGTGGCGGATCCGTTGGCTGAGATCTGTTCGAGATCAGTCGGCCCCGCCATCGAGACCACGAGTGCCGGCGGCCGAAGGCCACTCGTGCCGACAGCGCACAGCGCAAGATGCGCACCAGCGGAATGCCCAACCACGACCACTCGAGCCGGGTCGATCGCATCGCCACGGCCGTGTGTGCCCTCGGTGATCAACTCGATCGCGTCACGGACATCGTCGAATGTTTGTGGCCAACCCCCGCCGCCACCGAATCGCCCCAGCTTGCGATACTCGACATTGAACGTCGCCCAGCCCCTCCGGCGTGCATCGCGGACCAGCAGCCCCATGACCCAGCGGTTGTATGGCATGGCCCAACTGCCACCGTGCACGAAAACAACGATCGGCTGCGGCGTCGCTGGTCGACGGCCGGCTCGAAGCACGCCGAACTGATTCCGCTCACTGCCGTATTTCATCCGTTGTCCGCCGAACATTTCGTTGAGTGTGGCAGGTCAGCGCACGCTCGGACGCTATTCGAACTCCGAGTTGCATCCGAGGTGCAATGGTGCTTTGCGGCCCTGCTCGCTGCCAGACTGCAACGATGCCTGAAACTGACGCCGAGTTCGCCACGCGGCTCGCCGTCCAAGCAGGCGAAGTGCTCGTTCAGCTACGCGCCGAGATGTTTGCTGCTGGTGCGTCGATCTGGGACGTTCGCGACTCGGGCGACGCAGCAGCACAACACTTCATCGCTGGCGAACTCCACACACACCGCCCGGACGATGCCGTGCTGTCAGAAGAGGGCGTCGAAGATCCACGGCGCTACGACGCCGACCGGGTTTGGATCATCGACCCACTTGATGGCACCAGGGAATACGGCGAACACGGCCGCAGCGACTGGGCCGTACATATCGCACTCTGGGAACACGAGTCTTTCGGCGCTGCTGCCGTCAGTCTCCCCGCCGTCGACATGGTCTTTTCGACCGAACCAGCACCGCCGATGCCGGTCCTCGATCGCGACCGGCCACGCCTGATCACCTCACGGCACCGGGCCCCGTACGCCGCCGTACTCGTTGCCGAGGGTTTGGGCTGCGACGCTGTGCGCCTCGGGTCGGCCGGGGCAAAGGCGATGGCCGTGGTGATGGGCGAAGCTGACATCTACGTCCACGACGGTGGCATGTACCAGTGGGACTCCGCGGCTCCTGCCGCTGTTGCCATGGCCGCAGGCTTCCATGCCAGCCGACTCGATGGGTCGCCGCTGATCTACAACGATCGCGACGCTTGGCTTCCTGACTTCTTCGTCTGCCGACCTGAACTGACCGAAGGCGTGTTGAAAGCAATGTGGGGATGAGCGACACAGTCCGATGCGAGATCGATGGGCCGGTGGCAACGGTGTCACTGCATCGGCCGCACCGCCACAATGCGTGGACGGGGCGGATGCACGCCGATTTCCGAACGATCATGGCCGACCTCGAACACCGTGTTGACCTACGTGCGGTGGTGGTCACCGGCACGCCGCCAGCATTCTGTGTCGGCGGCGACTCCGATGCCTTGGCAGGCCACGTCGACAAAGGCGGTTACGACACCGGGCTGCCGCCCGAACCAGCACAGCCCGGAGCGGGCGACATCTTCGAGGGTCGACTCAACGCCGACTTCGCTTGGCAGCTCGGGTATCGACTCCCGATCATTGCTGCGGTCAACGGCGCGTGTGCCGGGGTCGGGCTGGCTCTCGTGACGTTCTGCGACCTGCGATTTGTTTCGGCGACAGCGAAGTTGACAACCGCTGCACCGAAGCTCGGCCTTCCCGCCGAGTACGGAATGAGCTGGACGCTCCCCCGCCTCGTCGGCGTGACCCGTGCCAACGACTTGCTCCTCTCAGGTCGCATCGTCACCGGTGCTGAAACCGCTGACTGGGGCCTGTGGAACGGCGTCGAAGCCGACGGTCCACAAACGCTGGCTGCAGCGCAGGCATACGCACGCCAACTCGCCGCATCGACCGGGCCGAACGCCGTGACAGTCACCAAGCAGCAACTCGCAGCCGACCTGCTCCGCCATGACCCAGCAGCGTCTGTTCGTGAGTCGGTTCGCTTGCTGGATGCCGCTATGGGCACCGCTGAATACGCCGAGGGTATTGCCGCCCTGCGCGACAAGCGCCCGCCAAACTTCTGAGTCAACGTTGCACGGTCACCGTCAACGATCAACGTTGCACGGTCACGGTCACCGTCAACGGTCAGGACGTCAGCGCCTCGATGACATCCGACGGCGCCTGCACCAACTCGATCAAGACGCCTTCGCCCGAGCGGGGCGACGCCTCGTTGCCCTTCGGGTGCAAGAAGCACACGTCGTGCCCCGACGCTCCCTTGCGAATACCGCCGGGGGTGAAGCGCATGCCCTGTTCGGTCAGCCACGCCACCGCTGCCTCGAGGTCGTCGATCCAGAGGCCGACATGGTTGAGTGCGGGGTTGTGCACCTTCGGCGACTTCTCCGGATCGATCGGTTGCATCAGGTCGATCTCGACCGCGTGCGCTCCTGATCCGAGCCGCAGGATGTCTTCATCGACGTTCTCGGATTCAGCGACGTAGTCGCCGACCTTTTCGACGCCGAGTAGGCCAGTCCAGAGCCCAGTGAGTGCTCCCTTGTCGAGCCCACCAATGGCGATCTGCTGAATGCCAAGCACGTTGAACGGTCGTTCTGTCATGGTTTGATGTTGTCACCCACGGGGCGCTAGCGAGCAATTCGCCGCCATTGCCGCCGACTCAGCGAGCAGTGCGGGCCTTAAATGGACGCAATATCGCACGCTTGAGGAACAGCTGCGTCGCAAAGGCGGACACAACACACACTCCAGCGACGATGAGGACGATTGCGCTCCCTCACGATCATCGACCGCTGTGACATGTCCCTTGACTCCGACTTCTGTCAATCCCAGCGATGTCGAACGGCCCAGATTCCGGCATCCTTACTGTATGTCGTCACCGTCGACCACTCCGAGCGCCCGGTCCGACACTGACTGGGCAGCGTTTAGCGAGCATGGCCCCTGGGACGTGCGCCGCGAAGACGTTCACTGGGTGAAACTGGCTGCGACGCTGCGGTCCCAAGCCCAAGCCGAGGTCCCCTCTCTCACCAAGCCGTCACGGCTGCCTCCGGGGTCGCGCGTCGTCGGCGTCTCGGCTCGGCTTGTTCGGGCGGTCGCCCCATGGTTGATCTCGAAGAAACGCGGGAAGTTCGACACGCCTGAGGCCAGTCGGGCAGTGATTTCTCGTCGGCTACGCGAGGCTGCCGAGATCCTTGGACCGACGTACATCAAGCTCGGCCAGATCATCTCGTCGGGCGACGGCCTGTTCCCAGCCGAGCTGGTCGCAGAGTTCAAGAAGTGCCGCGACCAGGTTCCAGCTGAACCCTTCAACGTGGTCCGCCGCACGGTCGAAGAAGATCTTGGCGCCCGGCTTGAAGACATCTTCGAATCATTCGAGGAAACCGCGCTGGCCGCAGCGTCGATTGCCCAGGTCCACGTCGCCCGC
>CAWUXP010000162.1:0-4557 GCA_963926495.1 Candidatus Ilumatobacter herschelensis
CTGATCGTTACCGACTGCGGCTGAGCACGAGCGCCAAGCCACCACGTGCCGATGCCGATGTCCTGGCTGGTCTTCCAGACGGCGGCGAACGCGAAGAACACGGCGGTCCACGCCGCGCCGAGCAGCATCTGCCAGCCCGCGGTCACCTGACCGGGGCGCGGCTGAGCGGGAGGGGGCGCCGTTGTGCCGGAAATAGGAGGCGGCAGACCGGGGTGGGAGTCGGTCATTTTCGTCGCCTCTACCACGGAGCTGACTGTAGGCGCTGTAGCGCGGACTTCCCGGGCAGAGCTACCCTTCGGCCCGCATGACGAGTAAACAGACCGGAGCATCCTTCAACAAGCTTTCGATCTTCTACCCGATGTGGAACGAAGAGGAGTACGTCGACCGTGCGCTCACCGCTGCGCGCCGAGCGTGTGCTGCGCTCATCGAGGCTGGCGACATCGACGACTACGAATTGATCATCGTCAACGACGCGTCGACTGATCGCACAGCCGAGATAGCTGATGCAATCGCAGCAGTCGACCCGCACGTCACGGTGATCCACCACGAGAAGAACCGCAAGCTCGGCGGGGCCATCAAGACCGGGTTCGCCGCGGCGACCGGCGACCTCATTCTCTACACCGACGCTGACCTGCCCTTTGACATGGCGGAATTGCCTCGGGCAGTCCGGCTGATGATCGACTACGACGCCGACATCATTAGCGCCTACCGGTTTGATCGCACCGGCGAGGGCTACCTGCGCACCATCTACACCTTCTGGTACAACCTGCTGATCCGCACGCTCTTCGGGGTCAAGGCGCGTGACATCAACTTCGCCTTCAAGCTCTGCCGAGCCGAGGTCTTCGATCACGTCGAATTGCAGAGCGAAGGCTCGTTCATCGACGCCGAACTCGTCATTCGTGCGACTCGGCTCGGATACGAGATGCTGCAATTCGGTGTCGATTACTTCCCGCGTACCCGTGGCGAGTCGACGCTCAGTTCGCCGGGGATCATCCTCACGATTCTCCGGGAGATGCGTGAGCTTCGAGGGGCCCTCGACGGCATCACGCCGGTCATCGACAAGAAGTGACGTCAGAAAGAAACTGTGTCGAACGGCGGGCCGCGCGACGACCGCTGCCTGACCGGCCTTGCTACATTTTGTAGAGAGACTCGGAGCAGAGGCCGGCCTCGCACAGAATATCTCGTCACTCATGAACGAAAATTCACGCCGACCGCGTCCCCCTTCTCAAGATCGCATGCCGAACCAGGCTTCCAAATGGCTGCCTGCTGTTGCGGCAGCCGGCTTACTTGGAGCGGTCGTGTTGGCGGGAGTCGCGCTCGGCGGCGGTGGTGACGATGACACCGCTGAGCGGGTCCCAGCGGACGCTGCATTCGTCGTCGACTCGGCAGCAAGCGTGCTGATGGTTCCGGAATCCATCCTTGGTGTGATCGGCTCGGTGGCAACGACCGCACCAGTCGTCAAGGTCCCACTCGACCGCATCCTGTCCAAGGGCCTTGCTGGCGACGACGTCAAGCGCGTGCAAGAACGGCTCACCGAACTCGGCTTCGTCCCGGGCCCGGCCGACGGCATCTATGGCGACCAGACCATCAAGGCGATCTGGGCCTACGAGAAGCTGGTCCTCGGAACCGCGAGCAACGCACCAACCGGCAAGGTCACCCCCGACATGTGGGACCAACTGCAGGAGCCGTTTGTGATCCAGCCGCGTCGGCCAAATGCCACGCCGAACCACACCGAGGTGTATCTGCCCGAGCAGGTGCTGGCGATCTTCCACGACGACCAGCCCATGATGATCACCCACATGTCGAGCGGCAGCAACGAACAGTGGTGCGAAGAAGTCACGATCAGCCCGGGCGAGTATGGCAACCGTGATGGCGAAGAACCGTTGGTCCGAGGCGAGTGTGGTATCTCGAACACCCCAGGAGGCGTGTTCACCGTTTACCGCGAGGTCGAAGGCATCCGCCAGAGCGCTCTTGGTGGCATGTGGAACCCGGTCTACTTCAACTACGGGATTGCAATCCACGGTGCACTGAACGTGCCGCTGCAAGGTGCGTCGCACGGGTGTATTCGTATCCCACTGAACATCTCCGAAACCATGCAAGAGTTGATGAGCAACGGCGACCAGGTCTTTGTTTGGAACGGCGAAAACGAACCTGAAGCAGTCGGCTCGCCACCGCCAACCTTCAACTGGATTGATCCCGACTACGTGTCGACCTCGACCACGACGACCACTGTTCCCGAAACCACGACGACGGTTGCCGTCATGACACCGGAAACCACGCAGGCCCCGGTCCCGGTAACAGTGGCGCCTGCGTCTACGCAGGCGCCAGTCCCGACTGCAACCACGCCGCCAGCGACCACCGCAACGAGGCCGACCTCCACGACGGATGGCCGCGGGTCGGCACCGGAGGCTGACCAGCCGACCCTGCAGGAGTAGCGTCGCTGATGTGAGCGACATTGCCAATCCTGCAGCCCACTACGACGAATTCGGGTTGTTCCATGAGAACATCTCCGAGTTCGGTCTGGATGGAGCCATCCCAACAGTCGCTCGCTGCCAAGTCAAACTTGACGACGGTCGTTCGATCAGTGCGCTGGCATGGGGCGAGCCTGCTGCTGCCGAGGTCGTCTTTGTTCACGGAGGTGCCCAGAACGCTCACACCTGGGACACGGTGGCACTGGCACTCGGCCGACCCGCACTGGCTGTCGATCTACCCGGCCACGGACACTCTTCGTGGCGGTCCGACGGCGCGTACTCGCCGGCGAATCTCGCTGACGACGTTGCCGCAGCGGTGCGTCAGCATGCACCAGATGCGCGCCTCGTCGTTGGCATGTCGCTCGGCGGGTTAACGACAATGATGCTGGCCAACCGGCATGCCGACTTGGTGCAGTCGCTCGTGATGGTCGACATCACGCCCGGGGTGAATCAGAAGAAGGCCAAGGCGATCATCGACTTCGTCAATGGCCCGCAGTCGTTCACGAGCTTCGACGACCTCCTTGCCAGGACGATTGAGTTCAATCCGACTCGATCTGACTCGTCGCTACGGCGCGGGATTTTACACAACGCACATCCGGTTGCTGACGGGTCGTGGCAGTGGAACTACGACCGGACCAATCGCCTTGAGAGTAGCGAAGGTGAATTGTCGGGCATGCCGGAAACAGATGTGATCAGCGACGATGCACGCAACCCGCTGTGGGACGACTTCGCCAGCGTCGAGTGTCCGATCATGCTGGTCCGTGGGTCGCTCTCGCCCGTCGTGGACGACGCCGACGTTGCAGAGGCGAAACGGCTACAACCTGACATGGTGGTGCACCTCGTCGACGGCGCCGGCCACAGTGTCCAGGGCGACCGGCCAGTAGAACTGGCTGCGATCATCGCCCGCGAGCTGACCTGAACTGAGCTGGGCGTTAGTTGGCGCAGGCGTCGAGCCCGCCGATGACACCGTCGCGGAAGGCGTCGATCTTCTCGAACGGGCTGCCAAGCACGTTGTCAGTGGCGCCGAGGTCGCCGATCAGGATCGCGGTGCGAACTGCTTCGTCGAGGTCGCCGGGCGACACAATGGATGTCCTGCCCTCGGCGCGCGGTTGGGACAACTGGAAGTCGACGGGGATAACTGTTTGCACCCACGCTCCGGCGAGGCAGTCGTTGATCAGCTCACGCCGTTCGCCTTGGCTGGTCGATCCGAGTGAGCGCTGGGCTTTTTCGGCCCAAGCCACGCCGATCAGGTAGCCCAGCGAGAAGTCGCCAAACGTGTCTTGTCCGTACAGTTGGCGGGCAACCGGCTCGTTGAGAAAGACGGTGTTGGTCGACGGGCAGAGAGCTACGCCGTTCTGGAAGCCGGGCTCAAGATCGGCACATGCGGCCTCTGCCTCACTTTGGACAGGAACGAGCGTGAGCGGGGTGAAGCCAGGGACTGCGGCGTCCACACCCCAGAAGAGGTTGAGGTCGGGCACCAGGAAGCCGAACAGCTCGGCGCCTTCGCCGGTTTCCGGATCGCCGGAGTCGAACCCGAACGGTGCATTGCCTTCGTTGGCGAAGTCGTCGTTGCCGTTGAACTGGTTCGGCATCAGCGGGAGCGGGTCGTCGATGAGGTCGCCACAGCGGACCGCGCCGTCCCGGAAGCCGACCTGGAAGGCGCCGACCCGGTCGAATCCGGACCCATGGCCGCCGGGCGTGAACTGGTCGATGCCCACGGGGTCACGCACTTCGAGCATGGCAATCAGACCAGCGCGGACGTCGGCATCGGAGAACGTGATGCCGCCTTCGCCGCGGGCTGCGCGGCCCGCCCAAGCTCCGGCGAAACAATCAGCCTGCTGTTCGGTCGTGACCGTCGGGAGGTTTTGGAGCAGAACACCGCTGCGCTGCTGGATGGCGTGGCCGAACTCGTGAGCCAACACGATGCCGATCGTTCCGGCGCCGAAGTTGTCGGCGAGTTGGGCGAGCAGGCCGCTGTCGCCGTCGTCGTAGACGATGAAGTCATCGAGGCCGCAGTAAAACGCTACGAACTCTTGGACGTCGTCGTAGGACGTGCGTGGCTCGCCGCAACCGGGGAGATCATCTG
>CAWUXP010000163.1:0-4269 GCA_963926495.1 Candidatus Ilumatobacter herschelensis
GAGTTTGCCTGCGGCGATCTGGTCGAGGATCGTGTTCAACACGACTTCCCAGTGGTACACCTGCGATGCAACGACGATGTCGAGGCCAAGGTCGGCCTGGTTTGACTGTGTGCCGAACCACGGGATGCCTTCTTCAGCAGCGATGCCGGTTGCGCCGACAACCATCTGTGCCGTACCGGTCAGCACGTCGGCGCCGCTCTCGACGAAGGCCTTTGCAGCTTCCGATGCAAGCAGTACATCGCCGAAGGAGTCGATGTAGTTGACGTTCACCGCGACGTCAGGGTTTTGCGCTTGCGCACCCGCGACGAAGCCGTCGATATAGAGCTTGGCGTCACCTGCTGGCACGGGGCCCACAACGCCGATCACGTTCGACTGTGTGAGCTGTGCTGCCATCACTCCGTTGACGTAGCCACCCTCGCCGGCATCGACCGAGTAGGCGTAGATGTTGTCCTTACCGAAGAAGTCGGTCGACGTACCGAGTGCAAACGATACCTCGGGGAAATCATCGGCGATTTCTTGAAGCGGACCACCGAACTGAGTGCCGTGCGCGATCACGAGGTCAAACCCGTCTTCGGCGTATCCACGAATGGCTGCAGCAGCGTCTTCGACGACGAACAGGCCACCGGAAATCGCCACTTCAACCTCACGGCCGTCGGCGACGCGGTTGACCGAGTCGACCATCGACTGCGTCCATGCCAGGTCGTTCTCGGCGCTCGGCGCCACGATGCCGATCCGGACCGGCTCGGCGGCTGGTTCAGCCGGTTCGGCTGGCTCGTCCGCTGGTGCTTCTGCCTCAGCTTCAGTTTCGGTCGGCGCGTCGTCAGCGGGCGCGTCAGCTGCGTCATCACTTCCGCCACAGCTTGCGGCGACGAGTGCGAGTGCAGTCACCGCTGATGCGATGACTCTGGTTGATGTTGCTTTCATGGTGCTCCCCTTGTTGTTGGAATGAAACTGGTGTTACTGCGCGAGCGATCTGCTTGCTACGCCGAACGGTCGAACGGTCGGGTGAGCGCGCCCGGCGCAGCCGCCCGGCGACTCACGATCACGAGCACGACGATGGTCAGCACTGCGGGTGCCATGGCCATCAGGCTCGAGTTGGCTCCTTCGACGATGCCGAGCGTCTTCAACTGCAACACTGTGGCTTGCACGATGCCGAAGAGCAGCGCGCCCATCATGACGCCGTACGAGCGCCATGCACCGAAGTAGACGAGTGCGATGGCAATAAAGCCCTGACCCGATGTGAGATTCTGCTGGAAGATGCCAACTTCGAGCGCAAGCGCTGCGCCTGCAAGCGCGGCCATCGTGCTCCCGATCAGCATGGTGGCCAGACGAGTCATGTTCACGCTCACCCCAAGCGTGTCTGCGGCCTCTGGTGTTTCGCCGACAGCACGAATATTTAGACCGAACGTGGTCTTGTTGATCATCAACCAGACGAGCGGCACAAGGGCGAATGCAAAGTACACCGGCACGCTGTGCTGGAAGAAGATTTCGCCGATCTTCGGGATGTCACTGAGTAGCGGGATGTGGACCTCACCCAAGCCGCGAATCGGCTTCGGGGTACCGACGTTCTTCTGGAACAGCAGATCGGTGAACCCGAGGCCGAACAGGTACACGCCGATGCCGCTGATGCCCTGCGCGGCTTGCATCACCAGAGTAATGAACGCGTACGCCAGGCCCATGAAGAGACCGACAATGATCGCACCAATGATTCCGTAGACGGCGCTACCGGTTTCGAGGGTGACGTAATACGCCGAGAATGCCCCGAGCAACATGACGCCCTCAACACCAAGGTTGAGCACACCGCTGCGTTGGCCAATCGTTTCGCCGAGGCCGGCGAGCAGGAACGGCGTGGCCAGACGGATGCCCGAGGCCAGCGTGGCAACGAGCACCGAGACCGTGAAGAAATCACCCACCGGATTCCTCCGCAGCTCCTACCGACATTGCAGGTTCAGGGTCGCGTTCTGGCGTGGGTTCACGTGGCGCAGATTCGGTGCCGCCGGAGCGTCCGTTGCCCACCGCTTCGGCCCACGCGCGGAGGCGCGTCTTCAGCTTCAGACTGCCGACAACAAACAACACGACAATGCCGTTGAGTGCCACGATCAGGGCCGCTGGAACCTGCAATTCCTGCTGGAGTGCGATACCTCCGGTCAGCATGCCGCCGAAGAAGAACGACGCCGGGATCACTGCCAGCGGCGAAAGGCCGCCGAACAGTGCTGCAACGATGCCGTTGAAGCCGGCGCTCTGCGTGAAGCCCGATGCGCCACCTTCCGCGATCAGGCGGTGCGACTCAGAGCCGAACACCAATACCGCCCCCGCGACGCCGGCACACGCTCCGGAGAATGCAAGAGCCTGAACGATGCTTTTCTTGACCGGCATACCTGCGTAACGCGAGGCGTTGGCGTTGTGGCCGACTGCACGGAGCCTGACCCCGAGCGCCGACCGGAAGAGCAGGATGTGACCGAGCATGGCGATCAAAATCGCAATCATCACGCCGAGGTGCAGGCGGGTATCACCGGGCAGAAGCGGAAGGTCAGCGTTCACACTGAGACGTTCGGTCTGCTGGATTTTGATCGCACCCGATGCTTTGTCGGTCAATAGGTCCTGGAGCAGGAAGCTCAGGAATTGCGCCGCGACCAGGTTCATCATGATCGTGGAGAGGATCTCGTTCACCCCGGCATACGCCTTGAGCGCCCCGGGGATCGAACCCCAGACGCCGCCACCGATTGCTCCACCAACAAGCACGAGCGGAACAAGCAGGATTCGCGGCAAGTCAGGCAGCGCCAGCGCAACCACGGTCGACGCAATAGCTCCGGCGATAATTTGGCCCTCAGCTCCGATGTTGATAACGCCGGCCCGGAATGCAATACAGATGCCGACGCCGACCAGCAGCAGCGGCATTGCCTTGATTGACGTGTCGGCAAGCTCGTCCCACCCCCCGAACGCACCGTCGACCAACGCCGCATAGCCAGTGATCGGGTTGGCTCCGAGTGTCAGCAACATCACGGCACCAAGCGACAGCGCAACAATCACCGCCCCTGCGGGGACTGCAAGGCCCACAAACGGGGTCAGCAGCACGGCCGCCGAGCGCCCTCTCGATTTTGGTTCGTCTTGAGCGTCGCCTGAGACCCGCTCGTCGTGCTTGGTGTCCAATCGGCCCCCAGTGAACTCACCTTGCGTTTCGGCAACATTAACAAAAGGTCAAAGACGCGAAGAAACTTCGCCGTTCGGTGCAGCTCAGTCGAGTAACACTGGCAGGCCCTCGGCTGCGTTGAGGAGCGCCACCAAGGTCGGCAAGTGCTCGTCGGCGCCGCCGCCCGCAGAGGCCGTGACTGCGCCGTTGGAACCGAGTAGGAACCGTGGGCCCTCGGCCGCTTCGAACCGCTCCGACTCGAGATACAGGCGTGGCTTTATCTCAGCCGGGTCGCCCGTCTCGGGGCAGAACGTCAGGCAATTGCCGCACTCGTTGCACAGTTCACTGAACACGAGGTACTGCTGGCGGCCGTTGATGCCAGCGAAAATTCCCTCCGGATCGGCCTCGGCCTTTGGCGTCGGCAACTTGAAGAATGCATCGTTCGGACAGACCGTGACGCAGAAGTTGCAAGCCACACAGCCCCACATTTCCAGGTCGTGCTCGACTTCTCGCGGCAGCTTCTCATTGCCGGCCAGTTCGTATTTGCCCTTCGACGCACCGAGCACATCGACGAGGTGTTCAGCTGCCGTGTCACGGTGCCCCGCAGCGCGCGCTGCGTCGAGCGACGTGGTGCGGAACTCGTCGAGGTTTGTCGCTCCACTGGCAACCACGGCGCTCGTCAGCGCCTTGAGCATCGGGGCGAGTCGGCCGTAGCCGCCGGGCTTCAGTAGGTCGGAACACACGCTTGCCGGGCGAACCCCCATGGCCACCGCATTGGCAAGGTTTTCCTTGTCAATGCCGGCGGAGAAACTGACCATGATGTCGCCGTCGTGACCGGGAATCATCAGTTGGCCGGGCAACGCAGCTGCCAGCATGTCCAGTACTGCGGTCGCCAGCACGTGCAACGGCGGACCTGACAGGTACATCGTCTGGTCGGGCATCCACTGCTTGTGGTTGTCAACAACGAGAGTGTTGGTGAGCTTGATGCCAAACCGATGATTGCGGTCCTTGGCGTAGGTGTTGAGTTCGCCGATCAACGAGATGGCCCGTTCGAGCTGCAGATCCTCTTCAAACGCCTTCGGTACGAGTTTGACGTCGGCATAGCCAAGTTCGCCGTGCACGATCTCAGCGACACGCTC
>CAWUXP010000164.1:0-5487 GCA_963926495.1 Candidatus Ilumatobacter herschelensis
TCTCGGCGGCGCTCAGTCGGTGGCCGACGATTTCGGAGAACACATGGAGCTCACGAACCCGTCGAGCGATCAGCTGGGCGTATTGAGCGCCGAAGTCGACGACCAGGACGGTGGCACGGGGGGTCTGCTGCGATTGACTCAAGATGGTGAATCGTAGAGCAGTGGCACCATCCAGCCGCCCAGGCCTGAACGAGAAGTTCAGCCGAACGGTGTGCGCGCTCATCGCGATGCTCATCATGTTCACGTCGGCACCGGCGCAAGCGGTCGGAGCGCCGGTCGCAGGAGCGCCACCGACTGAGACGCTGCCGGTTTCGACCGACGTTCCCGTCGACACGCTGCGGCCACCGATTACCGCCAACGAGTTCTTCCCCGAGGATCGCGACCTCACGTCGTGCATCGGCGTGCTCGAACGGCCGGGTTGCGGTAGCGAAGAACGCGGTGGCTGGCGTCAGGGGCTCATTTTGCTCGCCGTCGTCGGCGGACTCACGGTCGTGTTCGGCAACGTCATCCGCAGCAGCCGCAGCCGCAAACGCAACGGTTGACGCCATCGGCGCAATGCCTGAGGTGACCAATAGGTAGCGCTGCGCCATGCCAATTCAAACGGGCCGAAGTGGAACCGGGCAAGCCACCACGGCGACCATGTGAGCAGCAACACCCAGACCACAACAGCGAATCCGAGCACGAACGTCTGCGACATGTCGACGCCGTCGAGCACGATCGTGAGGAAGGCAACGCCGATAATCGTCTGCATCAGATAATTGGTCAGTGCCATCTGGCCAACTGCCTGGAGCCGCACATGGACCCCTCCCGACAACCGGGCGGCCCACAGCACGATAAGCGACAGGTCACCGAGCGCCATTGGCACTGTTCCAAATCTTGAGATCGCCATCCCCGGAATTGCCGACGACCCCGCCCAGTCGGCAGTCGTATTGATCAGAAAGATGCCGAGCACAGCGATGCCACAAAATACATCGAGGCTGGCGATGCGCTGGCCTGTTCGGGCCATCGCTGGCAAGTGGTCGGCCACGACAGGGGTGTCGGACATGGATCCAAACCTGCCCGGAAACCGCCCTATTTTCGTTGATTGTCGGGACTATGCGCCTCAGCCACACGACGGACCCCGCGCGACATATGCCATTCGTCGGGTCGCCCCAAGGCAGTCTGCAGTGACGCTGAGTTCTACTGTGCAGCGATGACGCCGGAAGAGTTCCGTAAGCACGGCCACGACATGGTCGATTGGATCGCCGAATTTCTCGAACACGGTGTGGCCGAGCAGCGTGTCTTCCCGGAGACCAAGCCTGGTGATATTCGGGCGCAGTTGCCCGAGCATCCGCCCACCGAGCCCGAATCATTCGATGCCGTGATGGCCGACCTCGAACAGATCATCGTGCCAGGGCTGACCCAATGGCAGCACCCCGACTTCTTCGCATGGTTCCCATCGAACATCACGTATCCGTCGATTCTCGGTGAGCTGATGTCAGCCGGGCTCGGTGTCAACGTGATGGCCTGGGCCACGTCGCCGGCAGCCACCGAACTCGAGACGTTGATGCTCGACTGGATGCATGAATTGCTCGGGCTCCCTGATTGTTTTCGATCCACCAGCGAACGCGGCGGCGGAGCGATTCAGGGCACGGCGAGCGAATCGACACTGATTGCCATGCTCGCCGCCCGCTGGAGGGCCACCGGTGGCGCGGTCAACGCAACTGGCGACACGACCCAACTCGTTGGATACTGCACTGCCCAGGCGCATTCGAGTATCGAGAAGGGATTCCGCATCGCGGGCATCGGCACCAACCATGTGCGCGTCGTTCCGACCGACAACGAATTCGCCATGCGACCCGATGCATTCGCCGACATGGTCGCCGCCGACCTTGCGGCTGGGCTCACACCGTTCTTCGTCGTCACCTCGCACGGCACGACCTCCTCGATGGCGTTCGACCCGACACCGGACATCGCTCTGATCGCTCAGCGCCACGACATCTGGCTGCATGTCGACGCTGCGATGTCCGGGATCGCCGCGCTCGCCCCCGAGCATCGCTGGGTCAATGCAGGCCTCGACCTCGCCGACTCATACACCACCAACCCGCACAAGTGGATGGGGATCAACTTCGACTGCAACTTGTTCTGGACCGCAGACCGTTCGGCATTGATCGGCGCGCTCAGCATCCTGCCGCCATATCTCTCATCCGAAGCCGCTCAGTCTGGCAGCGCGATTGACTACCGCGACTGGGGGGTGCCACTCGGACGACGGTTCCGCGCGCTCAAGCTGTGGTTTGCGTTGCGGACCGAAGGTGTGGCGCCAATCCAGACCATGCTCCGCGACCATATTGCGCTCACGCAGGAACTCGCCGGTTGGATCGCGGCCCATGAGCGGCTTGAGATCGTCGCACCGCACCCACTCAATCTGCTGTGCGTTACGCACACCGACGGCGACGCAGCGACCGACGACTTGATCAGCGCAGCAAACGCCTCGGGCATTGGGCTGTTCACCCGGACTGTGCTTAATGGGCGATCGGTGCTCCGCATCTCGATCGGTGCGCGTGCAACCACGCGCAACAACGTTGTGGGCATGTGGGATCGGCTCGCCGCCCTCGCCAGTTCGCCGATCTGACCTGATGCGCACCGCGAGCGGCTGGGCCGCTGTTGTACTGGTCGGCCTCGGCGCCGTTATGGCTCAGGCCTTCGGACGCTTCACCTACAGCGTCCTGCTCCCGGCGATTCGCAACGACCTCAATCACTCCAACACGGTCGCTGGCTTACTCGGCACCACCAACGTGCTCGCCTATCTGGTCGGCACCTTCGTCGTCGCTTCGCTCACCTCCCGCTTCCCGCTGCTCACGGTGTTGCGCAGCGGGTTCGCATTTTCCCTCGGCGGCATCGCGCTGGCCGCCGTCGCACCGAACGTGTTCGTTTTGAGCATCGCTCTCTTCTCAATGGGGTTCGGTGGCGCCTTGATCTGGGTCCCGTCGCCTGCTATCGCTGCGGCTGCAATCGGCCCACATCGACGCGGCCTCGCCGTCGGCGCAATCGGTGGCGGTGTGGGCCTCGGCATTGTGGTCACCGGCCAACTGGCGCGCGTCGTGCGGGACCGCTCGGGCGACTCCGCCTGGCGCGACGTCTACCGGATCGACCTCGCCGTCGGCATCGTGATCGTCGTTGCAATTGTCCTCCTTCTGCGCCACAGCCAGAACGCACCAAGCGGCCAACGCGTTGGTGGCGCTGGCTTCGGCATCCTGCGCCAGATGCCCGGCTGGATCCCCATCACGGGCGCCTACGTCACCTACGGGTTCAGCTACCTGATTGCCATCTCCTTCCTGACGTCGCGGTTGGAAGACGATGCCGGGTTCAGCGAGGGCCTCGCCTCGACGATGTTCACCCTGGTCGGAATCGGAGCAGTTCTCGGCGGCGTCATGATGGGCGTGATCGCCGGCCGATTCGGCGAACGACGAACGCTCGTCACCGGATATGTGATGTTTGCAATCGCACTCGCCGGGGTCCTCACCGGCGTTGTCGGTGTGGTCGCAGCGAGTTCTGTCGTAATCGGGCTGATGTTCGGCGGGCTGCCATCGGTCATCATTGGTTACGTCGTCCGGAACACGAGTCCCGAAGCGTTCGGCCCGAGCTTCGCTGCGGCGACCTTCGCGTTCGGCATTGCACAGGTCACGTCACCGCAACTCGGCGGCTTGATTGCCGACCTTACCGGCGGGTTCACCCTCGTGTTTGTCGTCGCGATTGGCTTTGCTCTCGCAGGCGCCGCAACCTCCACCCAGCTACCAACCTGACCCCATAAGCAGCCCCATACGCAACTATCTGGGCAGGGTGATCAGGTCGAAGAGCATCCGACCGGTGGCGCCCCATATGGTCTCGTCGTCAAGTTCAAAGAAGTGCAACGGCCGGTCGAGCGGCAAGTTGCCCCAACGCTCCAGGCGATACGTCGACGGCTTGGTGAGTTCGCTGATCGGCGTCCACATGACTCGATCGGCTTCCATAGTCTGTGGTTCGAGGTGCGGCCGCTCGATGGCATCGAGGCGCGCCACAACGGGCACGATGTAGCTCTTCGAGACAATGGTGCTCAGATGTTCGAGCTCGCCAACGATGGTCGACAGGGCGGGGTCGAGCCCGACCTCTTCGTGTGCCTCACGGACAGCAGCCTCGATCGCCGTCTCGCCTGGGTCGACACGACCACCGGGAAAACTGATCTCGCCCTTGTGGGTGCGCATCTCCATGGAACGCCTCGTGAGTAACACCTCGGCGCCATTCGGCCCGTCGGCCAGCAGGCAGAGGACAGCGGAGAGCTTGGCATCAGGAAAGGCAGGCAGCATCGGGCCTGACCGCTCTGGGACCGGTGCAACCAATTCATCAACCGACCATGACGAGCCAAGCTCCCACGGTGTGGCGAAGTGTTCAGTGAATGCAGGAGGACGGGGAACGCGATTGCGTTGCGCTCCACCTGCGCGCATGCCCGTCATTCAGCCGGACGGCTTCCAGCCCTGCACGACCAGTTCGGCGAGCACACGCGGAAGGCCAGCAGTCTTCATTTTCGCAAGTACACGGCCAGGCTGCTGTTGGCCGGCCTCGAACTCTTCCCACGCTGCAATGATCTTGGCCAGATCCGGCGCAGGCGGTACAAAACTCATACAGCCAGGATACGAGCCGACGTCAGTGCTGACACTCAGCTACGCGTGTCAGTCGTTCTTCGATTCTTTGCGCTTCTCATTCATCCGTTTCGCCGCGTTCACACCGGCACCCACAGCCCGACCCGCTTTCTTGCCAATCTCTTCGCTCTGCGGACGCTCCGACCCCTCCTGCCCGGCTTCCTTGCGCTTCTCATTCATCCGTTTCGCCGCGTTTACCCCGCCGCCCACAATCCGACCGGCCTTCTTGCCAATCTCTTCGCTCTGCGGACGCGCCAACCGCTCCTGCCGAGCCTGCTTGATGCGTTTCTTGTTTTTCTTGCTGGTCGCCTTCTCGGCAAAGTCGGAATTCAACCAGATGAAGAACATCACGAACGCAATACCGCACAGCAACAGGCGCCCCGTGCTGTCCACGCCGAACACCGGCTGAAACGCGGCAGCCACCAGCAGCAGCATCACCACGACGTCGAGCCAGCGGTGCACCGTCCGGCCCACCAACGGAAAAGCCGACGCGGGCCCCCGGGCAATCGCTGCGTTCATCACGACGATCGCACCCATCACAGCAGGGACCACCGGCTCCGGTGCCTGGAACGCCGCGCCAATCAAAACGATGCCGATCAAGTACTCAACGACCTGGTGCATCCAAAACGGACGCTGAGCACCTTCAATCGCTGGCATAGGGAAAGAGTACCGAGAGAAGAGAGCGAAGGCAGACGCAGCACAGCAGGGGCGGGACCAGCAGAGGCGGGCAGGGGGCGGGGCCAGCAGGGGCGGACACAGCAGAGGGCGAGCCAGCAGCCAGTGAAAAAGGGTGTAGGCCGCGACGACGTAGCCCCCCCCCCCCCAGGTCGTT
>CAWUXP010000165.1:0-5086 GCA_963926495.1 Candidatus Ilumatobacter herschelensis
CGTGGACACGACGACGGATGTCAACTGGTTGAACCCCGCCGAAGCTGGTGCATGGCGCTCATATATCGAGGTCCAGTCCGATCTGGTCAACGTCATCGAGCGTGACCTCGGCGAGCACGGCCTCACCCTCGGCGACTATCAGGTGCTCGTGTACCTGTCCGAAGCGCACGACAGCGCGATGCGGATGTGCGACCTCGCCGACGTGCTCCAACTCTCACCAAGCGGCCTGACCCGACGGCTCGATGGCCTGGTTGCCGGTGGTTTTGTCAAGCGCGAAGGGTCAGCTGCTGACCGCCGGGTGATGATGGGTGTTCTCACCGGCACCGGCCGCGAACTCCTCGAGCGAACTGCGCCGCACCATGTCGAAAGTGTTCGCCGCCGGATCTTCGACCACCTCGACGAGAGTCAAGTCGCTGCGCTGCAGTCGATTTTCGACGCCGTCGCAGCTGGGCTCGCCGCCGACGCCAGCGCCTGACGACCGGCCAGCGCGATCTGCCGCAATGGCCAGGTCGAACCGGGTCGAACCGGGTCGGACCGGGTCATAGTCTGTCGAACCAGGTCGTAGTCTGTCGAACATGATTGAACTCCCGAGCGGGTTCTCCGCGTACGTTGCGAATATCGGCATCAAAGACAACACCGATGACCTCGTTGTCATCGCAGCCGACGCTGCGGTTTCCACCGCTGCCGTGTTCACGACCAGCCGCTTCGCCGGGCCGAGCGTCACGTTGAGCCGCGAGCACGTTGCGAACCACAGCGCTCGCGCCGTCGTGGTGATCTCCAAAAACGCCAACGTCGCCACCGGGCCTGACGGCATCGCCGACGCCAGCGAAGTCGCGACGACAGTCGCCGCCAGGCTCGGCTGTGACCCCACCGACATCGTCGTCACCTCGACCGGCGTGATCGGCCGCCGCTATCCAATGGAGCGCGTCCGCGCCGGCTTGCAAGCCATTCCCAAGACGCTCCCCCGCCGCGACGCCAACGGTCCCGCACGCGCGATGATGACCACCGACACGGTCGTCAAACTGGCCGAGGCCACACTGCCCGGCGGCGCACGAATCGTCGGCATGGCCAAGGGCGTCGGCATGATCGAGCCGAACATGGCCACGCACATCTCACTGCTCTTCACCGACGCCGCCATCGATGCTGACGAACTCGACGCCACGTTCCGACGCGTCGTTGACCGAACCTTCAACTGCGTCAGCATCGATACCGACACCTCGACCAGCGACTCTTCGATCGTGATGGCCTCCGGCGCCGCCGGACCCGTCGATGCCGCGCAGTTCGAAGCTGCGCTCTACGCAGTGGCTATCGACCTCACCAAGCAGATCGCCCGTGATGGCGAAGGCGCGAACTCGTTGATCGAAGTACACGTCGACGGGGCGATCAACCCGGCCCAGGCCAAGCGCGTCGCGAAGGCGATTGTCAACTCGCCCCTGGTCAAGACAGCCGTCCACGGCGGCGATCCCAACTGGGGCCGCGTCGCAATGGCAATCGGTAAGTGCAGCGACCATACCGACGACCAGTCGATCGATCAGACCGCAGTCACGATCCGTTTCGGTACCGACGAGGTCTATCCCCGCCTGCTCGATGACGCCGCCCTCGCTGCGCTGTCGGGCTACATGTCAGGCACCGACGTACTGATCCACGTCAGCCTCGGGCTCGGCGAGAGCGAGTCAACGGTGTGGGGCTGCGACCTCTCCGACACCTACGTCCGCTTCAACGCCGACTACACCACCTGAACGTCACGAGACGGTAACGACGCCGTAAAAGGCGACGTGGTCTTTGATTTCTGCTGCCTTTTCCTTCGGCGCCGGGTAGAACCAGGCAGCATTCGACTTTGTCGCACCGTCGACGGTGATGTCGTAGTAGCTCGCAATGCCCTTCCACGGGCACTGCGTTGAATGATCCGTCGGCGTGAAGAATTCGAGATTTACCGACTCAAGCGGGAAGTAGTGATTCCCCTCAACGACCACGGTCGCTTCTGACGCAGCAAGAACAGTTCCATTCAGTACAGCTTCCATAGAGACCACAACCGTGCACCGGCGCAAAGTGTTCCCAGGAACGCAAACGGCCGAGCCCGCAAGAGGCCCGGCCGCAGCCAATTCAGATTTTTAGCGTGTCACTTTGGAGGCATACGGATACCACCGTCGACGCGAATTGTTTCGGCGTTCATGTAGCTGTTGGTGATGCACTCGATGACCATCGATGCAAGCTGCTCCGGATCGCCGAGGCGCTTCGGGAACAGCACGCCCTTCTGCAGATTCTCCTTGAATGCTTCGCTGCCTTCGCCCTCGCCGTAGATCGGCGTGTCGATCAGACCCGGTGCAACCGTGTTGATGCGGATACCCGATGCGGAGAGGTCACGAGCGATCGGCAGGGTCATGCCGACGACGCCACCCTTCGATGCCGAGTAGCTGGCCTGGCCAATCTGACCGTCAAATGCTGCAACCGATGCGATGTTGACGATGGCGCCGCGCTCGCCGTGTTCCATTGGCTCGGTGATGCTCATGGCGGTGGCGGCGATGCGGATAGCATCGAACGAGCCGATCAGGTTGATTGCGATGACCTTTTTAAAGGCGTCGAGGTTGGCAGCGGACTCAAGCGTGCCGTCACGGCCGATCGTGCGCTGCGCCCAGCCAATACCGGCCGAGTTGACGAGTACACGAACCGGTCCCATCGACTTGGCCATTTCGACCGCCTCGATGATCTGGTCGGTGTCGGTGACGTCAACCTTGGCGAACGCACCACCGATCTCGTCGGCCAGCGCGTTGCCAGCCTCTTCGTTTAGGTCAGCAATGACCACCTTGGCGCCACGGGCGGCCAGCATGCGGGCCGATGCGGCGCCAATGCCTGACGCTCCACCGGTAACGATTGCACTTGCTCCAGAAATATCCATACCCTCAAACTATTCCGGCAAGTCACCTATCGAACAATCGAGCGGCCGGGTCGATGCTCGCATCGTGACGTCCGTCAGACAGTGGTTCAGACAGGGGCAGGGCCAACGGCGAAGCGTGTGTCAACGAACCGTTTGGGCACTGCACCGGTGAACCCACCGCTGCCGGACGCCGGGCCGGTCAACCAGCCCGAGATGTCGACAATGATGTCGGTGGGGCTGAGCGAGTAGACGCAGATCGAACCATCGGGGCCGATGGGAGCAATGACGCCGTTGCTCCGGGTGTCACGGCGCAAGTACGCGAGGTTCGACGCGAGCGGAAGATCGCCGGCACACGGCCAGACCGTGACGTAACCCGCCTCGTCAGGGTCGGCGGCAACAACGTTAATGACCGCCGCAGTTGCCGATGTCGGGACAGTCGTGGCTGCGCCTGCAATCGTCACAGCAGCGCCGTGCACACGGACCGCGAGCGGCGACGACGCTGTCACTCGGCTGCCTGACCTGGTGTCGACCAGGCGGCTCGGCGTCACCGCGGTGAACGATGCCGCTGACTGATCGGGTGCGATCCAGCCCTGCACATCGACCACGACGTGCGTGTCGGTGAGCGCGTAGATACAGACTTGACCATTTTCGTCAACACCGGAAAAAACACCGTTGGCAACCGCCGAACCTGCCTGATAGTTGACACTCGACGCCAGCGGGAACGGCTCGTCACACGGCCAGACCGTCAAGAATCCGGGCCTGCTTGAGTTGGTCGACGTGACGTTCAGGCTCACGCCACTGACATTAGATGGCGCCGTGACCGACGTGCCGTTTGGGCGCTTCGCGGTCATCCCAGCCACGTCGATAACGATGGGGTCGCGCTCGGTCACCCGCCCAGGCCATCCGATGCCCAACCGCGTGTCGACGACGCGCTTCGGCGTGACGCCGACGACGCCGGTTGCTGCAGCTCGCGAACTGCCTTCGGCCGTGAACCAGCCACTCACGTCGATGATCACATCGGTCGTGACGAGCGAATACAGACACACGGTGCCGTCGTCGTCGATTGGAGCAAGCACGTTGTTGGCGATCACTTGGCCGCCGACGAAGTTGAGGTTCGAGGTCTCAGGTCGATCCGACCCACACGGCCAGACGGTCACGAAGCCTGGTGCGATGGGCCGAACTGCGGTGATGTTCAGAGCAACCGATGTCGCCGACTTCGGCACGGTCACCTGATTACCTGCCGTGCCGGTGACGACTGTGCCGTGGATCGGCAGCACGATTTTCCTCGGCGGGCCGAGCCGGGTCGTGGTGACTTCGTTGAAGAGCCAGAGGGCGAACTCGGCCTGGCCGGTCGAGGTGAGGTGTACTCCGTCGCTGAACCAGCGGGCGCGCGCGCCTGGATCACTGCTGGCCCTATTCCAGTTCAGGATTGTGAGATTTGAGAATTGCCTTGCGGCTGCCGTAAGCGCGTCGTTGTGCGGCCGGTACGTCAGCCCACTTGAGTTCGTCCGGATTTCGGCCAAGTTGACCCACGCGACCTGCTTGACGCCACGGCTGGTCAGCGCAGCCATCATCGCAGCCACATCGCTGGCGAAGGTCGACGCGCTGTCGTTGTAGCCGAGTTCGACAACGACCAGGTCGAGTCCCAGCGGCAGGCCCTTGGCGATGTCGACGCCGCTCGTTCCCGAGCACGAAGATCGATTCGTGCATCGATTGGACACTGCGCTGATCGTTGGGGAAACAAACGACCCGTCGATAACCGAACGAAACTCCGAAGTACTCTCCGACGCAACGCTGCTGCCCACGGAGTCGCCAATGAACCCGAACCGGGCGGGCGTCGAGATTTCACGAACTACCCGAACGGTAAAGCCGGGTGACGGCAGGTTGAAGGCGTTTCGGAAGTCCCACGAGTTCATCCGCTTACTTCCAGACTTGCCGGTCAAGACGATGTCGTCGAACCAGATCCCGTCGTATCCCTTGTACTGACTTGCCGCCGCATCGATCATCGCAGCCGAGGTGATCTGGCCGAGGCTGTACTGCAGCTTCAGCGTGTCCTCCAGCGTGTCGGCATCGATGACCCGCGTCCAGCGGTGGTTCTTATTCGACAAGGTGTCGTCGCCAATGTCGTTGACAGCCGGGAAGGCTCCCCCGGCGGTTCGCGGGCCATTCGACGAAGAGAACTCGGTCGAGACAAGCTGTCCCCTCTTGGAC
>CAWUXP010000166.1:0-5811 GCA_963926495.1 Candidatus Ilumatobacter herschelensis
GGCGCACCGCACCATCGAAGTGCGCCGCAACCAGCTCGCTGCCCGACTTGCCGCCGACCTTCCCGATGTCGGTTTTCAGATCCCGCAAGCGACGTACCTCGGATGGCTTGACTTCTCCGCGTACGACATCGGCGACGACCCGTCTGAATGGCTACTCGAACACGCGCAGGTGGCGCTGTCGAGCGGCGCGAAGTTCGGAACGGGCGGCCGGGGACACGCACGGATCAACGTGGCGACGTCGTCAGAGATTCTCGACGGGGTGATCGACCGGATCGCCAGCACATTGTCCGCACACCGACCCGACCACTTTGGGAGTACCAAATGACCGACACCAGTAGCGAGCAAGCTGTCCATATCCGCAAGGGAGTGCCTGGTGATCTCGACTGGCCGACCACGTTGGCCCGGCTCGACAAGGTGCTGCGTATACGCACGACGCCGATCGGCATGAAGATGTTCGAGACCGCAGCCGAGATGGAAGCGGTCCCGAAGATCCGGCGGCCGAAGGACATCCACACTGCCGACCAGATCGTGTCGATGGCATCGCGCCTCAACTGGACCGTCGGCATTACCGGCGCCGACTTGGTGGGCACTCAGTGCCAAGCCGTCCTTGGGCTCGGCGCTCAGGATGACGAGTGGTACTCGGGCAAGCATATGGCAGGCGTGTGGTTCGAGACGATCGAAGATTCGGCAGCGCACCAGGCTGCGATGCACGTCGTCCCCATTGGCAAGTACGAGGCAATGGCGGTGTCGCCGCTCAGCACGGGCCGACTCGATCCGCCAGACATCTGCATGATCTACGCAACGCCCGGCCAGATGATCCTGCTCATTAACGGCCTCCAATGGTCGGGGTACAAGAAGCTCGAATGGGGCTGTGTTGGTGAGTCGTCGTGCGCTGATTCATGGGGCCGCGCCTTGTCGACGGGCGAGCCGAGCCTGTCGATCCCGTGCTACGCCGAACGTCGCTATGGCGGCGTGCAGGACGACGAAATGTTGATGGCGCTGCAGCCACATCAACTCGTGCAGGCGATTGACGGGATGGAGGCGCTGTCACGTAACGGTCTGCGGTACCCGATCCCGCCGTACGGCATCCAGACCGACGCACGCGCCGGCCTCGGCGCCAGCTACTGACCTTGCTGGCTGGGCCCCGGTTTAGAGGCTGATCGGCAGCACGGTCGGGCCGCGCCCAAGCAGGACCTCGCCCCAGGTGACGGCTGCGTCGTCGCGTAGCGCCAGATGAGGGAATCGCTCGATCAGGCGACCGACCGCCACCTCGGTTTCCAGCCGGGCGAGCGCTGCGCCGAGGCAAAAATGGCCGCCGTATCCGTAACCCAGATGCGATCGGGCATTCGAGCGATCGAGGCGCAGATCGTTGGGATCGCCAAACACGACCGGATCGCGGTTGGCGCCGAGCACGCCGAGAAACACGGTCTGGCCTGCCTCCATCGCGATGTCGCCGCGTTCATGGTCTTCCCGGACAACGCGCACCATCAGTTTCGTTGAGCCGTCGAAGCGGTGCAGTTCTTCCAGTGCCCCTCCGAGCTTGTCGGGCTGCGACCGCAACCGCCGCTGCTGTGCAGGATGTTGGAGCAGTGAGTGCATCGAGTTCGAGATCAGATTGGTCGTCGTCTCGTGGCCACCGAACAACAGCAGTGTCAGCGCCCCGACCAACTCGGTCGGAGCCAAGCCGGCATCGGGATCGTCGTTGGTCACGGCAATGAGCGCCGAGATCAAGTTGTCGGTGGGCTCGCTGCTGTATCGGTCGACCAGGCCGGTGAAGTAGTCGACGAACTTGGCACTGCCTGCCGCCGCCCGCTCGATGCCAGCTGTTCGGTTGGCCGAGCCGAACACGATGGCGGCGAGTTGGTCGCTCCAATGCTTGAAATCGTCGCGGTCCTCTGCTGGTACGCCGAGCAGTTCCGCGATCACGATTGCCGGTAGCGGAAACGCGAAGTCGCGAACGAGGTCGGGTTCGTCGATGCCAGCGAGGTCATCGAGCAACTTGTCGACGATTTCTTCAATACGCGGCCGGAGGTCGGTGACACGGGACGGCGTGAATGCTCGACGGAGCGGCTCCCGCAAACGCGTGTGCTCGGGTTCGTCGTGGAACACCATCCAGCCGCGCAGCAGGTCGAAGGTCTGACCCATTGCGGCACGCGAGCTGTCGTCGAGCCGCGCCTCGAGCGGTGTCAACCGATCACTCGAGAGTCGTTGATCGTGAAAACCGAGTCGGACGGCCTCGTGGGTGGTGAACATCCACGCCCGATGTCGTGTGAGCCACACAGTCGGGCCCAGCTCGCGCAGCGCTGCGAAAATGGCGTGAGGGTCAGCGATTGCGTTCGGCGCGAGGAGATCGACGTCGCTGGTCGGAACGCTCACGAGCCGGGTCCGCGCAGCAACGCGATGACGCACGCGTTGGCATCGACACCGGCAGCACCGCCGCCCATTGTTTCAAGGAGCGCGATCCGTGCGCCGGCGACTTGGCGTTCGCCGGCCTCGCCACGCAATTGCCAGACCAACTCGGCGGTTTGGGCCAACCCGGTTGAGCCGAGTGGGTGCCCGCGAGACAGCAGCCCGCCGCTGGGATTGACCGGTTGCGGCCCACCCAAGCGTGTGTGGCCCGACGGAGCGAGTGCTGCACCTTCGCCCCGGGCCGCGACACCGATTGCTTCGAGCGTGAGGATCTCGCCGATGGTGAATGCGTCGTGCACCTCGAAGACGTCGACGTCCTCCACCGCTAACCCGGCCTCGGCGAAAGCCTGAGCCGCGGTGCGGGCCACCGTTTGGAAGCCCCACGGCTCGGTGTCGCTCGACGTCCAGAGCGGACCGGATGAGAACTGGCTGGCCAGGATCTCGACCTGGCGGTGCGCGTCGGGCCCGGAATCCGGATTGAACGCTGTGATCACCGCAGCACCCGCACCATCAGACATGGGGCAGCACTGCAGCAGGGTCAAGGGCCCAGCGATCGGTCGGCTCTCCAACACCTCGGCCCTGGTCGGCGGAGTTCCCGAGAGGTGGGCTCGCGGGTTGAGCGCACCATGCGCCTTGTTCTTCACAGCGACTTCAGCGAGGAGTGCCGGGTCGACGTTGAACTCCTGCACGTAACGACTTGCCTGCAACGCATACAGCGCTGGCATCGCCAAGCCTGCACGGCCCTCGGGGTCGCTCAGTTCGGGCACGATCGGCCCGGCGAACTGCGTCGACAACTGTTCGACGCCGACGGCAATCACCCGCTCGTAGCGCCCCGAAGCGACCGCCTGCTGCGCTTCGTGCAGCGCCACGGTTCCGCTCGCGCAGGCTGCCTCGATCTTGAAGGTTGGAATGCCGCCGAGCCCTGCGCCGGCCAGCACGCGATTGGCAAGGCCGGGAGGGCCGAACACGGAGCCGACGAAGGCAGCGTCGATCTGAGATGGTGCGAACCCGCTGTCGTCGATCGCCTCGATGATTGCTTCCCAGGCGAGCTCTTCGACGCGTCGACCGGGGAAGCGTCCGAACTGTGAGGTGCCAACGCCGGCAATACCCACTCGGCGGTCGGTCATGATGCCACCGCCTCGACGAGTAGGTCGCCGTTGTCGTCGCCGACGAATCGCACGGCTCCTCCGGCAGGGACTTCGATCGCGTCAACAATTCGGGCCAGGACCCGTGGCCCACCGTCGATGTCAACGTAGGCGAGAACGAACGGTGGAACGAGTTCGCCGATACGGAGGTGCACGGTGGTCGACGACCAGACAGTGCCGCCGGGCCCGAACGACCTCGGCAGCGTCGAACCGAGGCATCGCTCGCAGCGGTCGTGCCTCCGAGCGGCAACGTGGCCGCATGCGGTGCATGCCGATCCGTCGATGCAACAGTCCACCAGGTGGGGTCTCGGGTCAGCCGGTATCGGAGGTGCGCTCGCCATGGCCCCATGCAAGCACGCCGCAGGAGCGTGGGGCGATCCGCACCGCGGATATCCACTGCCCATGCCGGCGGCCAGGTCGTCACCCCATTGGCCGACAGATCAGACTGTGGGAATGGACGTCCGGGGACTCATGGCACAAGCCGCAACACTCAACGCGCAACGGACAGCGGTGATCCATGGCGATCGCCAGTTGACATTCGTCGAGGCGTGGACCCGCGGCACCAGGCTCGCCAACGCGCTGCTCGCCCTCGGCCTCGTTCCCGGCGACCGAATCGGAGTTCTCGAAGACAACAGCATCGAGGCACAAGATCTGTTCGCCGGCGCGACTATTGCTGGGCTCGTGCGGGTGCCCCTCTACGCCCGCAACTCGGCTGAAGCACACATCCACATGCTCGATCACACAGGCTGCCGGGCGGTCATCGTCGCCGAGCACTACGCGCACGAGATCGACGCAATCCGTGCCGACCTTCCCGACGTCGAACACGTCATCGTGCGCGATTCGGGTTACGAGCAGTGGCTTGCCGGGCACGACGATGTCGACCCGAATGTGCCGATCGACCCGAACGACTGGTACATCATCCGCCACACGGGTGGAACGACGGGCAAGCCGAAGGGCGTTGGCTATACCCATCGTTCGTGGCTCGCTGTCGGGCGCGATTGGTTCTACAACTTCCCGCCGATGATCGCCGGCGAACGGTGCCTCCACGTCGGGCCGATCTCCCACGGCTCGGGCTATCTGTACACGCCGACATGGCTGAGCGGAGGCACAAACGTGCTGCTCGATCACTTCGACCCGGCGGAGACGATCGAGGTGATGGAGCGAGAGCGGGTTGGCTACATGTTTGCCGTGCCCGCGATGCTGAACGCACTAGCGCGTGACGAGACAGCGCGCAGCCGAGACTGGTCTGCACTCAAAGTGATCCAGATCGGTGGCGCACCGATCGCCGACGAGACCGCCCTGCTCGCCCGTGACGTATTCGGCATGGTGCTGTACCAGGGCTTCGGCCAGACCGAGGCGGTCCCGGTCTGCATGATGGGCCCCGAAGAGTGGTTTTCCGAGGTCGAGGGTTCTGAGCCGCTCCGCTCGACCGGTCGAGCGTTGCCGTTTGCCTACTTACAGATTCGTGATCCCGATGACAGCATGGGGCAGTTGCCGATCGGTGCCGAAGGGGAGATCGCCGTCAAATGTGATGGCCAGATGCTGGAGTTCTGGGACAATGCCGAGGCGACCGCTGAACGCATCACCCCCGACGGGTTCGTACTGACTGGCGATATCGGGCGACTCGATGCGAACGGCTACCTCTATGTGCTCGACCGCAAGGACGACATGATCATCTCGGGCGGCTTCAACATCTGGCCAGCCGAACTCGAGAACGCTATTGCCGACCATCCCGACGTCGTCGAAGTGGCGGTGTTCTCGGTGCCTGACGACAAGTGGGGCGAGACGCCGATGGCGGTGTGCTCAGTGGCCGCCGGAATCGCCGTCGATGACCCCAGGATCATCGATGAGATCCGATCGCTCTGCGTCGATCGACTCGGCTCGTACAAGAAGCCGACGCACATCGAACTGCGTGCCGAACCGTTGCCGAAGAGCCCGGTCGGCAAGATCCAGCGCAAGGTGCTCCGCGAACCGCATTGGGCCGGTCACGACCGCCGGGTTGCCGGCAACTGAGCAGCGCATCGGTTTTCCTTTCGCCGCGGCTGAATGCTCGGCGGAGCGATCGCGTACTGTCACCAACATGAAGATTTGGCGACTCAAAGCCCACGGTGACCCACTCGACCAACTCGAACTTCTCGATGAGGCCGCACCCGTACCTGGCCCTGGCCAGGTACTCATCAATCAAGAGGCTGTCGGCCTCGCTTTCCCCGACGTCTTGTCGTGTCGGGGGATGTATCAGGTGAAGTCGCATCCCGGT
>CAWUXP010000167.1:0-16002 GCA_963926495.1 Candidatus Ilumatobacter herschelensis
CGCGGGGTCCGCACTGGCGGTCGATCTCCGAAAAATAACGAAACGCTTTGGCGCGGTCACAGCGTGCGACAGTGTTGATCTGGAACTTCGGCGCGGGCGCATTCACGGCATCCTCGGAGAGAACGGGGCGGGTAAATCGACGCTGATGAAGATGCTCATCGGCCTCGTTCTCCCCGACGAAGGCACGATCCGCATCGACGGCGTCGAGCAGAAGATCCACAGCCCGTCTGACGCGTCGAGGCTGGGCCTCGGCATGGTGCATCAACACTTCAGCCTCGTCGAGGCGCTGACTGTCTGGGAAAATGTCGCGCTTGGCGAAACTGGTCGTCTCGATCCAACCGCAATTCGCAACCGGATCGGTGACATCGCCGATCAATACGGCCTCGTCATCGAGCCTGATGCGAAGGTCGGCAACCTGACCGCCGGTCTCCGACAGCGGGTCGAGATCATCAAATGCCTGCGGCGCGATCCCAGCATCGTGATCTTCGACGAACCCACGTCGGTGCTCACCCCCGAAGAGTCCCTTCAACTTTTCGAATCACTTCGCCAGGTTGTCGCGGACGAGGGTCGCGCAGTGGTGCTGGTGAGTCACAAGCTCGATGAGATTCTTCATGCCACTGATGACATTTCGATCATGCGCCAAGGCGAAGTTGTCGATCGCCTACTAGCTGACGATGCCGACGCTCCGACACTCGCGCGCGGGATGGTCGGCCGTGAAGTGTCGTTGCGCTCTGAGCGCGCCGCTCTTGGGCTGCTCGTGGTCGATGATGCGCCGACGGCCGTGCGCGACGACCAAATCGGCGACGTTGTGCTCGCCATTAGCGGAGCGACGGTTCGCGGTCCTAGCGGGATCCGCGCGCTCGACGACCTGTCGATTGAATTACGGGCGGGTGAGATCGTCGGTGTTGCGGGCGTTGAAGGCAATGGCCAGCGCGAACTCGGCGACTTGCTGTCGAGCTTGGTATCGCTCGACGCTGGATCGGTCAGCGTCAAGGGCGAACACATTCCCGATGGCCGATCGGGTGCTATGTCCAAAGCTGGCATCGGTGTGATCCCCGAAGATCGCCACGACAGCGGCGTCGTACTCGACATGACCGTCGCAGAGAACCTGGTCTTGGTCGATCAGTCGAACGTTGCCAATCGCGGCCTGATCGACCAACACGCGCTCGAAGCAGTCGCGACCGAGATGATCGAACAATTCGGGATCCTGTGCGCTGGGCCTCATGCACCGATGTGGTCGCTCTCCGGTGGCAACCAGCAACGTGTTGTCCTCGCTCGCGAGCTCGCACAGCACCCCTTGGTGCTCGTGGCGGCCCAGCCAACTCGCGGTCTTGACGTCGGAGCAATCGAATACATGGGTGAGCGGCTCAAGGCCGCCGCCGAGGCAGGCGTCGCCGTGCTGCTGATCTCCAGCGAGCTCGAAGAGATCCTTGACCTCTCGCATCGAATCATCGTGATGCACTCCGGTCGCATCGTCGGAGAAATGGACCGAGCTGACGTCGATCTCGAGCGGCTCGGTTTGCTCATGGGTGGAGCAGCAACATGACCGACATGACGACCTCAAGGCAAAGCGCGCGAATTCGTGAATGGCTCGCCCTCTACGGGCTCAGCGTGCTGGCCGCGCTGCTTCTGTCGGCGCTGCTCGTTGAAGCGACGGGAGGAGATTGGCGCCCAGTGGTCAGCGCGCTGCTCGATGGCAGCTTGCGCAAGCCGGGTCGGTGGGGCGAAACCCTCGGCACTGCGGCTCCGATGTTGCTCGTTGCGGTGGGCACGATCATTTCCGGTAAGGCCGGGCTCGTCAACATCGGCCAGGAAGGCCAACTGTTCGTTGGCGCCGCGTTCGCTACCTATTTCGGCTTCTTAGTGGGCGGACCTGGGCCGTTCAACCTGGTGATCATTGTGATCTTTGGCGCGGTTGGCGGGGCCCTCTGGGCGGGCGTCGCTGCGTTACTCAAGTTCTGGCGCAACGTGCCCGAGGTGCTGTCCACACTTCTCCTCGTGGCCGTCGGCGGGCAAGTTGTCGCCTATGGGTTGAGCCAATCGTGGCTACTCCTTGCGCCGCTTGGGGACCGTGGCAACCGCAACCAGGTCAGCCAGCAGCTCCCGAAAGACAATCGTCTGCCGAGTCCTGAAGTGTTCGGGAACCGGATTCCGTTGGCGGTGGTGATCGGCCTCGTGTTGGCGGTGGCAGTCAGCGCGGTCCTCGCTCGAACAGTGTGGGGATTCCGTCTCCGGATGCTCGGTAAAAATTCGCGTGCCGCGCAACGATCGGGTGTGTCGCAGACCGGCTACGGCGCCTCGGCGCTGATGATCAGCGGTGCTTTTGCCGGCCTGGCCGGAGCGGTCATGTTCGCGGGCGGCGGGTTCGCTTTCGGCAACTATCAACTGGTTCCCGGATTCGCCACGAACATTGGTTGGACTGGGCTACTTGTCGCGTTGGTTGCTCGAGAGAAAGCACTCGTTGCCATTCCGGTGGCGGTCGTGTTCGCCGGTTTACGAACCGGCTCGAGCTTCGTTGGTTCGACGGGTGTCGAAGGTCGGATCACCGATGTCATCCAAGGGTTCTTGGTGCTGGCGTTGCTGGTCCCGCCAGCAGTGATGTTTATTCGTGATCGCCGACGAGCCCAAGCTGCGGCTGCGGAGAGGGTGTAACGATGTTTGGGTTCTTCGACGCAATAATCGACATTTTTTCCAGCGAGTCGATCTATATCAACGGGGCGCTGTTCGCAGCGTTCCTCGCCTTCGCGGCGTCAGGTGAGTTCGTTGCCGAACGCGCCGGCACGCTGAACATCTCGGTCGAGGGGATGCTGCTTGGCGGCGCCTTCACCAGCGCCATTGGCTACCACCTCACCGACTCGATGTTGATCGCACTCGTGACCGGTGTTGCGGGCGGATTGATCGTGGCCGGCGTGCAAGCCGAGATGAGCCATCGCCTGACCGCCGATCAGTTCGTCGTTGGTCTGACGCTCAACATCTTGGTGTTTGGGCTGGCCGGATTCCTCGACAACGAGATCGAACCCGAGACCCAGCTCGCAAGTCGCTGGGAGATACCACTGCTGCATGACATCCCACTGTTTGGTACAGCGCTTTTCGGCCAGCGTTGGCCCTTCTACTTTCTGTTCCTGTTGCTCCCGGCGACATGGTGGATTGTCTTCCGAACCCGTTGGGGCCTCGAACTTCGGTCGGTTGGTGAAAACCCCCAGTCCGCCGACGTGTCGGGAATCGACGTCAACAAGCGGCGTCGCCAGAGCATCTACTACGCCGGTTTCACGTCGGGAATGGGCGGATGGTTCCTCATCTTTGGTCAGGTCGGCCTGTTCGAGGATTCGGTCGTCGGCGGCCGTGGATTCATCGCGATTGCTGCGGTCATCTTCGGAGGCTGGACGCTGCGGGGCACTGTGGCGGGCTGCGTTATCTTCGCCGGGGCGCTCTCGTTCCGGTTGTCGATCCAAGGCCTCGGCTATCAAGTCAATAGTGAGCTGTTGCAGTCGTTGCCGTTTATCGTGACGCTCGGCGGGATGGCAATCTTTGCCCATCGCGTCCGTGCCCCCGCTGCGTTGGCCCAGCCCTTCGTCCGCGGTCTGAAGTAATTTTAGGCATGCAATGACGGTGTGGGAAGCAATCCTGTTGCTCGGCGGCGGCTTGGTTGCCGGCGTGATCAACACGATGGCGGGTGGTGGTTCAGCGCTGACCGTTCCGCTCCTGGTGCTTGCTGGTGTGCCTGGCAACCAGGCAAATGGTTCGAACCGAGTGGGGGTGCTCGCTGCGAGTGGCGCAGCAGTTGCGTCGTTCCGTCGGTCTGGGGTCGATGGGCTCAAGGGTGCAGCGCCGGTGCTTGGACCTGCCGTGGTTGGTTCCTTGATCGGCTCGTTCGGCATCAGCCAGCTCGCTGATGAAACGTTCGAAACGATCTTCGGTTACCTCCTCATTCCGATCATCATCCTCACGATCTTCAAGCCGAAGCCGAATTCGAATGCCGAGCCGTGGTCGGTCTCAGTCACGGCAATCGTTTTTTTTGTCATTGGCCTGTACGGCGGTGCGTTCCAGGCTGGCGTCGGCTTGGTGATGCTCGCTGCGCTCACCCGCGCCGGGTTCGACCTGGTCACAGCGAACAGCGTGAAGGTGTTGGTCAACCTCATCGTCACGATGATTGCTCTGCCGGTGTTTGTCCTGCAGGGCAACGTCGTGTGGGCGCCGGCACTTGTGCTTGCCGCCGGATTCCTGGCCGGCGGCTGGCTTGGTGCCAAGCTTGCGGTGCAGGGTGGCGAACGGATGGTCCGAGTGTTCATGATTGGTGCGGCGCTCTTCCTTGCTGGGCGACTCGTTGGCCTGTGGTGAGGGCAGATACGAGCGTTGTTGTTACCTGCGTGAAATAGAGCGTTCACAAAGCGGTCTTATGGTCAGATTGTTATGAACGCCGCACGCCTGACAGCGACTCCCGACACGTGTTTTTGGGGGTATCTCGATGCAGCTGAGCAGCCTGTCTTGAGTGTCAACCCCGGCGAGACCATCACGATCGAAGCAGTCACCCACCACTCAGGTGACGCACCGGACTTACTGATGGACGAGGGGATCAAGGCGATCTGGGACGGCATTGCACCCGAGAGTCGTGCTCCAGGGGTCCACATCATGACGGGCCCGATCGAAGTGAAGGGCGCCAAGCCCGGCGACACTCTGCGTGTCGAGTTGCTGTCGATGTCGCCACGGATGCCTTACGGATCAAACTTGGCAGCGAACTGGGGGCTGTTTCACGAACAGTTCGGCAAAGAACGCATCACGATCTACGAGCTCGTCGACCCTGACCCGGCTGGTGGGTTCCCTACGGCGGCTCGACCGATGTTCGGCTTCGACTTCACCGCCCTCGAGTTGTATGACATCCCGGGAGTTATCTCCGAGCCGGAGCCTGCCAAGCGTGAGCCCTTCAGCCGAGCCGTCCGGGTGCCGGTGCGTCCACACCTCGGTGTGATGGGCGTTGCGCCGCAAGGCGGTCGCGTGAGCAGCATTCCGCCTGGGGTGTTCGGCGGCAACGTTGACAACTGGCGCTTCGGCCCCGGCACCACTGTTCACTATCCGGTCTTTGTTGAGGGTGCTGGCTTCTACGTGGGGGACCCGCATTTCGCCCAAGGCGACGGTGAGATGTGCGGCACCGCGATCGAGGCGTCGCTGGATGTCACGCTGCGGTTGTCGCTTGCTGATGACCTGCCGGTTGCCGCACCGCTGCTGCGGACCGATACGCACTGGTACACGCATGGCTTCTCCAGTGGCCCTGATGCGGGCGTCGACGGCCTCGGCGCCGCGATGGCAATGGCAGCAGAACAGATGCTCAAACTCATGGTGGACCAAGGCGGTTTCACGATGGACGAGGCGTACTCCCTCGCCTCGGTGGCGGTCGACCTCGGTATTACACAAGTTGTCGATGGCACGGTTGGTTGCCACGCCGGCATCGCCCATTCGATTCTCGACCGTTGACTCACCACGTTCAAGGGCCCACATGTATTTGACACCACACGAACAAGAACGACTGATGGTCCACGTTGCCGCCGACGTGGCGCGCGGCAGAATGGCCCGCGGCCTCCTGCTTAATTACCCCGAGTCGGTGGCGATCCTCACCGATTGGGTCCTTGAGGCTGCCCGCGACGGACGGACTGTTGTCGACCTCATGGACGCAGGCCGTCACGTGCTCACGAGCGATGACGTGATGGAAGGCATCGCCGAGATGATCCGCGACGTCCAAGTCGAAGCGACGTTTCCGGATGGGACCAAACTCGTCACGCTGCACGACCCGATTGGAGCGAGCGAGTGATTCCTGGAGAGATAGCAGGCCCTGACACCCCGATCGAAATTAATGCCGGCCGGAGCGTGCTGACGCTGCGCGTCGAGAATGGTGGCGACCGGCCGATTCAGATCGGTTCGCACTACCACTTCGCCGAGGCGAACCCGTCGCTGCGGTTCGATCGTCAGCTGGCCCACGGCCGTCGGCTCGACGTGCCTGCCGGAACGGCTATCCGATTCGAACCAGGCATCGCCACCGATGTCGATCTTGTCCCCTTCGTGGGCGATCGGATTGTGCCGGGTTTGCGCGGCGAAACCGGTGGCCGGCTCGACGAACCAAAGGGTGTGTCATGAGCCAAATCGATCGGTCCCGCTACCGCAATCTGTATGGGGCAACCAAGGGTGACCGCATCAGGCTCGCCGACACCGAGCTGTGGATAGAAGTCACCGAGGACTATTGCGCAGGCGGCGACGAAGCGGTCTTTGGTGGCGGCAAGGTCATCCGCGAGTCAATGGGGCAGTCGACACGAACACGGGCAGACGGAGCACCCGACCTCGTCATCACCGGTGCGGTAATCCTCGATCACTGGGGTGTCGTGAAGGCTGACGTCGGTGTCAAAGACGGACGGATTGTCGGGATCGGTAAAGCCGGCAACCCCGACACGATGGATGGTGTCGACCCGGCACTCGTCATCGGGCCGTCGACCGAAATCCTCGCCGGAAACGGCAAGATCCTCACTGCCGGGGCCATCGACTGCCACGTCCATCTGATCTCGCCGACACTGCTCGACGAGGCGTTGACGTCCGGCATCACGACCATCATCGGTGGCGGGACCGGGCCTGCCGAAGGTACCAAGGCCACCACCGTGTCGGGCTCGTGGTACCTCGAGCGGATGCTCGAAGCACTCGACCACTGGCCGATCAACATTGCGCTGATGGGTAAGGGGAACACGGTCAACCCCGAAGCGATGTGGGAGCAACTGCGCTCGGGTGCGGCGGCGTTCAAGTTGCACGAAGACTGGGGCACCACGCCAGCTGCGATCGACGCCTGCTTGACCGTGGCAGACGCGTCGGGTGTGCAGGTTGCCATCCACACCGACACCCTGAACGAAGCGGGGTACGTCGAGAGCACGCTGGCCGCGATTGCTGGCCGTTCGATCCACACGTTCCACACCGAAGGCGCCGGTGGTGGTCACGCCCCAGACATCATGAAGGTCGCGTCGCACGCCAATGTCCTGCCGTCCTCGACCAATCCGACTCGGCCACACACGGTCAACACCGTTGCCGAGCATCTCGACATGTTGATGGTTTGCCATCACTTGAATCCCTCTGTGCCGGAGGATCTTGCGTTCGCCGAGAGCCGCATCCGGCCCTCGACGATCGCTGCCGAGGACATCCTTCACGACATGGGAGCGATCTCGATGATCGGCTCCGACAGTCAGGCAATGGGCCGCATCGGCGAAGTTGTGCTGCGGACCTGGCAAACCGCTCATGTGATGAAGCTGCGCCGAGGGGCACTGACGATCGGCGATACATCTGACGGCCCTGCTGACAACCTGCGAGCCCGTCGTTACATCTCGAAGTACACGATCTGTCCGGCGATTGCCCATGGGCTGGCTGGCGACGTGGGATCGGTCGAGGTTGGCAAGCTCGCCGACCTCGTCCTGTACGACCCGGCTTTCTTCGGTGTCCGTCCGCACGTTGTGGTCAAGGGCGGGATGATTGCCTGGGCGCAAATGGGTGATGCCAACGCCTCAATCCCCACCCCGCAGCCTCAGCTTCCCCGCCCGATGTTCGGTGCCGCACCCGGTGTTGCGCCTGGGCTCTCTCTCGCGTGGGTTTCGGACGCAGCGCTTGATGATGGCCTCCCAGATCGGCTGAACGTACGGCGCCGATTCGTGCCCGTGGCAAACACGCGCAGCGTCGGCAAGGCCGACATGACGCTGAACGACGCGATGCCTGACATCGATATCGATGCGGACACCTTCGCAGTGCGGATCGACGGTGACTTGATCACAGAATCGCCGGCCGAGTCGTTGCCCATGGCCCAGCGGTACTTCCTGTACTGATGGCGGGCGAGATGGCGGGCGAGATGGCGGGCGAGATGATGGGCGACACGTGAATTCCGCATTGATGATGCTCATCGATGGTCGGTTCCCCGCGGGCGGCCACACGAACTCCGCAGGTGTCGAAGCAGCCGCCCGGATCGGCGACATCCGGGACGAAGCGACCCTCGAGCGGTATCTCATTGGTCGCCTCGCAACGACTGGCCGCGTTGACGCGGCGTTCTGTGCGCATGTCGCTGCATTGACCGATCCGACTGATGCGGCGCTCGCCGAGATCGACATCGAGTACTCGGCGCGCGTGCCGTCGCCGAAGCTGCGCGACGTCAGCCGACGGTTCGGCCGCCAAATGTTGCGCGCTGGTTCGATGGTGTGGAGCGGCCCGATCGTCGAGGCGGTCGCACGGTCTGAATCTGATGCCCACCAGCCAGTGGTCCTCGGCGCATTCGTCGCTGCAGCTGGCGGCACGCCACATGATGCTGCGGGGTTGTCGTTCCATCATCTGGCTGCAGCAGTCACGTCTGCTGCGATCCGTCTGCTGGGCCTCGATCCGATGACGGTGGCCGCAGTGCAGGCGCGTGTTGGACGCGAGGTGGATCAATGGATGGTTGATGCCGATTCGTGGGCCACGTCACCGGTGGCCGGTCTTCCCGCTTGTGGCGGTTCGCTCACTGAAATCCTTGCCGAAGATCATGGGCGCTGGGACGCCCGCCTATTCGTTGCCTGAATCGAGACACATGCCCCCACACGACATCCCCCACGATAACTTCCTCCAGGACTCAGCGCCGTCCGAGCGCGTCGGTGCCACGCCACGACGTGCACTTCGCCTTGGTATCGGTGGCCCGGTCGGTTCGGGCAAGACGACACTTGTCGGTTCGCTCTGCGCGCTGCTGCGTGAAGAGCTGTCGATTGTGGTGGTGACCAACGATATTTTCACCTCAGAAGACGCTGACGCACTTCGGAACGCAGCTGCCTTGCCGACCGAGCGCATCGTCGCAGTCCAAACCGGCTGCTGCCCACACACTGCGATTCGTGATGACATCGCGGCAAACCTCGACGCGGTCGAGCAACTGGAAATGCTGCACGGCGATGTTGATCTCACTCTGGTCGAGTCCGGTGGTGACAACCTGACGGCGATCTTCAGTCGAGGCCTCGTCGACGTGCAGATCTTCGTGCTCGACACCGCCGGGGGCGACGACGTTCCGCGCAAAGGGGGCCCTGGCGTTGCGATGGCTGACCTGTTGGTGATCAACAAGATCGACCTCGCGCAGTACGTCGGGTCTGACGTTGATCGAATGTTGAGCGATGCGCGAGACCGGCGCGATGGTCGACCAGTGATCCCGACCTCGCTCGTTGACCAATCAGGTGCGCGTGAGGTTGCCGAATGGGTCGTCGCTCAGATTGCTGCGCGACGGCGGTGAAGGGTCATGGCTCGATTGTGGTAGCGAGCGGTCGCGGAACTTCTCGGTCGACACTGCAGTCGTCGTACTCAGAACCGCCATTCAGTATTCGCCAGTGTGGCGATCGGATCCTTGTTGCGGCGTCTGCGGCAGCGCCTGTCGGGGGCGACGCGCTGTCCCTGGACATCGCAGTCCTCGCAGGGGCGCATGCAAACATCGGAACCGTTGCGTCAACGATCGTGCTGCCGGGCCCGACAGGTGCGCCGTCGACGATGTCGACGCGGTGCATGGTTGGTGTGGACGCCCACCTGGAGTGGGTTGGCGAGCCGACAGTGTCGGTTAGTGGCTCCGACCACACCATCACCACGACGGTCGATCTCGACGAGTCGGCGACCTGTCGGGTCGTCGAAGAGGTCTCTCTCGGACGTTCCGATGAACTATCGGGCCGCCTCCGATTGGTGCTGCGAGTCGAGCGCGGTGGGCGCCCACTCGTCCACCACGATGAGACCTTCGGCCCGAATGTTGCCGGGTCAGGCAGCGTGGTGTCGGTGGGCGATGCCCGCCACGTTGTTTCGGAAGTGCTGGTCGGCGTCGACGCAGGCCAGTCGCGTGTGACGATGTTTGAGGGGTGCCGTGTTGGTTGGCTCCCCGTTGCCGACGACGTGGCGATGATGCTTGCCGTTGGGCCGAACCGCCCCGCCGTGCTTGCAGCGGTGGCCAGCATCCGACCCTGAACGGCTACTCGATGGTCCAGCCCCCTGGAAGCGGAGTGTCGCCGATGACTTCGTGGGTATCTGGGTCGACTTCGACGCCATCGAGGTGGGCCCACAGCATGATCTGGTTGCCCCACGGGTCCATGAACGATGCGTTTGCTCCGCCGAAGTCGGTCCAGAAGTGGTCGCGCCACAGCTCGGTCGCTCCAAGGCGGACGGCAGCTTCGAGGATGCGCTCAAAGGAGTCATCGTCGCTCACCAAGATCCAGGCTCGGATCGACCGGCCGGGCCCGCTGAGGTTCGTGGGTTCCTGTGGAGCACTTGGTGGCCGCGGGCGCATGTCGGCCGCATTCGAGATGCCCATGTGGAGGTTGCCATTGGGGCCCTGCGAGCCGTCGTCGATCTTCTGATTCTGACCGGGGACGATGCGTGCGAAGACGTCGGCGATGCGATCTTCGACTTCCCAATTGAAGACCTCGGCGTAGAACGCGCGTGCGGCGTTCACATCGTCGGACGGGAAGTCGACGAAAACGAGTGTGTTTGGATATGTCATGGTGCCCCCTTGAGCGCGTTCAGTACTCCCACAAACTAGTGTCTGGTCTGATGGTCTTACCACCTGGCATCACAGTCGGCTCCCTCCGCCAGTCGAGCGGTTCGTTCACCGAGGCGGTCGGCCTGCCTCCGGCGGTGTATTCCGACCCCGAGTTTCACCGCTTCGAAATGGACGCAGTGTTCGGCGCGGATTGGCTGTGCGTTGGCCGCCAGGAGCAGATTCCTGGGGTCGGCGACTACCTTTCGGTGACTCGTGCCGGCGAACCGTTGATCGTCGTGCGCTCGAAAGACGAATCGATTCGTGTCATGTCGGCGGTGTGTCAGCACCGAGCAATGTGCATCACGGCATCGGTTGACCGGACCGACGACGACATGCTCGCCCCGCCCGATCTTGAGTCTGGGACGACGCGTCAGTTCCGATGCCCCTACCACTACTGGGTCTACGACCTCGACGGTCAGCTCGTCGGCGCACCCGAGATGAGTCAGACGCCCGGCTTCGACATGGCCGATGTACAGCTACCGAGCCTGCCAGTCGAAGTCTGGAACGGGTTCGTCTTTACCAACTTTGACCCGGATGCCGAGCCCCTCGCGCCGCGCCTGGCGAAGCTTGACGCAGTGCTCGCGAACTACGCCGTCGAGTCGCTTGTCACGGTCGACCCGGTGACGATTCCCGACGTCCCGTTCAACTGGAAAATCATGATCGAGAACTTCATGGAGATGTACCACAACAGTCGGTTGCATCGGGGAATCCATGATTTCGCCCCATCGTCAGGGGCTTGGTACTCCGATCCGGACCCGGGCGATGTCGCCATGTTCGGCTTCAATGAAACCATCGATCCGGATGGTGGATTCAACCCCACATTCAAGGCGCTCTTCCCGCCGTTGCCTGGAACCACGATCGAAGAGCGCCAGCGGGTCGTCTTCGCGCTGGTCGCGCCGTCGCTCCTCATGGGGTTCCAGTCGGACTCTGCGTTCTGGTTCTCCGTTGACCCCACCGGCCCAACCACTCACGCGTTGAGCATGGCCTACATCTTTCCGACCTCGACAGTCGACTTGCCTGACTTTGGCGAGACCCTCGAAGCAGCGATTGCGGGCGTGTCGAATTTCAACCGCCAGGACATGCCCACCAACGTGTCGGTGCAACTTGGCATGCAGTCCCGATTCGCCCCGCGAGGCCGTTACGCCTGGCAGGAGGGTGTGCTCGCGCAATTCAACACCTGGCTCGTCAGCCGGTACGAAGCCGCAGACACGAAGGAGTAGCCCAGGAGCAGCTGTGTGTAGCTCAGCTTGCGGGGTTGATCAAGGCGCTGTAGCGGCGACGCCATTCGAGGGACGCTTTGTCGGACTGCACGTCAACGAGCGTTCCACGATTGAGCGAGAGCTCCCCCGGGAACTGTTCGAGCATTTGGCGATCTTCGCAGGCCACTTCTCGCTCGAAGTCGACGATCTGCTGGCCCGTTGTTGAGACGTCGTCGTTGCGCCAGAGCACAAAGGTGAAGTAGCTGCGCTCCGCGCTGATGGGCGATGCGGTCATAAATAGTGTTTGTTCGATCCCGTTCTCGTACGACATGGTGCTGCGCACCGAGAAGGGGAGCGCAAACCCCGTCGACATGTCGAGCCGGATGACGTCGTCGCCACCACCAGACATCGACTTTGCCTCGCCTTCGTTGTTGACGATGACCGAGTAGGTGTAGCCGTGGAACGTGTCGTCGAGCTGCTCCAGCGTGAAGTTGGGAACGGTCCGCTCTTGCTCGCGCCCAAAGGTTCCGGCGTGTGTGTACGGGAAGTGTGCGACATCGAGCATGTTGTCGATCATCCGCGTGACCGAGCAGTTCCAGACCTCCATCGTGGTGTTGAGACGCGTGTAGGAATTGTCGTCATCTACTCCGAGGTGCGGAACTGGTTGTGTGGGTTCGGCAGGGCAGAACCAGACCAGCCCGTAGCGCTCGGTGACCGAGAGCGGGATCAGGTGGGCCGCGGGTGCAATCGTTGCCGCTGGGCCTGACGAGGGCACGCCGACACATCGGCCTTGATTGCCGAAGGACCACCCGTGGTACGGGCAGTGCAGACAGCCGTCGGTGACGGTGCCAAGCGACAGTTTGGCTTCTCGGTGCGTGCAGCGGTCGGCGGCTGCAATGAGTGTTCCATCCGAGCCCCGCCACAGGACGTAGGCCTGGTCGCGCACTTCGATGGGGTGCGGCTGGTCGCCAATGGCTGCACTGGTCGCAACGGCGTACCAGCACCCGTCAAGTGGAGAACTACTCACCGGCGGGAAGTGAATGGAGTGAGGAACAGAAGATGAAGAACATGTTGTGCGCACATTTCGTGTGTGGTGGTCTGTTGGTCTTACCATAGAGTCGTGCCGCAGATGAGCGCAACCGACCGACAGTACGGAGATCACCGATGAAAGCGATGTTGTACACCGAAGTCGGAGGCCCCGAGGTCTTTCAGTTCATCGACGTTCCCGATCCTGAACCGGGTGCAGGCGACGTCATCGTCGACGTGGCTGCGACGTCGCTCAATCGACTCGATCTGGTCCAACGCGCTGGCTGGTTCCAGATGCCGGGCTTCGAATTGCCGCATATCGCTGGCATGGACCTCGCCGGAATTGTGTCGGCCGTCGGAGCTGACGTGACCAATGTGTCAGTCGGTGATCGCGTCGTCGTCGATCCGTCGCTCGCAGGTGTCGCAGAAAACTCCAAGCTCGCCGGCCGCGGCGATCTGTATGGAGACCTCGGCATCATCGGAGGCACCGTTGCGGGGGGCTACGCCGAAAAGTGCTTGGTTCCGGCTTCACACGTGTACATCGTGCCGGCCGACATGCCCCTCGAACATGCTGCGACATTCCCCACGGCGTTCCTGACCGCAGCCCATGCATTGTTCGAAGTCGGCCACCTACAGGCCGGCGAAACCGTGATGATCCATGCCGCCGGCTCAGGTGTGTCGACGGCCGGCATTCAGTTGGCCAAACAGGCTGGCGCCACTGTGCTCGCCACCGCTGGAACCGACGAAAAATGCGAACGGGCCTTGGCCCTCGGTGCCGATCACGTTGCCAACAACCGCACCACCGATGTCGCTGGTTTCGCCCGCGAAGTCACGCACGGCGCCGGTGTCAACATGGTCTTTGATCATGTCGGCACTGCCCTCTTCGGCCCATCGCTGTTTGGCCTCGGGGTACGCGGGCGCCTCGTTAACTGCGGCAACTCCTCGGGCGACGAGGCCACGATCCCATCGCTCGGCTATCTCTTCCATTCGGGCATCAAAATACTCGGTTCTGACCCGTACCGGCCTGAAGAGTTCGGCCCGGTCTGGGACATGTTCTGCAGCGCTGACTTCGAGGTTGTCATAGATTCCGAGTTCGGCCTTGCCGATGCAGGGCAGGCACAAGACAAGATGATGCAGAGCAACTTCTTCGGCAAGATCGTGCTCAAGCCCTAAGAGGCTTTTGATCAGCATGCACGAACCTCGCGACGCTCCGTATCCGGAGATCAAGAAGACGCACACTATGGCCCACGCGGGCCGCCCATGGACCGACTACAAGCCGCCGCCGGCCGCACCGGTGTGGGCAGCAATCGAGGGCCTTGGCCGCTATTACATCTTGCTTGCGGCGCTTGAACTCGATGTCTTTGACACGTTGCAGCGGCTGGGTCCGTCGCCGGTGGAAGACATCGCCGTTGCGCTCGATGCATCCGTTGATCATGTTCGCGCCCTCCTCGACGGGGTCGTTGCGCTCGAACTCCTCGACCAGTTCACCGACATCTACGAACTCAATGACGCCGCGAAGCGCTACTTGGTGTCTGACAGCCCCGCATCAATGGCCGACCTCATTCCCATGGCGCCAGGGCCGCACGAGAACTGGACGCAGCTTGCCGACACGGTGCGTAACGGTCGCCCTGCGACCCCGATCGAAAATGATGCCGCAGCCTTTTATGTTCCGCTCGTCGAAGGAACATTCACGACGATGTTCCGGTGTGCGACTCGTGCCGATCTGAAGATCCGCTACTCCGCAATGCGGGCGCCAAAAATTCTCGACCTCGGAGCCGGCGGAGCGCCATGGGCTATCGCGATGCTCAACGGATGCCCTGATGGTTCAGCAGTGATCAACGAACTGCCAGGTGTCATCGGCGTCGCCGAAGCCAAGACCTCTGAGCACGGGGTGAGCGATCGCTGTGAGTTCCGCCCTGGCGATTTTCACACGATTGACATCGAGACTGCCAGCTACGACATCGTGGTTCTCGGCCATATCTGCCGCACCGAAGGCGCAGCCGGTGCCCAGCACATGATCGAGCGAGCGTTCTTGGCCCTGAAGCCCGAAGGCCGACTCGTTCTTGCTGATTACTTCACTGACATCGAACGCAAGTCGAATCCACACGCCGTCATCATGGGAACCACCATGATGGCCAGCACCGAGAAGGGCTTGTGCTTCACGCACCAAGAGTTCTCGGAGTGGATCCGTACAGCAGGTTTCGTTGACGTACGGCTCGTCGAGCCGATCGGATTTCAACAGAGTTTCATTGCGAGCAAGCCCCGCCAGAGTCTGGAGACTTTATGACCGAACAGATCGACACCCTCATCGTCGGCAGCCACGTCGTCACGATGAACGAGACCCGCGACGTGATCCGCCACGGCGCCGTCGCGATTCGCGGGAACACAATCATCGACGTCGGTAAGCAGACCGACCTCGAAGCGCGGTACACCGCGCAAGAGACCGTGGGCAGTGACCGGTTCGTTGTGACACCCGGGATGGTCAACACCCACATTCACATCACGGGCGAACCGTTGACGCGGGGCTACGTTCCCGACGACACCCCGTTCGAAGAGAACGTGTTTATGTGGCTCTGTCCGCTGTACGCAGTGCACACCGCTGAAGAGGAACGACTGTCGGCACAGCTCGCTGCCGTCGAGATGTTGAAGTCCGGCACGACGACCTTCCTCGAAGCGGGCACGATTCGGTTCCTTGACGAGGTGATCGACGGCCTCGCGGAAGTCGGCATTCGCGGGCGAGTCGGGAACTGGGTGTGGGACCTTCCCCCCGAACCCGACGTCTACAAACAGAACACTGATGCGGCAATCAACATGTTGCAGAAGCAGTTGGTCGATTATGGCTCGGTTCCCGACGCCAGGGTGGGAACGTGGTCGACTCTGGTTGGTCACACCACAGCATCTGATCCGCTGTGGAAGGCCGCACGTGAGTTGGCTGACGAGCACGGCACCGGGATGAGCTTCCACATGTCACCGGCAAAGATGGACCCGGAAGGCTTCATTGCCGAGTTCGGTCAGCGCCCGATGATCCACCTCGCCGAGCTAGGGATCTTGCGTGATGACGTGGCGATCACCCACTGTGTTCAGATCGACGACCAGGAACTCGCCGTGATGGCCGAGATGGCTGTCAACGTCGCGCACTGCCCGACGACTGCATTGAAGGTCAGTTACGGCGTCACTCAGGTTGGCAAGTTTCCCGAGATGGTGCAGATGGGTGTCAACGTCAGCATCGGCACCGAC
>CAWUXP010000168.1:0-13953 GCA_963926495.1 Candidatus Ilumatobacter herschelensis
CGTCGTCGGCGCCTTGATCCGCATCAAACGCCGCACCGCGAGGTGGTGCGTCGGCGTCCGCAGCAAGGATCTGCGCAGCGATGGCGTCGAGGTCATCGAACTGCCCGCCGTGCAAGGCCCAGGCGAACACGCCGAGGATGGCCAGCATGGCGATCACCGGGAATATCGGCGCCATCGTCGAACTCAAGTGCGAGACCGACTTCAGCGCCGGTTCTGACTCTTTCAAGGCCGAGGCCGACGCACTCGTTGCACTCGTGTCTGAAAAGGGCGTTGATGCGATCTCCGAGCGTCAGACCAATCTCGAAGAACTCAAGGTCACGCTGAAGGAAAACATCAGCATCGGCCAGGTTGCCCGCATCGAAGCTGCTGAGGGCAATATCCTCGATAGCTACCAGCATCTGCAGGGCGGACGCGGCGTCAACGGCGTTCTGGTCGAGATCGCGAATGGCACGCAGGCGCTTGCTCACGAAGTTGCTGTCCACGTGGCATTCGCTCGTCCGAAGTACCTCAGCCGCGACGACGTCCCCGCCGAGGTCGTTGCTGCCGAGCGCGAGACACTTACGACGATCACACGCAACGAAGGTAAGCCTGAAGCTGCACTAGAAAAGATCGTCGAGGGCCGGATCAGCGGATTCTTCAAGGACGTTGCGCTGCTCGATCAGCCATACGCAAAGGACGACAAGCAGTCGGTCAGCCAGTTCATCGGCTCCGCCTCTATCGTTGCCTTCGCGCAAGTCGAAATCGGCTGATTCGGTCCAGATCGCTCGATCCCTGCGTTACGCCTCGCCACTCGTTGGCAAGGGCCAACTCGGGTTCATCGTGCCTTGGCCTCGAACAATCTGATCCCGAATCAGCTATCCGAGTTCTGGATCGCCACTCGATGCGGAATGAACATCTGAATTATTGAACAGCCTCGCCGCGCGTCAAGTACGTTCGGCGGGGCTGTTTCGCGCCCGACCCAATTGCTTCCGGAGACACTGAATGACGCAACGAGAACAACGTCCGAGCTTCAAACGAATCGTGTTCAAGCCTTCAGGTGAGGCGTTGGCGGGTGAGTCGGGCGTTGGGCTCGATGGTGCCACGCTTGAGTCGACAGCAGCGGAGATCATCGATCTACGCCAGAACCTTGGCGTTGACGTTGCTGTTGTCGTCGGCGGCGGCAACTTCTGGCGCGGCCGCACAGGATCACTCACTGGAATGGATGCGACCCAGAGCGACCACATCGGGATGCTCGGCACGGTGATGAATGCGCTTGCGCTGCAGGACGCGCTCGAACGGCAGGGACAGGAAACGCGAGTGCAGTCGGCGATCGAGATGCCGCGCATCGCCGAGGCGTACATTCGGCGGCGCGCGGTCCGTCACCTCGAAAAAGGTCGAGTCGTTATCTTTGCTGCTGGCACCGGTAACCCGTTCTTCACCACTGACACTGCTGCCGCGCTGCGCGCCGCCGAGATTGAGGCCGAGGTGGTGATCAAGGGGACGCACTCGGGTGTCGACGGGGTCTACAGCGCCGATCCGCGAACCAACCCTGATGCAGTCAAGTACGACGCTGTCACCTATATGGAAGTGATGACGAAAGACCTGAAAGTGATGGATTCAACGGCCATTGCGTTCTGCCGTGACAACAACATTCCCATCGTGGTGTTCGATATGTCGAAACCGGGTTCGTTGCGGAGCATCGTGCAGGGCGGCAGCGAAGGAACGCTCGTTCACGCATGATGCGCTGTCTGGCCCGCCTGTCCTGGGTACGATGGTCAGCGTGATTGACGACACGATGCTCGAAGCCATGGACAAGATGGACAAAGCCGTCGAACATACCCAGTCTCAGTTCGGCACGGTGCGTACCGGCCGTGCCAGCCCAGCGCTCGTCGAGCGCATCACCGTCGAGTACTACGGAGCGCCTGTGCCGATCCAGCAGCTCGCTTCGATTTCGGTGCCTGAGGCACGGCAGTTGCTGATCAAGCCGCACGACCGGTCCTCGCTCGAGGCAATCGAGAAGGCAATTCGCGAGAGTGACCTTGGCGTCAATCCGAACAATGATGGCATCGCGATTCGCCTGTCGCTGCCGCAGCTCACCGAGGAACGCCGCAAAGAGTACGTGAAGGTGGCCAAAACCATGGCCGAAGATGGCCGGATCGCGCTGCGCAACATCCGCCGCGATGCGCGCAAAGATATGGAAAGCGAACAAAAAGACGGCGATGTGTCCGAAGATGAGCTTACACGCGCCGAGAAGGAACTCGACAAGGTCACGAGCGAACATGTCGATGCAATCGACGCTGCGTTTGGCCGCAAAGAGCACGAACTGCTCGAAGTCTGAGAAGCTGGGGTAAACACGATGACTGACGACATTTGGCGACTTGACGAAGAAGAATCGGCCGATCGGCGGCGACCTGGTCGGCTCGAAGCCGAGATGGACGCGTTCGACGAAAAAGAGTTCGGGGGGCCGCTGTTCGGCGACACTTCTGAGACCCCCGCCGTGGCTGCTGACCCTCCACCACACCGCGCGACCGAGCCAGCACCGGCTGCTACGACCGGTGAGTGGCCAGAGTCGGCGTCCGGCGGTTCCGGCCGCTTGCAGATGGACGATCCGTCGGGTTCGATGCAGCACTGGACCGAAGACGCAACCGGTGAGGTGCCTGTCATCGAGCGCCCAGCAGCCGCAGTCGACCCGACCGACGACCTCGATGTCTGGTCGACTTTCACCACTGACACACCGGTGTGGAAGGAAGGCGACTCGGTCGATAAGCCAACTGGCAGAGTCTCTGCGGCGTCGCCAGCCGACCCGACCGGCGAGATTTCGTGGGAAGATGCCCCGATCGTCGAGTCGGCTGCCACCGCTGCTCAACAGGAAGCAACTGCACTTCACGACGTCGTTCGGGGCGCAGCACCTGCTGAGGCTCGACCCCGCGAGCCAGCTCGCATCACCATCGGCACCGACCCGTCCGGTATGCCCCGGCGCCCGCCGCCGCAGCGTCGTGGCGGATCGTCACAGCGTCCGCCCGCGGCCGGATCCGGCACGCCCGGAGGTGGCAAGCGCAACCTTCCGGTCGCAGTGGCCACAGGTCTGCTGCTCTCTGCAGTGTTCCTCGCAGTATCGATGTGGCGTCCCGCCGCTGCAATCGCCTTCGTTGCGGTGGCTCTTGGGCTGGCGGCGATCGAGTATTTTTCGAAGGTCACTGAGAAGGGCTACCGCCCGGCGGTGGCTGCTGGCGTGCTCGCATGCGTTGCGTGTCCGCTGGTTGCCTACTGGGTCGGCGAACGCGGCATCCCGTTGGTGTTGGCCTTCGCATTTCTGGCTGGATCGCTTGGTTTTATCGGCTCGGATTCCATCGAGGTCGGCCCGATGCCAAACATGGCGATCACTATGCTCGGCGTGATCTGGATCGGGCTCATGGGCTCGTTTGCGGCTTTGATCATTCGATACTCGAACTTCTTCGGCGGTCTCAGTATCGGTACTGACACGATCGTGCTAGTGGCTGTGGGTGTGGTTGCCAACGATGTCGGTGCGTACTTCGTCGGGAGCGCCTTCGGGCGAACACCGCTCCGTTCATGGATCAGCCCGAATAAGTCGGTTGAGGGATTCCTCGGCGGCACGATCCTCACACTGGTTGTCATGTTGCTGGTCGGCATGCGCAATCTCAGCGATACGTGGTCCGACACCAGCCACCTGCTGATGCTCGGCATCGTCATTGCGATTTTTGCGCCACTCGGTGACTTGACCGAGTCGATGTTCAAGCGGAACCTCGACGTTAAAGACTTCGGTTCACTCATCAAGGGCCACGGTGGTGTGCTCGACCGTTTTGACGGGTTCCTCTTTGCTCTTCCTGCGGTCTACTACTTGATGCTCGTCGTCGAACCGTGGACCAAGTTCAGCGTCTGACCAGATGACGCAGCGACCGGTTCGCGTAGCCATTGCCGGTTCAACCGGCTCGATTGGTACCCAGACGCTCGCGGTCATCCGGGCCGAAAACGAACGCGAGCCTGGCTCGTACGTCGTGACCGGGATCAGCGTCGGCCTGTCAGGTGACGCCGCGCTGAGGCAAGCCGCGGAGTTCGATATTCCGTTGATCGTGGTCGACGACGCAGCTGCTCGTTCCGAGGTCGCAGCAACCGGCCGGGTGCGTGTCGACGCTGACCCCACTGCGCTGATTGACGACGCTGATGTCGTTATTAACGGCGTTGTTGGCTTTGCCGGTCTCCTTGTCACCACCGAGACGTTACGTTCGGGCAGGCGACTCGGTTTGGCGAACAAAGAGAGCCTCATTGCCGCTGGCCCGATCGTGCAGCCGCTGCGCTCAACGCCGGGCGCCGAGATTGTGCCCGTTGATTCAGAACACTGCGCGTTACACCAGTGCTTGCGCGCGTCGTTTGATGCCGGGCGCGAAGTAGCCAGGTTGCTGCTGACAGCAAGCGGCGGGCCTTTCCGGGGGAGAAGCGGAAACGATCTCGCCGAGGTGACGGTCGAGAAGGCATTGCAGCACCCGACGTGGAGCATGGGCCCGAAGATCACCATTGATTCGAGCACGCTGATGAACAAGGGGCTCGAAGTGATCGAAGCCCACGAGTTGTATGGCACGCCGTACGACCAGATCGATGTCGTCGTGCATCCACAGTCGGTGATCCATTCGATGGTCGAGTACACCGACGGATCGACCATTGCTCAGTTGTCGATGCCGACGATGAAGCTGCCGATCGGGTACGCGCTCGGGTATCCCAATCGCCTCGCCACAGCCTTCGGAACGATCGACTGGACCACCCTTGGCTCACTCGACTTCGAGGCACCTGATCGGGCCACGTTCCGCTGCCTCGACTTGGCGTATGCCGCTGGCCGTCTTGGCGGCACCGCCCCGGCGTGGCTGAGCGCAGCCAACGAAGTGGCCGTTGAGGCTTTTCTTTCGGGAAACTTGCGCTGGAATCAGATAGCTGAAGTGTGCGAAGCGGTGCTGGAGCGCCATGATGGAGGTGTCCCCTACACCGTCGAAGATATTGTTGAAGCGGATCAAGATGCTCGACGGATTGCCGAAGAGGTTGTACAACAATGACTGATCAACTCACCCCGCCAACCCAAGACGACATACCGGGCCGGTCGAAGTTCACCAGCGAGATCATGGCCGGTGGCGCTGTCACTGAGAACCTCGAGGCCGATGAACTGGCCGGCGGCATGCGGGGTGCCCTGTCGATGCTTGCCATTCTGGGTCTTTTCGCCTGGCTCGGGTTCGCGAATTTTTGGATCTTCGTATTTGTTGTCGGCGTGGTTATCTCGATCTTCCTCCATGAACTCGGGCACTACCTGACTGCGAAGTGGACCGGCATGAAGGTCACTCAGTTCTTCCTTTTCTTCGGGCCACGCCTCTGGAGCTTCCGTCGCGGTGAGACCGAATACGGCGTCCGGGCCTTGCCGCTCGGTGCGTTCGTTCGAATCATCGGGATGAACCGGATGGATGAAGTCGAACCGGGCGACGAGGCTCGTTCGTACCGTCAGAAGAGCTTTCCACGACGCCTCCTGGTTATTTCGGCCGGTTCGCTGATGCACATGCTGATCGCTGTCACCCTCCTCTTCGGTGTCTATGCCGTAGCTGGCGAAGACACGGTTCGTGATGGTGTCGAAGTCCAAACTCTCGTCGTTGGTGGTGCAGCCCAATCCGCTGGCGTGCTTGCCGGTGACATTGTCCGATTGGTTGACGGCGAGTCCTTCACAGGTGCCAACGAGTTCGGTGAACTGATCCGTGCCAACGATCCTGGCGACGCGATTACCCTGACCGTGCTGCGGAACGGAGTTGAGGAATCTATTCCTGTGACGCTCGGGTCGAACGACACCGGCGGGGCCCTCGTGGGTGTGTCGAGCTCGAGCATCTTCGAGACAATCGATCACAGCGTTCCTGCAGCTGCAGGCAATGCGGTTGCTGACATCGTGCCGTTCTCGTGGGAGTCGACCAAGGGGGTCATCAAGGTCCTCAACCCGGTCAATATCGTCACGCACCTCACAGGCTCCAACGACGATCTGTCGAGCCGCCCCACCACGCTGGTTGGTGTCGCCGGAATATCCGACGACGTCGGTGAGAACTCCGGCTGGGCTGGCATGCTGTCGCTACTTGCAGTTTTGAACGTGTTTGTCGGTGTGTTCAACATGTTTCCGCTACTGCCGCTCGACGGTGGTCATGCAGCGATTGCCATGTACGAGCGTGTGCGCGAACGGATACGCGGTGGCAAACAGCGCTACTTCGCCGACGTCGAACGGCTCATGCCCTTTGCCATGGGCGTGGTCACCGTGCTGGCCATGCTGATGTTCGCTGGCCTCTACCTCGACATCACCCAACCGCTGTAACGCCTTCGCTGGGGCGCTCCAAGCAGGACTACGTCCTGCGTCGCTGTCAGTGCCCTCGCCGCCGGTGTCTTGTTTGATTGGGTGCTCGTCACCTCTTGGGTGCTGATAGAGGCGTAGCTTGTTCTTATGCAGGTTGTGAGTTCAGTTCCTCGGAGGGTCACTCGTCAGATCTCGGTGGGGGATGTGAAGGTCGGCGGAGATGCGCCGATCTCGATCCAGTCGATGACGATCACAAAGACTGCTGACGTCGAAGGCACACTCCAGCAGATTTATGCGCTCGCTGCGGCGGGTGCCGACATCGTGCGATGTACGTGCAACGAGATCGAGGCAGCCGAGGGGCTCGCACAGATTGTGCCTCGGTCGCCGGTGCCGATCATTGCCGACATCCATCACCAGTACAAGATGGCGATGGCAGCGATGGAAGCCGGTGTCCACGGCCTGCGCCTCAACCCGGGCAACATCCGCAAGCCGGAGCACATCAAGGCAGTCGCTGCGGAAGCTAAAGATCGACAGATTCCGATTCGGATCGGCGTGAACGCTGGTTCGCTTGACCCAAAGCTCTATGCGAAGTATGGCGGAGCAACGCCCGAAGCAATGGTCGAATCTGCCCTCACCGAGATGGCCTACTTCGAAGAGGTTGGCTTTGACCTCATCAAGATCTCGGTGAAGGCATCGAGCGTCCCCCTGATGGTCGACGCCTATCGGGCGCTCAGCGAAGTGACCGATTTTCCGCTGCACCTCGGTGTCACTGAAGCGGGCCCCCCGCCGGCGGGTTTACTGAAGGCGACCGCTGGTATCGCCACACTGCTCTTGGAGGGCATCGGCGACACGATCCGCTACTCGCTTACTGCCGATCCGGTCGAAGAGGCCAAAGCCGGCCGCCAGCTCCTCGAAGCCCTCGGTCTGCGTGAGCGCAAGAATATCGATCTCATTGCGTGTCCGTCATGCGGCCGTGCTGAGGTTGACGTCATCAAGGTGGCCAACGAGGCCATGAAGGCCTTTGGCGAGCGCAAGCTGCCGCTCCAAGTCGCTGTGATGGGCTGTGTGGTCAATGGGCCGGGCGAAGCACGCGACGCCGACATCGGCATTGCTGCGGGCAACAAGCGCGGTCACCTCTTCATCAAGGGGCAGAACGTCGCAGTGGTGCCCGAAGATGAGATGGTCGAACAACTCGTCGAGTGGGCCGAGTTCATTAACGAGCACGGCATCGACGCTGCGCTCGCTCGGGCCGACTTGAAGAAGGCAGCACGCGAGGCCGAAAAAGATCGCGCCAAGTTACTCGAAGAGCAGGGCGATGACGCAAACAACACGAACGAAAAGATCGTGCAGATCCGCAAGAGGTAGTCGTGGGTTTTCATCTCGTCGGGTGTTTCCGTCGAGAACTGCTCAGGTGGCGGATCGGTTTATAACGGTGTGACGACGTAGGTGTCGCTGTCGGCGAAGACCGGCGTGCCAGGTGAGAGATACAACGTGGTGCCGTCCAGCGCTATTGCGAGCTCGTGGCCGACAGCGGTATGGCTGTCGCCAGGTGCGAGGTGTACCAACTGCACGCCAGCCTCGGGCAAGGGGTATCGACCGTCGGTGACCTTCATGACCGGGTCGCGCAGGGGTGCCGGGTCAACCACTTCGAGGAGTAGATCGACGTTGACCTCTTTGACCGTCAACCCGCCGCGGACCACGTTGTCACTGGCATTCATCAGTTCAATACCGGAACCGCGTAGGTAGGCATGCAGGTTCCCGGCCGTGAGGTGAAGGGCTTGGCCGGGCTGCAACGTAACGTAGTTAAGGAGCAGGGTCGCTGCGACACTCGGGTCATTGCGGCCGTATTTTTCGCCCAACGTCCAGGCCCATCGGGCCTGACGGTCGTCAACCGATTCCAAGCCGGTGATCGTTTCAGTCGCGTCGAAGGCGCTGTGATACAGATCAGCGAGTGAGTCTTCGCCGTGCTCCTGGACAAAATCGGCGAACTGGTCAGCACCGAGACGTCGAAGGTAGTCGATGGTGGAGCCGTATGGGCGGAACCCGCACAGCGCCTCGAACTCGGTCAGGGCGACGAGTAGTTCGGGCTTGGCTTGATCGTCGGCGAAGACGCCTCGCGCATGGCCCTCGATGGCCTGCTCGGCCGTCGGGTGGGCCTGCAGCGATAATGGTTCGCTTGCCGACAAGACCTTCAGGAGGTAGGGCAGTTTGCCGGTGAGGTCAGACAGCGCGCTGCCGTCTTCGAGCAAGGTCGGGCCGCTCGGGTGGGTCCCGAGCCACAACTCAGCCCAAGGCTGGCCGCGGCCGGCGACGCCGAGCAACTTTGGGATGAAGTCGGGGTCTCCCCACGCGTAGTGCTGGACGACACCCTCTATGACGCGGACCGGCATTTTTTAGTTCAACCCCAACTCGGCGACACGTTCGAGCACTCGGTCACGTTCGTTGCCGATGGTGGTGGTATCGCCATGCCCGGTGTGGACAACGGTGTGGTCAGGGAGCGCGAGTAGCACGTCACGAATCGATGCCAAGATCGTCGGCTCGTCGGAGTACACCCGGCCGGTGGCCCCAGGCCCGCCACAGAACAACGTGTCACCGCTGACGACGGCGCCGGTGGCTGCGTCGTGGAAGCAGCAGCAGCCGGGGGAGTGGCCGGGCGTGTGCAGGATGCCGAGCTCGTGGCCGGCGACGTGCAGGGTGCGGCCGGGTTCGATCGGCGCATCGAAGTCGTGTTCGGGGTAGACGACATCCCAGAGGAAGCGGTCGAATTCGTGGAGCATGATCGGCGCATCGACGGCGTCCCGCAGTGCGACCGCAGCGTTGATGTGGTCGTTGTGTCCGTGCGTCAGAACGATGCCCCTGACCTTTCGGCCGTTCACTGCATCGATGATCGCCTGATGGTCGTGTGCGGCGTCGAAGATCAACACTTCTTTATCGTCGCCGACAAGCCAGATGTTGTTCTCGACTTCCCACTCGCCGCCGCCCAGTGCGAAAACACCTTCTGTGGTGACCAGTTCGATGCTCATTGGCTGTCGATCATCACGACCGAGCGAAGCACTTCGCCGCGCTCCATTTTGTGGAAGGCCTCTTCGACATCGTCAAGGCCAATCTTCTCAGACACGAAGCCATCGAGGTCGAGTCGGCCCTGCAGGTACAGGTCGATGAGCATCGGGAAGTCGCGCTCGGGGAGGCAGTCTCCGTACCACGAGGACTTGAGCGAGCCGCCGCGACCGAAGATCTCGATGAACGGCAGTTCGATGGTCATCTCTGGGTTTGGCACGCCAACGAGCACGACGGTGCCAGCGAGGTCGCGTGACTCGAAGCACTGCTTATAGACCTCGGGGTGCCCGATTGCCTCGATACACACGTCGGCACCGTTGCCGCTGGTGACCGACCGGATGTATTCGACCGGGTCGGTGTTCTTCGAGTTGCACACGTGGGTGGCGCCAAAGCCCTTCGCCCATTCGAGTTTGGTGTCATCGATGTCGACCGCGATGATCGTCGAAGCGCCAGCAAGCCGTGCGCCGGCGATTGCGGCGTCACCGACACCCCCGCAACCAAACACGGCAACACTCTGACCGCGAGTCACCTGACCGGTGTTGATGGCTGCGCCGAGGCCCGCCATGACGCCGCAGCCGAGCAGGCCGGCAGCCTCCGGGGGAGCTGCGGGGTTCACCTTGGTGCACTGCAACGAGTGGACCAGCGTTTTCTCGCAGAATGCGCCGATGCCAAGTGCCGGCGAAAGCTCGGTGCCGTCGGTCAGTGTCATCTTCTGAGAGGCGTTGTGGGTATCGAAGCAGTACTGCGCTTCGCCGCGCTTGCAGGCGCGGCAGTTGCCGCACACGGCACGCCAGTTGAGAATCACGTAGTCGCCGGGGACGACGTTCGTGACGCCCTCACCGACCGATTCGACCAGCCCTGCGGCCTCGTGGCCGAGGAGAAACGGGAACTCGTCGTTGATGCCACCTTCGCGATAGTGCAGGTCTGTGTGGCAGACGCCGCACGCCTGAATAGCAACGACGGCCTCACCCGGCCCCGGGTCGGGGATGACGATGGTTTCCATCGAGACTGGCTCGCCCTTGGCCCTGGCAATGATTCCGCGTACTTCCTGGCTCATGTCGGAGAACGTATCGCACACGCAGTCGCCGAGCAGACAGGGTGGCGTACCTTTGTCGGATGGTTCGGGATTCTTGGAAAGCGATGGGAATAATGGCGTTCGTAGCGATGGGAGCAGCAGTGCTGTTTTCTGCATGCGGATCCTCAGCAGATGAGGGCGCCGAACTGCCCGACGGAGTTGCTTTTGCCGTATTCCGCGATCGCTCCGGCGAGAGCGAGGCTGCCCAGTTTCATAATGTGCCGGTGTTACTTGTCAGCGATGACGGCGTCGCACATATGGATCCTCCGGTCGAGCTCGTATTCGCAGGAAAACTGCTGCCCGATGTCTGGGTGCAGTCGATGACACCAGTCGGTCTCGATCAGCTCCGATTGGGCAATGGCGTGGGAGGCGACTTCATGCCCGACCAATTAGGCGAGTTGGTTGGAGTCGAAAATCTCGGCCCGCTCGAGTTGTATCTGCCGGACGCGTATCTCTTCACGGCGACACCGGTTGCTGATCCAGGCAATGCCCCCGTGCTCGTCTGGCCCGCTGCGGCTTCGGTTGCGCTCGCAGATGTGTCGGTATGCGAACGCCTGCCTGAACTCGAAGTCGGTGAGGCCTTTGAAACAGCCGCTGCCGGGAGCCTCTTTAACGACGGCGGGGTGCTCTATCGAGTGCTTGCGAAACAGGCCTGGCCCGGCGCCACCTGTTGAATTGGCCGTTCTCGTGAGGTAGCTGCGCACTGGGTGCGCAGCTACCACACGCCTGTACCGCTGAACAGAAAGGGCTAAAAAAGGCGAAGATCGTCGGGCCGCATGCCGCGCAGTTCGTCGTAGTCGACTTCAACCCACGTGAACCCGCGTGACTCGGCGAGCACCTTGGCCTGCGGCTTGATGACCTGCGCAACGAACACGCCGCGGATCGCTCCGAGGGACGAGTCGAGCTTGAGGCGTTCGATGTAGCGCGTGAGTTGCTCGACGCCGTCGATCTCTCCGCGGCGCTTGACCTCAATGGCAACAACCCGGTCTGATTCGTCGCGGCAGACGAGGTCGATCGGCCCGATCGCCGTCGGGTACTCGCGGCGGACCAGCTTGAGGCCATTCTCGATGGCATCGGGCGAGGCTGCGAGTAGTTCCTGGAGATGAGCTTCGACGCCGTCCTTTTGTAGGCCGGGGTCGGTGCCAAGTTCAGCTTCGACATCGCTCATCACTTCGTGCAGCGTGATCGTTAACGTTTCTTTCTTCGGACTGGTGACGATCCAGCGATGGCCGCCGCCGTCGGCAGCATCATCGCGTTCTTCGACGATCGTGTTCGGGGCGTTCATCCAATTGAGCGGCTTGTATGCACCGCCGTCGGCATGAATGGCCACGCAGCCGTCGGCTTTGACCATGATCAGCCGGTTGGCCTCCGGGAGGTGGGCGGCGAGCTTGCCGGCGTAGTCGACGGAACACCGAGCAATGAGCAGACGCACGACAGGCGACGCTATCGCTCGTGTGCAATGTCGGCCATGGTGGACGCTGGCCCGACCTGATTTAACGATTGGATTCGACGTGGTCCTGCATGCGCCTTTGAATGAGCGTCCGGCGTTCCTGCAGTTCCTTGTAGCTGAGTGAGTTGACGCTCGAATCGAGCCCCATGCTCCTTTTGACACCGTCCATGTCGAACTCGACGGCGGTCGGGTCGATTCCGAGTTCGCGGCCAAGACGCTCACCGTGCTTCGTGGCGAACAGCATGGAGATGTTTGCGACTTCACCGATCAGGTCGAGTTCTGGCGCAAGACGCGCGATTGCCCCGTCGAGGAACACAAGGTTCTTGACGTAGAGCATCAGTTCCTTGGGGAGCTTGGCGCCATAACCCAGCAGCGCCTTCACGATTCGCTGCACCTCATGGACCATTTCCTCGCCACTCAGGGTCGTGGGGTCGATCGTCGCCTCGTCGAGCCGGAGGTCGCTGATGACGGCGTCGAGGTCGGTGTCTAACGGGAGCGCTCCGAGGTCGCGCAGAGCCGCCATTTGGCCCTTCACATCGTTGGTCGTTGCGCTCAGCATGAAACGCAGGAATGCATTGCGGCGCCCACCGGAGAGTCGTCCGACGATGCCGTAGTCAAGGAGGGCGGTTCGGCCGTCTGGGAGGACAAGCAAGTTGCCGCCGTGGAGGTCGCCGTGGAAGATGCCTTCGACGACAGCGCCTTCCATGAACGCGACCATTGCCGTCCGGACAACGTCGACCGTGTCAATGCCAGCATCTTGCATGCCGACCACGTCATCGAAGTTGAAGCCGTGAAATCGTTGCATCACGAGCACCCGTCGAGTCACGAGCGAAGGGTGCGGGCGCGGGACGACGTAACGCTCTTGGCCAAGATCGTGCAGCATCGCTGCGACGTCAAGCATGTTCGCCGCTTCCATCCGGAAGTCGAGTTCTTCGACGATCGTCTCCGCGAACAGTTCGACGAGCGACGGCGGATTGGCGAGCGCCGCGACCGGAATACGGCCGACCAGGTGCGGGGCGAGCCAAGCCATTACGCGGAGGTCCTTGCGGACGTACGCAGACACGGTCGGGCGCTGGACCTTGACAACGACTTCCTCACCCGTTTTGAGGCGGGCGACGTGGACCTGGGCAATCGACGCTGCGGCCAGCGCGGTTTCCTCGAATGATTCGAAGATGTCTTCAAGCCGGGCGCCAAGATCTTCCTCGACGGTGCGGCGGACGACGTCGAAGGGCTCAGCTGGCACCTGGTCGCGGCACTTCTTGAACTCTTCGACCAGCTCGGCTGGGAAGAGGCCGTCGCCTGACGAAATGATTTGGCCGAGCTTGATGTACGTCGGTCCGAGTGTCTCGGCGGCCTCGCGTAGCCGGCGTGAAATCACTGCCCGACTGGCTTCAGGTGTGTCGTACTTCCCGCGCTTTTTCGAGATCAACCACGGGGCAATCGCCCTGCCGAGTCGGGTCGAGACGCTGACAACACGAGCTCCTGGGGGGAGCCTTGACGGCTTGGTGAGCGAGGGGACCTCGGCTTGGGCTTGGGACCGCAGCGTTGCTGCCAGTTGCACCCATTGGACGTCTTCGCGGCGCACGTCCCAGGGGCCTTCGTCGCTGAACGCTGCCCAGCTCGTGTCGGACCGGGTGCTCGGGGTGGTCGACGGTGACGACATGTATCTAGGATGCCGGAATCTGGGCCGTTCGACATCGCTGAGATTGACAGAAATCACAGTCAAGGGACATGTCACAGCGGTCGATGACGGTGAATGAGCACAATCGTCTTCACCGTCGCTGAAGTGTGTGTCGTGTCCGCCTTTGCGACGCAGCTGTTCCGCAAGCGTGCGGTGCTGCGTCCATTGAGTGCCCGCACTGCTCGCTGAGTCGGCAGTAACGGCGGCGAATTGCTTGCTGGCTCCCTGTGGGTGACAACATCAGGCAATGACAGAACGACCGTTCAATGTGCTTGGCATTCAGCAGATCGCCATTGGTGGGCTCGACAAGGGAGCGCTCACCGGGCTCTGGACTGGCCTGCTCGGCGTCGAGAAGGTCGGCGCCTACGTGGCCGAATCCGAGAACG